>DXFT01000059.1 GCA_019114285.1 Candidatus Odoribacter faecigallinarum
GACTGGAATGTGACAGCCCGTCATAATAAGCCATACGTCAAGGTCTTTGAGGAAGAACGTGAATTGACGGTGATGTTGATGATTGATGTCAGTGCTTCCCGGAATTTTGGAACGGTTTCCAAATTGAAGAAGAACCAGATTACGGAGATTGCAGCAGTCCTTGCTTTTTCTGCCATCCAGAATAATGATAAGATTGGAGTCATATTCTTTTCCGATAAAGTGGAGAAGTTTATTCCACCGAAAAAGGGGAAGACGCATATTTTGCATATTATTAGGGAATTGATTGATTTTTATCCTGAAGATAAGCATACTAATATTGAGCAGGCATTGCAATATGTGACCAATTCTATCAAAAAACGTTGCACTTGTTTTCTGATTTCTGATTTCATTGACGAACATGATTTTTCTCATGCTTTGGCAATAGCTAACCGTAAGCACGATGTGGTGGCATTGCGTGTGTATGATCCCCGTGAAAATGTTTTGCCGCCTGTCGGCATGATGTTTTTGACGGATGCGGAGACCGGGGAGCAAATGTGGGTGGATACTTCCGACAAAAGGGTGAGGGAAGAGTATTCCAGATATATGTCCGTTTGGGAGAAGGAACTGAAGAATGTTTTCAAGCGTTCGGGCGTAGATGTGGCAGATATTCGTTCTGACGAGGATTATGTGAGAGCTTTGATTTCCTTGTTTAAGAGGCGGTCTTGAAGCGATGTAATTAAACGGTGATTTAGATTAGGAATTATGTTTTTAAGGCAGGTATTATTATCTATTATACTGTTGTTGGGGGTAAATGCAGTGTACGCCCAGAATTTGGAATATGGGGTAGAATTAGACACCAATTATATGCTGATTGGCGACCAGCAACGGTTAACCTTTAAGGTGCGAAGTGATGAGGAGGCTCGGATTCTTTTTCCTCAATTGAAAGATACTGTGGTCAATGGGGTAGAAATTATTTCCGGCCCCCGGAGGGATTCTGTTTGGGAGAAGGATGGCAAGTGGGTTTTGACGGAACAATACGTGATTACAGCTTTTGATACGGGGGTATATGTGATTCCTCCTATGCCAATCACCATAAAAGGCGCTGAATTTGACAATGTACTCAGGACAGACCCTATCGCTTTTGCTGTCAATACGTATGAAATTGACCCCCAGAAGGGTAATTATGACATTGTGATGCCTTATGCCGCCCCTTGGAATTTGGCAGAAATATTGCCTTATTTATTATGGAGCCTTTTGGGGCTTGCCGTTATTGCTGCCGCGTGGTATTTATGGCAACGGCACAAAAAACACAAGCCTTTGTTTATGCCACCGAAAGAGGTTATACCCCCTTATGTGCAGGCGATTCGGTCACTTGATTCCATAAAAGATGAAAAACTATGGCAACCGGGTAATGAAAAGGAATATTATACACGTTTGGTGGATACGGTGCGGGCTTATTTGGATGGCGAATTTGGTATTTCTGCCATGGAGCAGACCTCAACGGAGATTTTACGTGACATGAAGAAATGCCATAAGATAGAAGCGACAGAGTGTGAGAAAATTGAAGATATGTTGACAACGGCTGATTATGTGAAGTTTGCAAAATTCACTCCTTTGCAGGATGAAAATGCGCGTTATTTGGATTCTGCTTATGATTTTGTCAATACGACACATCAGCGTTTGGAAGCAGAGATTGCTGAAGAGCAGCGGAAAGAGGAAGAAAAACGGAAACTTCAGGCAGAAGAGAAAAAGGCTGAAGATGAAATAATGAAAAAAGAATAATTGTCAATTAAGGAAAAATGTTTGGATACGAATTTGCAAACCCGGGTTACTTCCTATTGTTGGTATTGTTGGTACCGATGATATTATGGTATATTTTCCGTGAAAAGAAATCACATGCTGATTTGCAGTTTTCTTCTTTGCGGGCATTTAAGGGAATAAAGCATGCCGGACGTATTTGGTTGAGACATGTGGTTTTTGCCTTGGAGGTATTGGCCATTGTCTTCTTGGTTTTTGCTTTGGCACGTCCCCAGGCAGATAATAGTTGGCAGACTTATAACAGCGAGGGCATAGACATTGTGTTGGCATTGGACGTGTCTGGGAGTATGCTGGCTCAGGATTTTACTCCAGACCGTTTGGAGGCGGCGAAAGAAGTGGCAACAAAATTTATTCTTGAACGTCCTCAAGACAGGATTGGTTTGGTCACTTTTGCAGGGGAGAGTTTCACTCAATGTCCGTTGACAACAGACCAGGCAGTGTTGGTGAATTTGTTGCGTGAAGTGAAAAGCGGTATGATAGAGGATGGCACTGCCATAGGTTTGGGACTTGCGAATGCGGTTAATCGTCTGAAAGACAGTCCTGCCCAGTCCAAGGTAGTGATTTTATTGACTGATGGTGTGAACAATCGGGGGGCAATAGCCCCGGCGACAGCTGCAGAGTTGGCAAAGACTTTTAATATCCGGGTTTATACTATCGGTGTAGGGACTTATGGTGAAGCGCCTTATCCGGTAATGACGCCTTTTGGGGTGCAGTTGCAAAATGTTCCCGTGGAAATAGATGAGGAAATATTGCAGCAGATTGCAGATTTGACAGGCGGGCATTATTTCCGGGCAACAGACAACGATAAGTTGCAACAGATTTATCAAGAGATTGACCAGATGGAAAAGAGCAAGATAGAGGTAAAGCATTTCAGTAAAAAGGATGAGAAGTACTTTGTATTTGGTTTGATAGGAATGGTACTCCTGATTACACAGGCTGTATTGCGTTACACCTTATTGCGGAAGATTCCATAAAATTTTTATGACTTGATTTATAATTATTGAATGCCATGTTTAGATTTGCACATCCAGAATTATTATATTTATTGATTATTATACCGTTGCTTATTGTTTTTTATGTAGTAATGGTAAATAGGAAAAAGAAAGCCATTGCAGAATTCGGCAATCCGGAACTGTTGAAGTCTTTGATGCCGTTGCAGTCATTCAAGCGTGGGGCATGGAAATTCGTGATGATTTTGGTAGCCTTGTTTTTTGTTATTGTTGGTGTGTCAGGTCCCCAATTTGGTTCTAAATTGCAACAAGTGCAGAAGCAGGGGATTGAATTAATGGTGGCGTTGGATGTCTCAAATTCCATGATGGCACAAGATATCAAGCCCAACCGTTTGGAAAAAGCCAAAATGGCGATAGCACGCATGGTAGAGAAATTATCGAACGACAAAGTCGGAATGGTCGTGTTTGCTGGTGATGCTTATGTGCAATTACCGATAACGACAGATTATTCTTCTGCTAAACTTTTCCTTTCCAATATAACGACGGATGCAGTCCCAGTGCAAGGTACCGCAATCGGGGCTGCAATTGATTTGGCTGCCAAATCTTTTACTCCCCAAACGGAGACTTCCAAGGCAATTATTGTGATAACGGATGGGGAGAACCACCAGGACGATGCTGTGGCGGCAGCCCGTCGAGCCCATGAACAGGGTATTACGATTCATACCATTGGAATGGGGTTGGAGCAAGGGGCGCCTATTCCGGTGCAGGGACAGCCCGGTCAGTTTATGAAAGATGGTGCTGGGAATGTGGTAGTTTCGAAATTGGATGAACAGACATTGCAGGATATTGCCAAGGCCGGAGAGGGGCTGTATATCCGTGCCAGTAATACGGAAGTCGGTTTGAACCGTTTGTTAGATGAGATAAACCGGATGGAGAAGACTTTGCTGGAAGAGAAGGTGTATTCCGATTATGCGGAAAAATACCAATATTTCCTTTTGGCAGGGCTGTTTTTTATATTCGTGGAATTTATGATTTTGGGGCGCAAGAATAAACGTTTCTTGCATATCCATATTTTTAAAAAGAGTGATGAACAACAATAAAGGGTATATATTATGTTGAAATTTGCAATCATATCCATCTTCCTTTTAGGAATAATCGGTCAGGCGCTTGCCCAACAAGAGCGTAAATACATTCGTGAAGGGAATGATTTATTTGACAAACAGGATTTTGAAAAAGCAGAAGTGGAATATCGGAAGGCTGCGGATAAAAAGGCAGATTCCTTTGAGGCGGCTTTCAATATGGCAGATGCTTTGTATAAACAGAAAAAATATGACGAAGCCTTGAAACAGTTCTCAGCCTTGGCAGAGAAGGAAAAGGATAAGAAACGATTGGGGGAAATATACCACAATATCGGGAATACGCTTTTGTCTATGGAGAAGACGGATGAGAGCATCGAGGCTTATAAAGAGTCTTTGCGTAATAATCCGGATTCTGAGCAGACAAAGTATAATTTGGAATTTGCACGTCATCAGAAACAACAGCAGCAGCAAAACCAAGATAAGAATCAAGATAAGCAAGAGCAGAATCAAGATCAACAACAAAATCAAGACAAAAACCAACAGAATAAAGACCAGAATCAAGAGCAAAATAAAGATCAGCAGAACCAGGAGCAGAATCAGCAACAGAATAAAGACCAACAACAGAACCAAGACCAACAAAATAAAGACGGCAAACAGGACCAAGATAAGCAACAGCAACAACAGGGACAGCCGCAACCCCAAGAAGGAAAAATCTCTAAGGAGGATGCGGAACGCTTGTTAGAAGCGTTGCAAAATGATGAAAAACAAGTGCAGGAGAAAGTGCAGAAACAGAAAGCACAAGAACAGAAAGCCAAACGGCTGAAAATAGATAAAAATTGGTAAATTTGCAGGGTGCAGACAGATTTAAATTAGGACAGATGAAAAGATTTCTATTTGTAATATTATTGTTTATAGTCCATTTTGCTTATTCTCAGAATGTGGAATTTAGGGCTTCTGCCCCCTCTGTTGTGGCAACGGGGGAGCAATTCCGGCTTTCATACACTTTGAATTGCGAAGGGACTAATTTGAAAGTGCCGACATTGGAGGGTTTCGACTTGCTGATGGGACCAAGCGTCAGCCAGTCGTCTTCTTATTCGTTTGTGAATGGCAAATCGACCCAGAGCGTATCTTTTACTTATACTTACCTCTTGGAGGGAACGAAAGAAGGGAAATTCCAGATAGCTCCGGCGACAATTACAGTGGATGGCAAGGAATACAAGTCCAATGCCTTGACCATTGAAGTGGTGAAAGGGAGTTCAAATGCTGCGGCATCTTCTGGGCAGGGCAGCGGTAATCGGGCTGTCCAGCCTGATGCGTCTGCGGCGGTTAATGAAGATAACCTTTTTGTCAAGGTGGATGTTTCCAAGCGCAACCTCTATTTGGGTGAGAGCTTGGTTGCCACCATCAAGGTATATACCAAGGTGGACCTGACAAATTTCGGGAGGAGCAAGTTTCCTACTTTTGCCGGTTTCCTGGCAGAGGAAATACCTACTCCCCAGCGGATAGAATTGACCCGGGAGACATATAACGGGGAAATATACAACGTGGGTGTTATCCGGAAAGTGCTTCTGTTCCCTCAACAGACAGGGGAGATTACCATCGAACCTTTTGAATTGGAATGCATTGTGCGTCAGCGCTTGGCAGGAGGAGGGCGTAGTTTCTTTGATGATTTCTTTGGGAATTACCGGGATGTGCGGGCGATGCGAAGAAGTAAGCCGGTAACGGTGACGGTCAAGGAGTTGCCTCAGTCAGGAAAGCCGGTGGGATATTCCGGTACGGTAGGTAATATCACCATGTCCACCTCCCTTTCCGCCGATACGGTGAATGCCAATGACGCCATCACTTATAAAGTGACCTTCTCCGGGCAGGGAAACTTGAAATTGTTGCAGGCGCCGTCAATTAATTTCCCGTTGGATTTTGAGGCATACGATCCCAAGGAATCCCGCAATGTCAATGTATCGGAGAACGGCATGTCGGGGACAGTCTCTTTTGAATACGTATTGATTCCTCGCTATTCTGGGGATTACAAAATACCTGCGGTCCGTTATTCTTATTTTGACACGAAAACGGGTACCTACAAGACCCTTGCCGGGCAGGAATATGCCATTCATGTGCGTAAGGGAGCAGAAAAAGGGCAGGAAGGGAATAGTTCCGGCAATGTGGTGCAATCCTTTAAGAAAGAAGATATCCGCCAGGTGGGTGAGGATATCCGTTATTTGAAGACGGGAGACTTGGATTTGAAAGAAGCCGGTGTCCATTTCTTTGGGACCTTATCCTACTGGTTGTGGATGCTCATTCCTCTCTTCCTCTTTATTGCAGGGATTGTGTTTAACCGGCAACGTATCAAGGCGAATGCAGATATAGCCAGGGTGAAGAACAGGGCGGCGGCAAAAATGGCGCGTAAGCGTCTTAAATTGGCTGCGGCTGCAATGAGGAGTCATAATGCTGAACAATTTTATGAGGAAGTCTTGAAAGCCTTGTGGGGATACATGAGCTATAAATTGAATATTGACCGGGCGGAGTTGAACCGTGACAATATCAGCGGAATCCTCCAGCAGAAAAATGTCGCTGATGATTTGCTTAAGGATTTTATCGGCGTGCTGGATACCTGTGAATATGCCCGTTATGCGCCTGGAAGCAATTCCGATGCCGAGATGGACAAGGTTTATGCCCAGAGCATGGAAGTGATTATGAAGTTGGATAAAAGTATATAATTTGGAGATGAGAAAGATATTATTCATATTGTTGCTGTCTTTTTTCCATATAGCTGTTTTTGCTGCTGATGGCGCGGAAGGACAACAGGCGGAACAAGCCTATGCCGGTGGGGATTACGCAACGGCTGCCGGCATTTATGAAAAAATGCGGGAAGAAGGTATGGAATCTGCCGCATTGTATTATAATTTAGGAAATTGCTATTACAAATTGGGGGAAAATACCCAAGCGATATTGAATTATGAGAGGGCATTGCTACTTGACCCGGGAGATGCCATGGCGCGCTACAATCTGGGAATGGCGCAACAAGCCATCGTGGACAAAATCGACGTCTTGCCCGAATTGTTTTTAGTGCGATGGTACAAAGCCCTTGAAACAAGTTATTCGGCAGACCAGTGGGCGACAATCTCCGTGGTATTTTTCATTGTTTTCCTTGCCATGGCGGCGCTGTTCTTTTATTCCCGTTCGGTGCTTCTGAAAAAAACGGGGTTTGTCGTGGGAATTATCCTTTTCTTCTTTACCTTGGGGGCAGTGTTTTTTGCATCCCGTCAGAACAAGCGTATCTCTGAACGTGAATATGCCATCATCACTACTCCCAGCGTTACTGTGAAAGGAGCGCCCAACGACAGCGGGACGAGTCTTTTCCTGATACATGAAGGGTTGAAAGTCCGGATTATGGAAGAATTGAATGGATGGTATAACATCCGTTTGGAAGATGGCAATGAGGGATGGGTATTGAAGTCGGATCTTGAAAGAATTTGATATGGACAATTTTATCGTTTCAGCGCGTAAATATAGACCTGCCAGTTTCGATACGGTAGTGGGGCAAAGGGCGATTACTTCCACTTTGCGCAACGCTATCATGAACCACCAACTCGCGCAAGCTTATTTGTTTACGGGACCCCGTGGGGTTGGGAAGACAACTTGTGCCCGGATTTTTGCGAAGACCATCAATTGCATGAATCTCCAGCCCAATGCGGAGCCTTGCAATGAATGCGAATCCTGTAAGGCTTTCAATGCCGGGCGTTCTCTGAATATCCATGAGTTGGACGCTGCTTCCAACAACAGTGTGGACAACATCCGGGAGTTGGTGGAGGAAGTGCGTATCCTGCCGCAAGTCGGTAAATACAGTGTCTATATCATTGACGAGGTACACATGTTAAGCACGGCTGCATTCAATGCCTTCCTGAAGACCTTGGAGGAGCCGCCTGCCCATGCCATTTTTATTTTGGCGACAACGGAAAAGCATAAGATTCTTCCTACTATCCTTTCCCGTTGCCAGATATTTGACTTTAACCGCATGAAAGTGGGGGATACGGTTGAGCACTTGAAATACATCGCTTCAAAGGAAGGCATTGTTGCCGAGGAGGAGGCTTTGGATATCATAGCCCAGAAAGCGGACGGGGCAATGCGTGATGCACTTTCCATCTTTGACCAGGTCGTCAGTTTCTGCGGGAAGGAATTGACCTATTCCAAAGTCATTGAAAACCTGAATGTCCTGGATTATGATTACTATTTCCGCCTGACCGCTTATTTCTTCAACGGCAAGGTGGCTGACTCTCTTTTGCTTTTGAATGAAATCATTGAGAAGGGATTTGACGGAGGCAGCCTGTTGGCTGGTTTGGGGAAACATCTCCGGGATGTATTGGTTTCCAAAGACCCGGCAACTGTCCAATTGCTGGAAGTCAGCGCTTCCATCAAGGCGCGTTATGCCAAACAGGCGGAAGAGTGTACGGTCGATTTTCTCTATGAAGCCTTGAAAGTAGTGGAACAATGCGAGGTACAGTATAAACAGCGGGTGGAAAAGCGCCTTTGTATAGAGATTGCCTTCATCCGCTTGTGCCAGATAAATGAATTAAAAAAAAAAGCCTGAGGGCTTCTGAATTTCTCGCTTTACTGAAAATCGAAGGGTTTGATGCAACTCCGGTTTCCGGTGTACAGGCGGTCAAGCCTTCCGAAAGCAAGAAGGAAAATACACTTCCTCCCAAAACAACTGTTCTCCGTCCGGCTTCTTTTAAAATAAAAGAAGCTTTGTCGGAATTGGGGAACCGTTCTGTCGTGAAGGAAAAAGCACAGCCTGCCGAATATGAACGGGTGGTTTCCCGTGAGCCGGTTGACGAGGGAAAAGTGGTTGCTGCTATCCGGCGTTATATCACAGAGTACAAGCCGGACAACATTATCGGGGTCGCATTGGTGGCGCACCGTCCCGTGATTGCCGGTGAACAGATTACGCTTTTCGTTGACAATCAAATCCAATTAGACAACTTGAATGCCATTCGCATGCATTTTCATCATGCCTTGATGAGAATGTTGAATAATGGGGCTGTTACTGTGGAATTCCAGATTTTTGATTCGAAAACGACGGTTGAAGAGAAAAAATTATATACTCGTGAGGAGAAGTACCGGCATTTTGTGGAATTGAATCCCGTTGTCGAAGATTTGAAGCGGATTTTCGGGCTGGAATTGGAATAAGAAAAACGCCACGGTCAAAAAGAAAAAGGAGCTATTCCAGGACACTCCCGGGACAGCTCCTTTTTTATCGGGTTTATTTCATGTGTTCCATGAGGTAATTGACAAACCGCGTGTAAAGTTGGAGCGTGGTGTTGCCTCCGTAGATGCCGTGGTTGCGGTTGGTGTAAATGGCCATGTCGAACTGCTTGTTGGCTTGCACGAGGCGTTCTGCCAGCTCATACGTGTTTTGTACGTGTACATTGTCATCGGCAGTGCCGTGGCAAAGGAGCAGGTTGCCCTTCAGCTGGTCAACGTAGTGCATCGGGGCGTTCGTGTCATAGCCGGCTGCATTTTCTGCCGGGGTGCGCATGTAGCGTTCCGTGTAGATGGAATCATAATACCGCCAGTTTGTCACCGGGGCGACGGCGATAGCGGTCGTGAATACATCGCAGCCTTTCATGAGGCAGAGGGAGGACATGAAGCCGCCAAAACTCCATCCCCAGATGCCCACATGGCGGGAATCCACATAATCTTGCCCTGCCAGCCATTTGGCAGCGGCAATCATGTCGTCGCTCTCGATTTTGCCCAGCTGCATATAAGTGCATTTGCGGAACTCCTCGCCGCGGGCGGCAGTCCCGCGCGGGTCAACGCAAGCCACGACAAAACCTTCTTGTGCCAGGTAATTCAGCCAGTCCAGGCTCCAACTGTTGGTTACTTCCTGGGAATTCGGACCGCTGTATTGCGTAATGAGGAGCGGGTATTTTTTCCCGGCTTCCATGTCCACAGGCTTCATAATCCAAGCATTCAGCATGGTGGTGCCGTCGGCTGCCGGAACCTGTATGAACTCACGTTTGGCAATTTTGTATTCCTTCACCTTTTCTGCCACCTGCTTGTTGTCTGCCAGCACCCGCACTTCCTTCCCCTTGGCGTTGTAGAGCGTGGTGACGGGAGGCATGTCTTTGTTGGAGACTACATTAATGTAATAATTGAACGTCTTGCTGAAAGCTGCCTCGTTCCATCCTTCCACCGGCGTCAGTTTCTTCTTCGTGCCCTTCAGGTTGATGCTGTAAACATACTTCTCCAGCGGAGATTCCTCGTAGGAAGAATAGTAAAACAATTTGCGGACGGGGTCATAACCGTAAAAGTCGATAATATCATAATCCCCTTTCGTAATGGCTTGCTTCTCGCGCCCTGCCATGTCATAAAGGTAAAGGTGCATATATCCGCTCTTCTCGCTTGTGATGACAAACTCTTTCCCGTTGTCCAGGAAAACCAGGTTGTCGAGGTTGCTCTCCGCGATGTAATACTTGTTCTCCTCGCGGTAGAGCGGGGTGGTCGTGCCTACTTTTACATTGGCGAGCAGCACTTCCATCTTGTTCTGGTGCCGGTTCAGGCGGATGATGGCAAGTTGTTTGGGGTCCTTCGTCCAGCGGATGCGGGGCAAATAAATGTCCTCCTCCTTGCCTGTGTCCATCTTTAGCGTGGTGCGGTCCTCGATGTCATAAACATAGACAGACACTTTGGAGTTTTTCTCCCCGGCTTTCGGGTACTTGTACGTGTAATTCGACGGGTAGGGGCTGTTCTGTTTCAGTGCGGGGGCTTGTCCCTCGAACATGTTCATCTGGTATTCGCGCACTTCCGATTCATCGAATTTGATATAGGCAAGCGCGGAGCCGTCCGGAGCCCATTCAAAGGCGCGGTTGAAGCCGAACTCTTCCTCATACACCCAGTCCGGTGCGCCGTTGATGATGTGGTTGAATTCCCCGTCAAAGGTAATCTGACGTTCCGAACCGAAACGCAGGTCATGGATGAAGATGTTATTGTCACGGACGAATGCAATCCGCTGACCGTCAGGTGAGAATGTTGCCAGTTGCTGCCTCCCTTCCCCGGACAGGGGCTTCACTTCCTTGTTCTTGAAATCGTAGATATAATAATCCGCCGTAAACGAACGCCGGTAAATCGCCTTCTTGTTTGTGCATAGCAGGATGCGGCTTTCGTCAGCATTGAAGGTGTAATCGTTGAGGTATTTCACCGGGCAATCCTCGATTTGGGACAGGTCTAACAGGGTTGCCACGGGCAGCCCCGTCTTGTAGCTGTACTTGACGATGCGGGCACCGTTGCCTTCCACGACCGTATAATGCTCGCCGTCATTCATGGAACGCAGTCCGTAAACTCCCTCCGTACGGAACGTCCCCTTGACAAAAAAATCATTCAAACTCAACTGTTTGTCCTGTGCCGGAACTTGCAGGCAAAGGGCGACAAACAGGAATAGCATTCCACTAAATTTTCTCATATCATTTATTTGAATTGTGTTGTTTATTTCTGTCCCCAAAGATTTGAAAAAAAACTTATTTCTGCAAATAATGTTTTGACTAAATATGTAAAGGCTTGCTTCTTGGTTTCTTATGGGCAAATTCCTTGCAAAAGTAGGTGATTTTTTTCATATATCCTAATGAAATGTTTATTATTTCCATGCTTGGAAGGAGATGATAAGGAGTTGATAAGGGGATGACATGTTTTTGAGATGGGAATAAGTATAAGAATCCCAGAAGCAGTCCACAAGGAAGCAGGAAGGAATCCTGCGGGGATGCTTTTTCAAACGAGGGGCATTTTTATTTTCGAGTGAAATCCCTATCTTTGCAGACTAAAAGCATTGAAATTGTAATGGCAATGAAATATACTCTTTTGGCTCAGGATAAGGACAGTAAGGCGCGGTGCGGGGTGTTGTCCACGGCACACGGGGAGATTCATACCCCGATTTTCATGCCGGTGGGGACAGTCGGTTCGGTCAAAGCTGTGCATGTGAGGGAGCTGAAGGAGGATATCCGTGCCGAAATCATCCTGGGGAATACGTACCACCTTTACCTGCGCCCGGGGACGGGGGTGTTGCAGGAAGCAGGCGGGTTGCACCGCTTTAACGGGTGGGACCGTCCGGTTCTGACGGACAGCGGCGGTTTCCAAGTCTTTTCCCTCACGGGGACGGGACGGAAGATTACGGAGGAGGGGGTGACGTTCCGCTCACACATTGACGGGTCGAAGCATTTGTTTACGCCGGAGAAGGTGATGGACATCCAGCGTGCCATCGGTGCGGACATCGTTATGGCTTTCGATGAGTGCCCGCCGGGGACGAGTGATTACCGGTATGCGGAGGCTTCCCTCGGGCTGACGATGCGTTGGCTGGAGCGTTGTGTCGCCCGTTTTGATGCGACGGAACCGCTGTACGGTTATGAGCAGCAGTTATTTCCCATTGTGCAGGGGTGTGTTTACAAGGATTTGCGGGAACGTTCGGCAGAACATGCCGCTTCTCTCGGGAGGGCGGGATATGCCATCGGGGGGCTTGCTGTCGGCGAGCCGGCGGAGGAGATGTATGCCATGATTGAGGTGGTGAACCGCATTCTCCCGGAGGATAGGCCCCGTTACCTGATGGGGGTGGGGACGCCGGAGAATATCCTGGAAGCCATTGGGTTGGGGGTGGATATGTTTGATTGTGTGATGCCGACGAGGAACGGGAGGAACGGGATGCTGTTCACGACGGAGGGGACTATCAATATCAAGAACCAGAAGTGGGAGCGGGATTTCTCGCCGATTGACCCGATGGCGCTGGCTTACGTGGATACGGATTATTCGAAGGCTTACCTGAGGCATTTGATTAAATCGGATGAAATATTGGGTTTGCAGATATGCTCGGTGCATAACCTGGCTTTTTACCTTTGGCTGGTGAGGGAAGCGCGGGAGCATATCATGGTGGGGGATTTTGTGGCGTGGAAGAAGGGGTTGTTGCCGAAAATCACCAGAAGATTGTAGTGTTATGAAGAAATTGGATTTATATATTATTCGCAAGTTCCTGGGGACGTTTTTCTTTTCGTTGCTGTTGTTGCTGTGCATTGTCATTGTGTTCGACATTTCCGAGAAGTTGGGGAAGTTTCTGGAGAATGACGTGCCGGTGAAGGCGATTGTTTTTGATTATTATAAGAATTTTATCCCGTATTTCGCGAATATGTTTTCTTCGCTGTTCACGTTTATTTCGGTGATTTTTTTCACGTCGAAGATGGCGTATTCGAGCGAGATTATCGCGATACTCAGTTCCGGCATCAGTTTCCACCGTTTTGTGGTGCCTTACCTGATTTCGGCAACGATTATCGCGTTGCTTTCCTTCCTGTTGGGGGCTTTTGTCATTCCGAATGCCAATACGCACCGCATTGATTTTGAGAAGCAATATATGGACAAGCGTTATACGAACAAGGAGCAGCATATTCACCGCCAGATAGCTCCCGGCACTTATATTTATATGTCATCTTATTCTGTGACGTCGAACGTGGGGTATGACTTTTCCATTGAGAATTTCAAGGGGGACACGCTGGTGGACAAGTTGACGTCCTCGCGTATTTCGTGGGACAAGGACAGCAGCCGTTGGGTGATTTACAATTGGAAATTGCGTAAAATTGACGGGGAGAAGGAGACCTATACGACAGGCTCGCGCCTGGATACGGTCATGGCGTTCCAGCCTTCGGAGTTTTCGGAGAATCCGAGCAAAATCAAGGAGCAGTTGTCTTTCCCTGACTTGAACCGTTATATCGAACGGATGAAGTTGCGGGGAAGTTCGAATATCGTGGATTTTCAGATTGAGAAGTATAAGATGATTGCGAATGCTTTTGCCACGTTTATATTGACGATTATCGGCGTGAGCATAGCTTCCCGTAAGATTCGGGGAGGGATGGGGTTCCATTTGGGCTTGGGGTTGCTCATCAGTTTTTCTTATATTCTGTTTATGCAGGTTTCAACGGTTTTTGCGACGAATGGGAATATGAATCCGTTGCTTGCCGTATGGACTCCGAATATATTATATACTGTAATTGCTATTTTTGTGTACCGCACCGCACCTAAGTAATCGCAAGGCGGGATTAAATTATGAAATAAATGAAAGATACCATGGAAAAAGAATTTAACAGAGAGAGGCAATCTTATCGTCCGCGCAGGAATGATAGTCGGGAGGACTACCAAGGCGGCAATTCCGGGAGAATGGAGAGAAGGAGACCGTCTTCGGACAGGGGGGATTTCCGGAACCGGCAGGCTGACAATGACCGCAGGGACGGACAGAGGAGGGAGTATAAGGATTATGGCAACAGGGAAAGGAAGGAGCATAAGGATTATGGCAGCAGGGGCAGGAGGGAATATAAAGACTACGGTGCGCGCGGGAAGGATTATGCCCCTTCGCGTGAAGGGGAGGCGTCCCAGCCGGAACGCAAGAGAAGGCCGCGCATCGGGGAGGTGAGGCAGGATAGGTCCTACCGGCGGGAAACGTCCCCGCGGGAGGAGTTTATGCCGCGCAGGAATTATATGCCTGGCGGACGCAAGGAAATTACGGAAGCTGAAAAGGAGGAATTGAGGCGGAAGCATTACAGCAAGAAGAAGGTTATTGCCCATAACCAGAAAGTGGAGGGTCCGGATGACGAGTTGCGTTTAAACCGGTATATTGCCATGAGCGGTATTTGTTCCCGTCGGGATGCGGATGAACTGATTGTCGCCGGCAGGGTGAAAGTGAATGGCGTGTTGGTGCAGACGGTGGGGCAAAAGGTGAAACGTTCGGACAAGGTGGAAGTAGATGATAATGAGATTATCCCTGAGCGGAAAGTTTACATTGTGCTGAATAAGCCGAAAGATTATGTGACGACAGTGGACGACCCTTTGGAACGGAAGACGGTGATGTCGCTTGTCGAGAAGGCTTGCAAGGAGCGCATTTACCCGGTAGGGAGGCTGGACAGGCAGACAACGGGCGTGCTTCTGCTGACGAATGACGGGGATTTGGCAAAGAAGCTGACCCATCCGAAGTTTAATAACAAGAAGATATACCATGTTTTTCTGGACAAGCCTTTGCTTGAGTCTGATTTCAATGCAATCAGCCAAGGTATCGAGTTGGAGGACGGTTTTATCAAAGCGGATGAAATACAGTATGTCAAGCCTGATGGTAAAGAGGTCGGCATTGAAATCCATTCAGGGAGGAACAGGATTGTCCGCCGCATATTTGAGCACTTGGGTTATAAGATATTAAAACTTGACCGGGTGTATTTTGCCGGAATTACGAAAAAAAATCTTCCCCGTGGGAAGTGGCGTTTCTTGTCTCACTCGGAAGTGAATATATTGAAAGCTTATTGACAGTGCAATCCCCCTTGGACAAAGGGGGATTGTAATTATATAGGGGAGAATGAAATAGATAAAGAGCATAAAATTTTGGGCAGGGAATAAGGGGGATATGTATATTTTTCGTATTTTTGCAGCCATAATATCTTTGGTTGTAAATTTAATATTTGAGAAACGTGAGAAAATTGCTCTTACTATTTTTAGTGATGCAAGTCGCACTTGTGTCATTTGGGCAAATGACAGATGAACAAGTGGTCACTATGTTGAGGGAAGCCCAAAGTCAAGGGAAAAGCCAGGAGGAGATGATTGTGTTGCTCACTCAAAAAGGGGTGACGCGTGAACAATTGGAGCGTATCCGGGCGAATTATACGGAAGATACGAGAGATTCTGTTGTGGAGAGTGGAGTGACGGAGCGGGAGAGGACAGAAGTGCCGGTAGCGACTGTAACGCCACAGCGTTCTGAACGTGCAGAGAGCCGGGTCTTTGGTAGGGAAGTGTTTAATAGTGAATTGCTGACTTTTGAACCCAATCTGAATATCGCTACTCCTGATAATTATGTCCTCGGTCCTGGGGATGAGGTGATTATTGACATTTGGGGGGATTCCAAGCAGACTTTACGGCAAAGCATTGCACCGGATGGGACGATTATAGATCCGCAGATTGGTCCGATTACCTTGAACGGATTGACCATTCAGGAAGCTAATAGCCGCTTGAAAAATGCTTATTCCCGTATATATTCTACCATGAACGGCGGGGAGCCTACTACCTTTATGAAAATGTCTTTGGGGGAAATCCGGAGTATCCGGGTGAATGTGATGGGGGAAGTTGTGGTGCCCGGTACATACACATTGCCTTCGCTGGCATCCTTGTTCCATGCCTTGTATTGTGCAGGAGGGGTGAACAATATTGGTTCTTTGCGTGCCGTTAAGGTAAGCCGTGGGGGCAAGCCGCTGGCAGAGGTGGATATATATGACTATTTATTGCAAGGAAAAAGCGGCTTGGATATCCGTTTGGAAGACGGGGATGTCATTATCGTTCCGCCTTATCAAAATTTGGTGGCGGTATCGGGGAAAGTGAAGCGTCCTTTGATTTATGAGATGAAAGAGGGGGAAGCAATGGCGGACTTGTTGGATTTTGCAGGTGGTTTTACAGGCGATGCTTATAAGGAAGCAGTTCGAGTAATTCGAAAGAGCGGACGTGAGTACCAAGTGTTTAATGTAGAAAAAACTGGGTTTGCACAATTTACATTGACTGATGGGGATGAAGTATCGGTAGGGGCAGTGTTGGATCGTTTTGAGAATCGGGTGGAAATCCGTGGTGCCGTTTACCGCGCCGGGATGTATGCCTTGGATGGACAGGTTTCCACTGTTCGCCAATTGATAGAGAAGGCGGAAGGGGTGCGTGATGATGCTTTCTTGAATCGTGCCGTGCTGTACCGTGATATGCCCAATACCATGCGTGAAGCCCAGTCGGTAGATGTTAAGGCTTTGTTGGAAAACAGGGTGGAAGACATTGTTTTGCGTAAAAATGACGTATTATATATCCCTTCCATTTATGATTTAAGCGAGGAGCAGACCATAGCAGTTCGCGGGGCTGTTGGTAATCCGGGCACATTTAATTATGTGGAAGGCATGACCTTGGAAGATGTCATTGTTCAGGCTGGCGGGTTGAGGGAATCGGCGTCTGTGGTGAAAATTGATGTTGCCCGGCGAATCAAGAACCCCAAAAGCATGGATGTGACCAATGTACTTGCCGAGAATTTTACATTGACTTTGAAGGATGGATTGGTAATAGATGGGAATGAAAATTTTATCATCATGCCTTTTGATGAGATTTTCGTCCGCAATTCTCCCGGTTATCAAGTACAGCAGAGCGTTACTGTGACTGGAGAAGTTTTGTTTGAAGGAGAGTATGTCCTTTCGGAAAAAGGACAGCGCTTGTCCGATTTGGTGAAGAAAGCAGGTGGCATTAATCCTGACGCCTATGTGTCGGGAGCTCGATTGGTGCGCCAAATGAATGAATTTGAACGTCGTAGAGTGGAGAGTACGTTGCGTTTTGCACAACAGGGCTTGCGTGATTCCATAGATGTCAGTAGTCTGAATTTAGGTAATGACTATTATGTGGGGATTGATTTGAGAAAGGCATTGAAAAATCCCGGTTCTGAATATGATGTCGTATTGCGTCCGGGAGACCGCTTGATTGTACCGGAATATGCGGGTACAGTGAAAATATCAGGTGGTGTGATGTATCCCAATGTAGTAGTCTATGAGAAAGGAGCCGGTTTAAAACATTATATTGCTCAGGGGGGAGGCACCTTGCCGCGTGCCAAGAAGAACAGGGCGTTCATCGTGTATATGAATGGCACGGTAGCGAAATCCAAAGCTTTTGCAAAAGCGAAACCTGCTCCCGGATGCGAGATTATCGTGCCTGTCAAGCCGGCGCGCAGGGGGACTTCTTTGGCTGAAATCATGAGTCTTGCCACTTCGACGACTTCAATAGCTGCGTTAGTCACTTCTATTCTTAACAATACAAAGTAACGGGGTTATGACAGTGGAACAGATAAATAAGCAAGAAGAGACGGAAATAGACCTGATTGAAGTCATCCGCAAACTCTGGGCGAAACGGAAGTTCATCTTGAAAGTCACGGTGGTGTTTATGGCTTTGGGGGTCTTGATAGCCTTGTTTAGCCCGAAGGAATACACGGCAGGTTGCACCATGGTGCCTCAGATCGGGGAGAAGACTACGGGTGGAAATCTGAGCGGGTTGGCTGCTATGGCAGGAATTAATTTGGGCAGCAATAGTGGTGGCGATGTACTCATGCCCAATGTTTACCCCAAAATATTGTCCAGCGTGCCTTTCCAGAAGGAATTGATGCAGACAGAGATTAAGTTTGAAGATTACGAGCAGCCGGTGCGTCTTTTGGATTACTACACGGGCGAGGAATACCGGAAATTTTCTCTTTTGGGGACAATCAAGAAATACACCATTGGCTTGCCGGGGCTTATTTTGGGGGCGTTGAGCAAAGAAGAGGCAACCCCAGGATTGCCGGATTCTGCTTCTTCCGGCATCCAATCCCTTTCCAAAGAAGAGGACGATTGCATGAAAATATTGGCGAATTTGGTCACATTGACGGTAAACGACAAAGAGGGGTACATCACCCTTTCCGCCAGCATGCCGGAGCCAGTGGCTGCTGCCCAGTTGGCTTATAAAGTGCAGGTGTTGTTGCAGAAATACGTGACTGAATTTAAAATCGAGAAAGCGCGTGCAAATCTTGAGTTCATAGAAGAACGCTATGCTGATGCCAAATCGGAGTTTGAACGGAAGCAGGAAGAATTGGCGGAGTTCCGTGATGCAAACCGTAATTTTGCTTCGGCAGTGGCAAAAACTACGGAAGAGCGCCTTTCCAATGAGTATGCCGTCGTTTTGGGGGTTTACAGTGAATTGGCAAAACAGCGGGAGCAGGCGAATATCCAGGTAAAAGAGGACACCCCCATTTTTGCGGTCGTGGAGCCGGTGACCGTCCCCACGGAACGCTCCAAACCTAAACGGGCGCTGATATGCGTTGCCTTTACTTTCTTGGGAGGCTTCTGCGGTGTCGGTTTAGTATTGGTATTGCCTTTTTTAGCCCAGGTTTCAGGTGCCAGGCGTTTGCGCAAATGGTTGCCCGAAGCCACTGAAAAGGGGATTTCATAATAACTTGTTTTTTGGTTTTTATTGGGAACTGCTGGGAAATTTATTTTTCCAGCAGTTTATTATTACGTTTTTGTGAAGTTTTCCCGGAAATTTTATACTTTTGCGCCAACAACAAAGTAATAAAACAAATGGAAAACGAAGAAATCGATTTAGTCGAGGTCATAGCGAAGCTTTGGCATCGTAAAAAGGTACTACTTTATTTTATCCTTTTTTCCCTTCTTGGGGGAGTCGCGTTGGCTTTCCTCTTGCCGCGGAAATATACGGCGGAATGCATCTTGGCATTGGAATCCAAGAGCCGGACAACCCGCATCAGCGTGGAAGGAATGTCGGCTTTCCAATCCATGAACATGAATGATTTACAAGATGTTTCTTATATCTCGCCTGCCATGTATCCGGACATTATATTCAGTGTGCCTTTCCAGAAAAAACTGATATACGCCCCTTTGTATGTAAATGAAAGGGGAGATTCCGTCAGTTTTTACACCTATCTTTTCGGAAAGGCGGCTGCGGGTTGTCTGGATGCGGAAAATGGGGTGGAAATCACTACGCTGGAGGAAAGGGAGTGCATGGCTTATTTGAAGAAGGCGGTAGAGGTAACGGTAAATACGAAAGATGGCAACATTAAAATATCGGTTGACATGCCCGAAGCCAAACTCGCTGCCCAAGTCGCGCAACATGTACAAGTCCTGTTGCAGGACTACATTACCCGCTTCCGCATAGCCAAAGCGCAGGCTGCCCTAGACTTTATAGAAGAGCGTTACCATGAAGTGGAGGCGGAGTTGGAAAACAAGCAACAGGCATTGGTCGCTTTTCAGGAAAAGAATAATTCCATGTCCGATTTCCGGCGCGAATCCCAAGAGAAGATTCTCTTGAACGACTATGAACTTTTCTTCAGCCTCTATTCCGATGTGGTGCGCCAGCGGGAGAAAGCCAAAATGCAAGTCAAGGAAGACATGCCAGTCCTCTCTGTCATTGAACCTGTCGCGGAACCTGCCTCCCCTTCCAAGCCACAGCGCTTGCTGATTCTGGTGGCTTCCCTTTTCTTGGGGCTCTTTGCAGGATGTGCTTGGGTGCTGGTAACCCCCTTGTTTCGGGAAATAGCCGAAACCAAGACAATCCGCCTTACCGCCATGTCCAAAGTTTCGTGAGAAAAAGAAAGCGGCGTGACCTTCTTTTCCTGTCACGCCGCCCCATGCTCTATGATAGACTTTTAATGCGCCCATTCGGCGAAAAAGTCATTCCCTTTGTCGTCCACGATGATGAAGGCAGGGAAATTCTCCACCCGTATCTTCCGCACCGCTTCCATGCCCAGTTCCTCGAAGTCCACCACCTCCACGGATTTGATGCTCTCCTTTGCCAGGATGGCTGCCGGTCCTCCGATGGAACCCAGGTAAAAGCCCCCGTGCTTCTTGCAGGCGTTCGTCACGTCAATGGAACGGTTGCCCTTTGCCACCATAATCAACGAAGCCCCCAGCGACTGGAACAAATCGACATACGGGTCCATGCGTCCTGCCGTTGTAGGTCCGAAACTGCCTGAAGGCATCCCTTTCGGTGTCTTGGCAGGGCCGGCATAATAAATCGGGTGCTTTTTGAAATACTCCGGCATCGGTTTCCCCTCGTCAATCATCTGCTTGATGCGGGCATGGGCGATGTCCCGGGCAACAATCAGCGTGCCGGAGAGGTTCAGCCGCGTCTTTACCGGATATTTGGTCAATTCCTTTAACACGTTCTCCATCGGCTGGTCCAGGTCGATGTTCACCGCGGGAGCCAGTGCCGGCGTTTCCTTCGGGAGGAACCGTGCCGGATTCTTCTCCAGCTGCTCCAGGAAGATGCCGTCCTCCGTAATCTTCGCCTTGATATTCCGGTCTGCGCTGCAACTTACCCCGATGCCCACCGGGCACGAAGCCGCATGCCGCGGCAGGCGGATGACACGCACGTCATGCACCCAATATTTCCCGCCGAACTGTGCGCCGATGCCTTTCTCCTGGCAAATCTTCAGCACCTTCTCTTCCCACTCCAGGTCGCGGAAAGCCCGTCCCCCTTCGTTGCCGCTCGTCGGCAGGTGGTCGTAATAACCCGCCGAAGCCTTCTTCACCGTCGCCAGGTTCGCCTCAGCCGACGTGCCGCCAATCACCACTGCCAGGTGGTACGGCGGGCAGGCGGATGTGCCCAAGTCCAGCACCTTCTCCTTCAAGAACTTCGTCAAAGTCTCCTCGTTCAAGAGGGCTTTCGTCTGCTGGTAAAGGAACGTCTTGTTCGCCGAGCCGCCCCCCTTCGTGATGAACAGGAACTCGTATTTGTTGCCTTGCGTGGCGTAAATGTCAATCTGAGCGGGCAAATTGCAGCCGCTGTTCTTCTCCTCCGTCATCGTGAAAGGCACCACCTGCGAATAACGCAGGTTCCGGTCGCGGTACGTCTCGAACACGCCCTTGCTGATGGCCTCCGCGTCATTGCATCCCGTCCACACGTTCTCCCCCTTCTTCCCGATGCAAATCGCCGTCCCCGTGTCCTGGCACGTCGGGAGCTCCCCCTCGGCTGCCACCACCTGGTTCATCAGCATCGTGTGCGCCACAAACTTGTCATTGTCGCTCGCTTCGGGGTCCTTCAGGATATTTGCCAATTTCTGCAAGTGGGATGCCCGTAAATAAAACGACACGTCCGCGTACGCTTCCCGTGCCAACAACTCCAGCCCCTCTTTCTCCACCTTCAAAATCTTCCTTCCATCGCATTCGATGGTCTTCACATAATCTTTCGTCAACAGACGGTATTCCGTCGTGTCCCCTTCCACCGGGAAGGGCTCTTGATACTTGAATTCTGCCATATCTTTTCAATTTATTGCCGTTCATTCCATGCTCCCCCTCTTTCCTCCCATGCAAAAATAAGGCAAATTCCCCAAACTCCCGCCCCTTTTTGCGGAAAAATTTCCTTATTCCCCCTTTTCCCACACCGTGGGCGGAAGCACGCACACCGAATCCGACGCCGAGCTCCCGTCCGCCGACAGCGCGAACACGTAAGCCGCCACCTTTTCCCCCGGGCTGGGCAGCTGGAAATCCGTCTCCAGCCTTCCCCCTTCGCCCCGCGTCCCAATCTCTTCCCACAGGCACCAATACCCCCCGCATACCATCACCACGCCGATGATGCGGTCGTCCAAGAAACAATCCACGCTCTCCAGTCGCGTACCTTCGCATTCGAACACCACCTCCCCCGTCTCCGCGTTGAGCGAAGCCTTCGCCTTGGGCACCGCCAGCGGTCCCCCTGCCACGCGCAGCTTCGTGTAGTCCACCGTGCAGGCGAACTCGTCCGTCGCCCTCTTCCTCCGCGAGAGCGGCTTCCCCGGCTCCTTCCGTACTGCCGTGGCCACCCCCGTGGCGTTCGCCTTCATGAACCCGTTGCCGCCCTTCGGCAAGCCCCCGCCTCCCGGGAAGCCCACCTGTATCAGTTCATTTGCCACTCCCCGGATGTCGGCAATCGTCCCGAATTCCGCCGCATGGCGTTTCTGGGCTTCCGTCCGCAGCGGGCGCGGCGCGGGCTTTTTCCGCACGAGGTTTTCCCCGTTGCGGTCGTAGAACACGGTGTTGCCTATCCTTCCTTTGAATTTGCCCAGCGGGCTTTTGATGATTGCCATAATCCTTGTTTTTTGTGTTGCCGTTCCGTGCGCATCCCCCTCGTGCCCTTGCGCCCGTCCTGCAAATATAGCTTGGAAATCCGTATTTTGCAAGTCTCCGGCACATATTTGACGGGTAGGGAACAGTGGTTTTTCTATTTCTATAATTCATTATATTCTAAATATTTACCGTATAAAACGCTATTAAAACGTTATAAAAGCGCTTTAAGAATGCTTAAATACATAGCGTTTTTATAATGCTTAAATTGTTTTTATAGAGGATTATGTGTACATTTGCATAGGAATATAGGAAGAATTGTTTTTGAAAATATCTTTGTTATGGACGAGTTAAATATTTGGATGAAAGGGGTATTGTCCGGGGGACCGGTGAGGATGGACGGGACGACGTTTTACCTGCATGGCGGGAAGGTGCGGGTGTGCAGCTCGCGGCGGGCAAAGCGGAAGGAGCGTACGGAAGGGGAGAAGCTGTCGTCGGATCGGTTTACGGAGGTGCGGAAGATGTGGCGGGTGTTCCGGCGGGTGTTCGGGGAGTTGGAGGTGTGGCGC
>DXFT01000060.1 GCA_019114285.1 Candidatus Odoribacter faecigallinarum
GGTTTAGGTTAGTAGTTAGTAAATGATTAAGGGTTGGGTCCTCCAACCCTTTCATTTTATCCTGCAGCCGACAACGTTTGAAAACTGACGTTTTAAATGGATTTACGCTATGACTGGAATAATAGAAATCGAGAACATGGAGTTTTTTGCCTATCATGGTTGCTTCGAGGCGGAGCAGACCGTGGGGAATAAATTTACCGTCTATGCCTGCCTGCACTATGACTGTGCCCGCCCGGCGGAGACAGATTGTATCGCCGACGCGCTGAGCTACCAGACGGCATACGAAATCATCGCCCGTGAGATGATGGTGCCTTCCCATCTTCTTGAGCATGTCGGCAAGCGGATGTTGGATGCCCTTTACGCTGCCTTCCCCCAGTTGCGCTACGCCCGGATAAAAATATCCAAGATGAATCCCCCTTTGGGCGGTAAAATCGGATGTACGAGCGTGACCTTGGAAAAATAATTGTCCGATAATTTTGCGGGTAAAGAAAAACCTCCTATCTTTGCTCCCACAAAACAACCAGGGTCGGTTGGCCGAAGGGTTAGGCAACGGTCTGCAAAACCGTCTAAAGCAGTTCGACTCTGCTACCGACCTCCGCCAGGCAGTCATCATTCCGATGGCTGCTTTTTTTATGTTCTTGTTTTATGGGAAGTTCTTAGGGGGTTGCTTCGTGGTTGCTTCCTCTTTCCCGGTACCTTCGGAGTACCTTGCGGGTACCTTACGGGTACAAACATACTACCAAGGTACCCCGAAGGTACCCGTAAGGTACCCGGAAAGTCCTGGCAACATAGAAGAAAAACGAAAGAAACAAGATATTATTTTGTATTTTTGCTGAAAGAACCAAAATAATAAAAAGAGCAGGAACATGGAAACAGACAAGATGAAAAGGACATGGGAGAAAGATATTCTCTTGGGGACAGCGGTAGGCGATGCCTTGGGCTTTCCCGTGCAATTCTTAGACAGGGCAACGGTGCAAAAAGAGCCGGTGACAGGCATGCACCCCTGGCATTCGGTGTGGTCGGATGATACCTCGCTGTCCTTGTGTTTAGCGGACTCCTTGTGCGGGGGATATGATTTGCAGGACATCGGCAATAAATTCGTTGATTGGTTGTACGAAGGCTTATGGACACCTAAAGGGGAGGCTTTTGATATTGGGATAACAACTGATAGGGCTATCAGTCGTTTGGCAAATGGTTATCCTCCTCGTGAAGCGGGCATGGACAGGGAAAGGGACAACGGGAACGGTTCATTGATGCGAATCTCCCCGTTGGTGCCGGCAATCCGCGGTTTTGGGAGGGAGGAACAGGAGCGGCGGATTGCGGAAGTGTCTTCCCTCACGCACCGGCACCCGCGGAGTGTCCTGGCGTGTATCTTTTTGTGCGGTTTTGAACTCGCTTGTATGGAAGGACAGGCTTTGCCGGAGGCTTTTGCCCGCATGCAGAGGAGGGTGGCGGAATTGTTGGAGACGGAGCGATTCAGGGAGGAGGCTCCTCATTTTGAACGGCTCCTTCATTTGGACTATGCCAGCTTCAAGGCGCTTCCCGAGCAGGATGTCAGGTCGGGGGGCTATGTCATGGAGACGCTGGAAGCCAGCTTGTGGTGTATATTCAATCATGATAATTACAGGGACAGTGTGCTGCATGCGGTAAACTTGGGACATGACGCCGACACGACAGGGGCAGTGACGGGGGCGGTTGCCGGCATGCTTTACGGTTATGCTTCTATCCCGCAAGAGTGGGTGGATGCCTTGGCAAGGAAAGAGGATATCATAGCCTTGGCAGACAAGTTGGATGCCGTGCTGGAAAAATAGGCGGAACAATAAGGGGAGTGTGGCGGATGCGTCTCGGTAATGCCATAAAGAATAAATTCTTTTGGCATTACTCTTGACTTTTCCTATATTTGCCATTGAATTTATTAACACATAACAATGGGAATTATGGGAAAGAAGTATTTGTTCGCATGGATTCTTCTCTTCTCTTGCTTTGCAGGGGCGCAGGCACAGGGAAGAGAAGAGTTTTTGTTGGAAAAAGGCTGGCGGTTTTCACGGGAAGACAAGCCGGAGTTTGTAACCACGTCATTTGATGACAGCAAGTGGCAGAAGGTCTCCGTGCCGCACGATTGGGCGATATACGGGCCTTTCAGTTCGAAGAATGATGCGCAGCATGTTGCCATCGAGCAGGACGGGCAGACGGAGGCGACGGAACATGCAGGGCGTACCGGCGGCTTGCCTTTTGTGGGAGTGGGCTGGTACAGGACAACGTTCAGTGTTCCTTCTTATACGGAGGGCAAACGGGTGGTGCTGCTCTTTGACGGGGCAATGAGCCATGCCCGCGTATATGTCAACGGCAAGGAGGCAGGTTATTGGCCATACGGCTACAATTCTTTTTATTTTGATGTTACGGAATTTTTGAACGGCAACGGGGAAAACACGCTTGCCGTGCGGCTGGAGAACCTGCCTGAATCATCGAGGTGGTATCCGGGAGCCGGTATTTACAGGAATGTACATGTGATTGTGACGGAGGATGCCCATGTTCCCGTGTGGGGAACCCAGCTGACCACCCCGATGGTGACGGACGAATATGCCAAAGTGGATTTGAAGACCACGGTTGTGCGTCCGGAAGGTTCTACGGCAGGGGATTACCGTTTGGTGACGGACATCCTGGATGCGCAGGGAACGAAGGTGGCAACGGTGGAAAGTGTCCTCCGGGATTGTGATTACAATGTGTTCAACCAGGAACTGGTGGTGGAGAAACCGGCATTGTGGAGTCCGGAATCACCGGCGCTTTATACTGCCGTTTCGCGCTTGTATGCGGGGGAAACGCTGAAGGATGAGTACAAGACCCGTTTCGGCATCCGCACGATTGAGTTTGTGCCCGACAAGGGATTTTTCCTGAACGGGAAGCGCACCGTGTTCAAAGGCGTGTGCCTGCACCATGACCTCGGTCCCTTGGGGGCAGCCGTGAACAAGGCAGCCATTGTGCGCCAGTTAAGGATATTGAAGGACATGGGATGCAACGCCATCCGCACTTCCCACAACATGCCGGCGCCGGAACTTGTGGATGCCTGTGACGAGATGGGCTTCATGATGATGGCGGAATCTTTTGACGAATGGGCATTGCCGAAATGCCAGAACGGGTATAATTTGCTTTTTGACGAATGGGCGGAGAAGGATATGGTGAATTTGGTGCGCCATTACCGGAACAATCCTTGCGTAGTGATGTGGAGCATCGGGAACGAGATTCCTGAACAGGGAGCGAAAGGGGGATGCAAGACCGCCCGTTTCCTGCGGGACATTTGCCACCGTGAAGACCCTACCCGTCCTGTGACACAAGGGATGAACAATGTGGAAGGGGTGATGGCAAACGGTTTTGCTTCGCTCATGGATGTGGCAGGAATGAATTACCATTATTACCTCTTCCAGAAAGCATACGACTTGCTGCCCCAGCAATTGGTGTTGGGGGCGGAGACGGTGTCCGCCCTCAGTTCGCGGGGTGTTTACAAATTTCCTCTGGAGCGCCGGGTGATGTATAAATACCCGGACCACCAGGCTTCCTCATACGATGTGGAGCATGTCGGTTGGGGCGGACTTCCGGAGGATGATTTCCTGAATTACGATGAATTTCCCTGGTGCATTGGGGAGTTTGTGTGGACGGGATTCGATTATCTGGGCGAGCCGACGCCTTATTATTCCGATTGGCCAAGCCACAGTTCCCTGTTTGGCATTGTGGACCTTGCCGGGCTGCCCAAGGACAGGTACTACCTCTACCGTAGCCATTGGAATCCGGACGAGGAGACACTGCATATCCTGCCTCATTGGAATTGGGAAGGCAGGGAAGGGGAAGTAACTCCCGTATTTGTTTACACCAACTATCCTTCCGCCGAGTTGTTCGTGAATGGCAAGAGCCAGGGCAAGCGGACGAAGAATATGGAGATAACGACGGAAAACACAAAAGACAAGGAGGCGCTTAATACCTTTAAGAAGCAGGAGCGTTACCGCCTGATGTGGAAGGACGTGAAATATGAACCGGGGACATTGAAAGTCGTGGCATACGACGAGGACGGCAACCCTGCTGCGGAGCGGGAAATCCATACGGCAGGCAAGCCGCACCACATCGAGATGGAGGCAGACAGGGTGGTATTGGAAGCAGATGGGCGAGACTTGGCGTTTGTCACCGTCAAGGTGGTGGATGCTGAGGGCAACCTTTGTCCCAATGCCCAGCACTTGATTCGTTTCAATGTGAAGGGAGCCGGGACTTACCGGGCAGCTGCCAACGGTGATCCAACGTGTACCTACGTTTTCCACGGCAAAGAAATGCCGTTGTTCAACGGGATGCTGACAGCCATTGTCCAGTCTTCGGAGAAGGCTGGCAAGATTCGCTTTGAGGCATCGGCAAAGGGTATCAAGAAAGGCGTATTGGAATTGGATGCGGAATGACAGGAGAAATGAAAGTTGCGCTGCCCCTTGCGGGCGGCGCAACTTTGTATGAAATACACAACCTTTGTGGCAGATAATTGAGCGTATGGCTTATCAAGTGATTATTTATACGGATGGGGCGGCAAGCGGGAATCCCGGTCCGGGAGGCTTGGGAGTGGTATTGAAGGCGGGGAATCTGCGGAAAGAATTGTCTTTCGGTTTCCGCAAAACAACCAATAACCGCATGGAGCTTCTTGCGGTGATTTTGGGATTGGAGGCTCTGCGCTTTCCCGGAATGGAGGTGACAGTATATTCGGATTCCCGTTATGTGGTGGACGCTGTGGAAAAAGGATGGGTTTTCGGTTGGGAGAAGAAAGGGTTCAAGGGCAAGAAGAACCCTGACCTGTGGCAACGGTTTTTGAAAGTTTACCGGTTGCACCGGGTCCGCTTTGTGTGGATAAAAGGGCATGCTGCCAATCCGGAGAATGAACGCTGTGACCAGTTGGCAGTGGCGGCTTATAAACAACCTAAT
>DXFT01000061.1 GCA_019114285.1 Candidatus Odoribacter faecigallinarum
TTTCCATCGAAATATACCGTTCCCGCTTGATGTGGCGGATAATTGCCGCATACCGGAACATATTCAAAGGCACTATTCCCATATCGCTTGATTCTTTATTTACACGGCTGTAAATATAAAGAAAAATTATCAATCTGATAACCTAAAGGAATGATTACCATCGCGTGCAGGGTAAGCTATAGCAGAGCTATGTATTATTGTTAAATCAAATATAAATTAGAGTTATGTCAGAGTTTCTATATTCGTTTGTTCTTCGATTATTATTCGATTCTCATTCGATTAAAATCGAAAAGAGAACGAATAGATATGGAATAAAAAACAACTTTGCTTACTTTGAAATAAAACAGGCATTATTGTTGCTTTACTTGTATCCCATGAGATGCCAGCAGGCAGAGAGCAGGGGGATTACAGGCATGGCATAGGTTTTGCAGTAGGAGGCACAACAACAAAAGCCAGTGGCGGAAGCCAAGGGAACACCCCGTTCGCTCCGGGCAGACGCCAGGCAGACCCCGCGCAAAACCCGCCGGCAGGGGCTATCCGGATGCCATCACAGTGCTATGACGGTGCTCATTTGTGCAAGGTGATTCGAACGTGACAGCAGCGTGAAGGAGAGTTCTCCTACGGACACCCCGGAGACAACCTTGCTTTTCCCTCCGGAAAACTGCCGGAGGGAAAAACGCAGAACGCAAGGGAAGACGGGACAAAAAGGGACCTGCCCACAGACGCGCCATTACACCGCGGGCAGGGAGAGGGTGTCCTGCACAGCGAGCGCAGCAGGAGCCAACGTCTCCAGAAGGCGGACTACGGAGTCGCGCACCACGGTGAATTGCGGCATGTTAGCCGGACTGATGGGTTTCTTGGGCTGGGATTTGATGGTCAAGGGGTTGATTGGCTTGCCGTTCTCATGGACGCGGAAGTCGAGGTGGGGACCCGTGGAGAGCCCCGTGGAACCGACATAGCCGATGACCTCTTTCTGCTTCACCGTGGAACCTACCTTGATGCCTTTGGCAAAACGGGAAAGATGCATATACGTTGTCACGTAAATACTGTTATGCTTGATTTTGATGTAATTGCCACCGCCGTTTGCCTGGTAGCCCTTGGCAATCACCTTGCCGCTGCCGACGGCATAGACGGGGGTGCCCGTGGGGGCGGCATAGTCCACGCCGTGATGGGCGCGGTAGCGCTTCAGGACGGGATGGTAGCGGCTGTTGGAGAAACGGGAGGAGATGCGGTAGAAGTCCAAAGGCGCTTTCAAGAAGGCTCCCTCCAGGCTGTTGCCCGTCTCGTTGTAGTAGAGTTCTTCGCCGTCCTGCACGAAGGGGATGGCATAATAGGTGCTGTCCTCGTGGCGGAAGGAGGCGGCAAGGACATGAAAATTCTGCAATTCCCTGCCATCCACGTATTCCTGCTCGTAAATTACCCGGAATTCATCCTCTTTCTGCAAACCGAAGAAGTCGATGGTCCAGCCAAAGATATTGGAAAGGGTCACTGCCAGGAGGGGATTGGCACCACTGTTCTGCATGGCAACCCAAAGGGAAGATTCCACCGTTCCCCGAGCTTCCTTGCGTACCCATTCCACGGGGTTCTCGCCCCGATAGACCCGGTAATCGCCACGCAGGTCAAAGACAACGTAGGATTTGGCGTCTTCCTCATAAACGAAAAAAGCAGGCTCCGGCAAACTGTCACGGGTAGTGAAAAAGGCATACGCCTGCCCGCTCCTGATTTTCCGCACGTCAAAGACCGTATCTGCCGCCCTGCCCAGGTCATAAACGTTACGGGCAGAAAGCCCGTGTTCCTCGAGGATGACGGAAAGGCTCTGGTTGCGCTCCACAATCCCGTAATCCACTTCGTAATCGTCCACGGGAATGCCGTATTTATACACAATCTCCTGCACTTCCGCCGTATCGGTCAGCTCCACCTCGTCCAAGGTCGCGATATCACGACGCTTGGGAATAAAAATCACGACCAAAAGGATAACACCCAGCAGGGCGGAAAAAAGGATTTGTTTCTTCTTTGACAACATGGCAAATTCATTTATTCAGATAGACACGCAAAGATAATATAAAAAGCGGAATTGTTTTTTATAACTTTGCAGCGAAAGAACCGATAAAATATCCTAACGATGCAAAAAGAGACCCCAACACAAACGGCAGAACCACTGAAGATCATCTTCAACTACAACAATGTGTTTTACAGCTTCTTTTACGACGATGCCAGCAGTTGCATCCACCGCTCACGGGAATTTGCGATGAACTATGTTTATTCCGGCGAGATGGTATTAGACAACGGCAAGGAGCAAATCCATGTCGGGAAAGGGGAATGCGTGTTTATTCCCCGGGACCACCACATCACGATGTACAAGAAGGCATGCGACGGGGAACGTTACTGTGGCATCTTTCTGATGTTCACCCGCCAGTTCCTCAAGGAAATGTACAGCCGCTTCGAGCAATACAAGACATGGGCAGACAACCCGAAATGGGAAGCGGAAGTGGTGAAGCTGCCCCAGACGGCAGAAATCACCAGCCTGTTTGCCTCCATGACCCCGTATTTCGACCCGGAAGTGAAGCCACAAGACGATTTCATGCAGCTGAAATTGCAGGAGGGACTGCTCGCCTTGTTGCACATTGACAAGCGTTTTGCCACCGCACTGTTTGATTTCAATGCCCCTTGGAAAATCGATATTCTGGACTTTCTGGAAAAAAACTACATGTACGAATTTTCGATGGAGGATTTGGCACATTATACGGGGAGGAGCTTGGCGACGTTCAAACGTGATTTCAAGAAAATCAGCGACCTGACCCCGGAGAAATGGCTTATCCGCAAACGCCTGGAAGCGGCTTACACCTTGATGCGGGAAGGCGGCAAGAAAATCGGGGACGTCTATCTGCAAGTGGGCTTCAAAAACCAGTCGCATTTTTCCAATGCTTTTAAAAAACAATACGGAATTCCTCCGACCGCAGTGGGAAGTTTTTCGTAACTTGAACTTTTCAGCAATAACATTTGAGCCTCACAGCAATCATGTTGTGGGGCTTTTCATTTACCTTTGCTCTTGTAAAAAAGAACAATTGAATTGTTGCATCTATTTATATGAGGAGGAAAGACTATGAAAAAAGTACTGATTATCACATCCAGCCTTCGCCAAAGAAGCAATTCGGACGCTTTGGCGGAAGCCTTTGCCCGCGGGGCTGCCGATGCGGGGAATGAAGTTGAGACCGTCACGCTGAAAGGCAAGGAACTGCATTTCTGCCGAGGCTGCTTAGCTTGCCAGCAGACACAAAAGTGCGTCATTGCAGACGACGCCCCTGCCATCGTACAGAAAATGTATGAGGCAGATGCCATCGCCTTTGCCACGCCCATCTATTATTACGAGCTGAGCGGACAATTGAAAACCCTGCTCGACCGCTCCAACCCGTTGTTCACAAC
>DXFT01000062.1 GCA_019114285.1 Candidatus Odoribacter faecigallinarum
GTATAATATCAAGTCTGAGATGGAAGACCGGGCGTTGCGCTATATGCACCCCAAAATTTACCGTGAAATCGAACAGAAACTGCAGGAATCCAAGGCGGCACGCGAAGCCTATATCGCCGAATTTGCCGCACCCATCCGCGAGGAACTGGACAAACGGGGTATCAAATACAAAATGAAATACCGCACGAAAACCATCGCGTCCATCCTGAACAAAATGCGGAAAAGCCAGGTGGAATTCGAGGAAATCTATGATATTTTCGCCCTGCGCTTTATCATTGACAGCACGGGGGAGAATGAGAAACCGGATTGCTGGCGCGTATATTCCATCGTGACAGACAAGTACATGCCCAATCCTCGACGGCTGAGAGACTGGATATCCGTACCGAAATCCAACGGATACGAATCCTTGCAGACTACTGTCTTGGGACCGCGCAACCGTTGGGTAGAAGTCCAAATCCGCACGGAAAGGATGGATGAAATTGCCGAAAAAGGATTTGCCGCACACTGGAAATACAAAGGGGGAACTTCAGACTCCATCTTGGAAAAATGGCTGAACGAGTTGCGGGAAATCCTGGAAAGCACGGAGAACAACGCCATTGACCTGCTGGACGACATGAAAATCAACCTCCAGGATAAAGAAGTGCATGTGTTCACCCCCAAAGGGGACTTGGTCACCCTGCAGGCAGGCGCCACGCTGTTGGACTTCGCCTACGCCATCCATTCCAATATCGGCAACAAGTGCGTCGGCGGGACGGTGAACAATAAAAACGAAACCCTGCGCTATGTCCTGAAGAATGGAGACCAGATTTCCATCCTCACCGCTGCCAACCAGCAACCCAAAGCCGACTGGCTGAACTTTGCCATTACGTCCAAGGCAAGAAGCCGGATACGCCAATTCCTGAATGAAGAATTAAACCACCAGGCGGACATCGGGCGGGAGATGCTGCTCCGCAGGCTGAAGAACTGGAAAATCGAATATACGGAAGAACTGGTGCACAAACTCATGCAGCACTACAAATACAAGTATGCCCTCGACCTTTACCATGGCATTGCCACCGGCAAACATGACTTGGCAGATATCAAGGACATCCTTACCCACACCGAAGAGAAACAGGTTGCCCCACAGCCCCGCAAGGACATCAAAGTGGACCAGCCTAAAAAATCTTTGGAAGACGTGTTGCTGATAGACAAGAATGTGGACAATGTGGACTACAAATTTGCCCGTTGCTGCAATCCCGTGTATGGGGACGACATCATCGGCTTTGTATCCATCGGCGAAGGCATCAAGGTCCACCGCCGGGGATGCAAGAATGCCATAGAACTGATGCGCCGCTACCCGTACCGGATTGTCAAAACCCAATGGACAAATGAAGGAGCGACCTCTTACCAGACCGTACTGAACCTGATGGGGAAAGATGACCCGGCAATTATCACAAAAATCACGGAACTGATTGCCAAGGCTCCCCATACCCAGTTGAGAGGCATCTCCGTCAATTCTGCGGAAGGCATTTTTGAAGGCCAGGTCACCGTATTGATAGACAACACAGAGCATCTGGAACAACTCATCTCGCGGTTAAAACACATCAGCGGGGTGATGAAAGTCAGCCGCCATGATTCCATGTTAGAATAGACAAGTTAAAATACAAACATTTAATAAACCCAATCACACATGAAAAGTATTTTTATTTCTTTATTGCTTGCAGGCAGCATCAGCGTCCAAGCCCAAAACATAAAAGAATGGCTGGCGCTCACTCCCGTTGCGGTAGAAAAGCCTGCTCTTAGTGAAATCCAAAATGTCAGGGAAAAAACATTCACCGATGCCATGCTGGCAGAATACGACGGCATGAACATCCATGCCCTGCATCCCTGCCAAGGCAGGCAGGAAGGCTCATTGCAATGGACTGTCGCGCAAATGGAGCAAGACACGGCCGTTGCCCCGGCAGGAAACGGCAAACAAAGCCTTTGCCATTTTGCCTCCTATATCAGCAATCCGGACTGGATAAGCGGGCAGCTTGAATTCCAACTTTTCGGACCGGCAGAAATATACATTGACGGTGAAAAAAAGGCTGCCACCACTGATATGGGCAAAACAACAAAGACTATCCCGGTGGAATGGATTCCGGGCAAACACACCCTCATCGTCAAATCGCTCTCCTCAGGAGGGAAAACCTTATACGCCCGCTTTAAGGCAGACAAAGAATTCGCCGGAGAAGATGTCCGCTTCTCCCTCTCTCCCAAACGGGGCAAATGCATATATGACGTCCTTAACGGCAAAAATGTCAGCCGTCTTTACCTGTCGGATTCCGGCAAATATGCCTTAATCGGCATCACCAATACGTCAGACGGGAAAACCAACGCCAACACATACGTTTACCGTGTGGCTGACAAAGAAATCGTCTATACTTTCTATGGGAACACCATCAGCAACCTGCAATGGATTCCAGGCAAAGACGCACTTTCCTTCCTCATCAGCGAAGGGAACGGACGTTCACTGCTTGCCTATGACATAGAAAAACAGCAACAAACCTGCCTTGTCCGGGAAGACAGAGAAATCAGCAACTACACCTGGTCTCCTGACCGCACTTACCTCATCTATTCCAAAAACGAAAGTTACGCCGAACCCCAATGGGAATTGCGCAAATTGGCAGCCATCGAAGACCGTCAAGCCTATTTCCGCAACCGGAGCTACCTCTATAAATACGACTTTGCCACCGGCATGCACACCCGCCTCACCTGGGGGAACCTGGCAACTTCACTTATGGACATCAGCCACGACGGCAAACAGTTGCTATTCTCCACCTCGCGCCCCGATTACAGTGAATACCCCTACGACAAGCAAAGCATCTACCTGATGGACATGGAATCCCAACGCATCGATACCTTGTGGAAAGACAGGAACTATTCCATCTATTGCAGCTTCTCCCCTGACGGCAAAAAACTCCTGGTACAAGGCGGCCCCTCCGCTTTTGGCAGCATAGGGGAAAAAATAGGCAAAAAGCAAATCCCCAACCAATACGACGTGCAACTTTACATCTATGACCTCGCGTCCCAAAAGGTTGAGCCTATCACTCGGGATTTTGACCCTTCCGTCGAAACAGCCGTATGGCATACCAACGGAAACATTTACGCCAAAGTCACCGAAGCGGACTTCGTGCGCCTTTACTGCTATGCCAACGGCAAATTTACCCGGATGGACTGCCCGGGGGACATGATACAGGCGTTCACCCTTGCCCAAAACGCCGGGACCATGATGTTCACCTCCACAACCGTCCACTCGCCGGTACAGATTTACACCTGCGACCTTACCACGGCAAAATCCGCCCTCTGGGACAGCCCTTGCGCCGAACAATACCAGGACATCACTTTCGGCGAGATGAAAGACTGGGACTACACCTACAATAAAAACACCGTCATTGACGGACGCTATTACCTCCCTGCGGACTTCGACCCCGACAAGAAATACCCGCTGATAGTCTATTATTACGGCGGGACCACCCCCGTCTCCCGTTCCTTCGGGGGCCGCTGGCCCTTTAACCTTTACACGGCAAACGGCTACGTGGTTTATGTGCTCCAGCCTTCCGGCGCCATCGGCTACGGGCAGGAATTTTCGGCACGCCACCAGAACAATTGGTGCAAAACGACTGCAGATGAAATCATCACTTCCGTCCGGGCATTTGCAGAAGCCCATCCGTTCATTGATGCCAAGCACATCGGCTGCATGGGGGCTTCTTACGGCGGGTTCACCACCGAATACCTGACCACGCAAACCGACCTTTTCGCCTGCGCCATCTCACACGCCGGCATATCCTCCATCTCCAGCTATTGGGGCGAGGGATATTGGGGATACGGTTACAGCACCAATGCCAGTGCCTATTCCTTCCCTTGGAACCGGCGCGACATCTACGTGGACCAAAGCCCGCTGTTCAATGCCGACAAAGTAAAAGTGCCCATCCTGCTGATACACGGTACGGCAGACGTCAATGTCCCCACAGGGGAAAGCATCCAATTCTATACTGCCCTGAAACTCCTGGGGAAAGACGCGGAATTGGTACTTGTCAAAGACGCCGACCATGCCGTAGTCGAATACGACCAACGCATCCTGTGGAACAACACCATCCTCTCCTACTTCGCCAAATACCTGAAAGGCAAACCGGCATGGTGGGAACACCAATACAAGGATTTGAACCTTTAACCAAATATGCATACATTTACAAAATATATACGTACCTTTGCACGGACAAAAAAATAAATTTGACAAGATATGAAAACGACAACCGACAGAGCAGCGGATAACATCCGGATACTGGCAGCAGCCATGGTAGAAAAAGCCAAATCGGGACATCCCGGAGGCGCCATGGGCGGAGCCGATTACATGAACATACTTTATTCTGAATTCTTGAATTTTGACCCGGACGACCCCACATGGGAAAACCGCGACCGCTTCTTCCTCGACCCCGGCCACATGTCACCCATGCTATATGCCACGCTAAGCCTTATTGGCAAATTTACAACAGAAGACCTGCAAAACTTCCGCCAATGGGGCAGCGCCACCCCGGGGCATCCCGAACGTGACGTGCTGCACGGCATTGAGAACACCTCCGGACCTCTGGGACAGGGACATGCAATGGCAGTGGGAGCCGCCATAGCCGAACGCTTCCTGGTTGCCCGCTTCGGCGAATGGATGTCACACAAGACCTACGCCTTCATCTCAGACGGAGGCATCCAAGAAGAAATCTCACAAGGCGCCGGACGAATTGCCGGAACATTGGGACTCTCCAACCTCATCATGTTCTACGATGCAAACAACGTCCAACTTTCGACCAAAGTCGATGAAGTCACCACGGAAGACACTGCGGCAAAATACAAAGCATGGGGCTGGAACGTCATTTCCATCAATGGCAACGAAGCAGAAGAAATCCGTACAGCCCTGCGCCTGGCACTGGCAGAGACACAACGCCCCACCCTCATCATCGGGCACACCCTCATGGGGAAAGGGGCAAAAGGCCCCAACGGAGAGGACTTTTCCAACAAAGTATCCACACACGGACAACCCTTGACAGCTGCCGGGGCTTCCATCGAGAAAACCATCGAGAACCTGGGCGGCGACCCGCAACATCCTTTCGAGGTATTCCCGGACGTGCAGGAAATGTACAACCAGGCACTGGAAAACAAAAGGGCTTACGTGCGTCTTAAAAAAGAAGCCCAAAACGCATGGGAAAAAGCCAATCCGGAATTAGCCGTCCGCTATCGCCGCTACATATCCGGCGAAATCCCCCCCATTGACTACAAAGCCATCATCCACAAGGCAAACATCGCAACGCGGGCTGCATCAGCAGACGTGCTGACAGAACTCGCCAAACAAGTGGACAACATGATTGTCAGCTCCGCCGACCTCTCCAACTCTGACAAGACCGACGGCTTCATCAAAGGAGGGGCGCGCAACATCGTGCGCGGCGACTTCAGCGGCAAATTCCTGCAAGCCGGAGTTGCCGAACTCACCATGGCGGCCATCTGCAACGGCATTGCCCTCCACGGCGGCATATTCGTGGCATGCGGCACTTTCTTCGTATTCTCGGACTACATGAAACCTGCCCTCCGGATGTCCGCGCTCATGGAACTGCCGGTCAAATACATCTGGTCGCATGACGCCTTCCGGGTAGGTGAAGACGGACCCACGCACCAACCCATCGAACATGAAGCCCAACTGAGACTCATGGAAAAAGTACATAACCACCACGGGAAAATGAGCGTGCTCGCCTTACGGCCGGCTGACGCTGCCGAAACTTCCGTCGCTTGGAAAATGGCAATGGAAAACACCGCCACGCCTACAGCCCTCGTCCTCTCCCGGCAAAACGTGAATGACCTCCCGGCTGAAGGTTCCCGCTATAACGCAGCCCTGCAAGCAGAACAAGGCGCATATATCGTGGCACGCAACAGCGCAACACCCGATGTCGTGCTCATCGCTTCCGGTTCGGAAGTGTCCACCCTTATCGATGCCTCCATCCTGCTGAAGGAACGCAAAGGCATCACGACGCAAGTGGTATCCGTCATTTCCGAAGGCCTGTTCCGTGCCCAGTCGGCAATCTACCAGGAACGTGTCCTTCCCGCTGCCCTGCCGAAATACGGACTGACCGCCGGACTTTCCGTCACGCTGGCAGGACTGGTAGGAAACAAGGGGCGCATCCACGGGGTTGACCACTTCGGTTATTCCGCACCTGCCAAGGTCCTGGACGAGAAATTCGGCTTCACGGGAGAACATGTATATCAGGAAGTATGTGAACTTTTAGGCAAATAACTAAACAAAGCTCATCATCTTTCATTTCCTCGACAAGCTGTCCGGCACACACCGGGCAGCTTTTTTATTATCCGAGCCCTGGCATCCCGTTTATCCGCATATGGCAACCTCCCCATTTTCCCCTTGGTTGTTCATGGGTTGCTTGTAGGTTGCTCTGTGGTTTCTTATAGATATTCCCTTCTTAATTCCTTTTTATTTCCTTCTTAACTCCTTATCATCCCCTTTCTCTGATGGAGATAATATGGAATTCACTTGGATATATGAAATAAAATATCTACTTTTGCTATTTAGCATCCTATAAGAAACCTACAAGCAACCCACAAGCAACATGAGGGGAACGCCCAGGAAAAGGGCAAAAAAAAGCCCCGGGGCATCCCGGGGAAAAAAGCTGAAGCAATGATTAAAATTTCCGGAAGAAGCCGGAAAGAAAAATGAAGGCGCAAGGCTACAATCCTGGCAAACAAGGGAGAAGGCTTCCCTCCTGTTACCCGACGGTTTGTCAGACGAAGCCGATGCGTTTCCGTTCTTTCATGATGCCGGCGACGAATTGCTCATCAAACATGGAGACATCCTGTTTCTGCACGGAGAGCACACTGCCCGCTTTTCCTTTGCGGCTGCCTTTTGCCGAGCGCTGGAGACAGTTCCGGACTATCATATCGGCAACGATGCGCATCACGCGCGAGCTGGCATGGCTGCGTTCTTCCGTTGCCACGAGGGTGGCAAGGAAATCGTTCATGTATTGCCGTGCCGTAGTTGTCATTTTCATGTTTTCTTTTTGCAGGCGCCGTTTCAGGATGTCCATCAGTTCCTCGCGGGTGTAATCCTCGAAGACAAGAAGATTTACGACTTCGGACATTTGTTCCGCTCCGCCGTTCAATCCTGCCGCCCTCCCGCGAGGAGTGGCATATATGATGATTTGGGAACCGGGGCGTTCCGCCAGCTGGTTCATCAGGATGGCACGCACCCGTTCGCGCAAGCCGGCAGCTTTTTCGAGCTTCGGCGAGTCTTCGTCAAAGAGGAGTATTCCGCCTTCTGCACGCATCAATGCCTCTCCCACGCTACGTTGCGCTTCTTCTTCCGTAAGCCCGACCATCCGTTCTACTTTGAAAGGCCAAACCTGCCCCGTGGAGATGATGCCCATCGCCTGGTAAAGGCGGGCGATGATGCGCGCCACAGTCCCTTTGCCCATGCCCGAGTTGCCGGTGAAACACCATTGCAGGGACATTTTGCTGCTGAGCTTGGTGCCTTCTGCATTGTAATGCCTTGCCAGCTCCACAAAGTCGTTGATTTGTTTTTTTATGCCGGGTTGCCCGACCAGGCGGTTCAAGTCCTCCAGCGCCGCAGAGATTTCCTTTTCATCGAAAGCCGCCTGCAAGAGATGCGAAAGGGGAAAGAGTTCTGCCGGCACATCCTCTTCGCGGACGGTAGAAAGGTCCTGCCGGGTCAAGGTTCCCCCGCGGCGAATGCGCATGGTGCGGTCTGACATGTTGTGGATGAGCATTTCCACTATTTTTTCCACGAGGAGGGCATTGCCGAAGTTCCTGTCCCGGTTCTCGCAGGCTTTCCGAATCAGCCCCGCCAAAGCTTCCCGTGCCTTGGGCTGGAGGAGGTAATGTTTCCGCTCCAACCTGTTCTCCGCAATGCGAAGCAGTTCTTCAGGCGTGTAATCGTTGAAATGGAAGACGTATGGGAAATAGGTAGATAAAGAGGGGTATGCCTTGAGCAGTTGCTGCATCCTGTCCGGATAGCCTCCCAGGACAACCAGCGTGCCGCCGCATTCGTCATCCGGCATGCCGGCAAGCAGTTCCTCGAACAACGCCAAGCCGTAGTCCGTCTGGGCCAGCGCGTCGGCGTAACTGAGATAAAGGATTCCGCCTGCCGCAGCGTCAAGCAGGGATTCTGCCAACTGGGCAGGGGGGATATTGGTTTCCGCCATCAGGCTCCGGGCGTCCTGAATGAGCACGTCCTGGCGGGAGAGGATGCCGGCAGCCTTGTATATCTCCCCCATCATCTTGACGACAGTGGTTTTCCCCGTGCCGGGATTGCCCATGAATATCATGTTCAAGGGCGGGAGGACATCCGAGAATCCCTGTTTCTGGCGTTCACGGATGAAATAGACGTAATTCAAGTGTTGCACGATGCTGCGCTTCAATTGGCTTAACCCCACCATGGCATTCAACGCTTCGAGCGGTTTCTCCGGGTCACCCGCCACGGGTGTGACTATGTCTTCCTCGCGGATAAGCATGAGGTCCTCTTTTTTGTATTCGCCGTGTGGGGCGGACATCAGGCGGCGTGCCATCTGGCGTGCGGCTTCTTCAATCTGTTCGTCAATGTACCTCCCGTTGGTGAAGTCCAGCTGGCGGGTGGCACAAGCTGCCTGCAATTGTTTATGGAATTTTTCTTCTGCCGCCGGCGTAAAACGGTATTGCAACTGTTCCAGCTTGTGCCGGGTGATTTCCATCAGTTCCTCCGGCGTGTAATCCTCAAAACAGAGCCGTTTCGTGAATATTTTCTGCAAGTCGGGCAAGGCTTCCAGCATGGCGTCCATCCGTTCTTCCGCATCAGCAAGGATGACCATCACTTCGGGATGCTCACGCACCAAAATCGAATAGAGCGTCCCTAACGCCACTACTCCACGGTCTCCCCTGTCCTCCGGACAGAAAAGGTCTGCCGCGTCTTCGATGAAAAGGATTCCCCCTTGGCTGGCTTGCAGGGCACGACGGACAAGTTCCTCTTCCACTGCCTTGCCGTCCTGCACCAAGTCCTGTCGCCTGAAACGGTTCACCCGCCCATTGGACAAGAGCCCCAAGGCATGGTAAAGTTCGCCCATGAGGGCAGCGACCGTGTTTTTGCCCGTACCCGGATGCCCCGAGAATATCAAGTGCAAAGAGGGCACCTGCGCCTGAAATCCATGCTCGCGACGCAAGCAAACAAATTCAGCGTATTCCATGATACGGGTAATTTCTTCCTTTACTTTCCGCAAACCCACCAAGCGGTATAAACGGTCCATAATTTCTTCTTTTGCCTCTGCTGAATATTGCACCGGCACGTCTTGCCTCAAAGTTGCCATCATTCCTCCGGAGGCAATCTCTTCCCCAAAATCATAGGGCATATCTTTTTCACCTATTGCGAAAGGCAACGCCAGCACCACTTCTCCCCCAAAGGACACCAGGACAGTATATTCCCCTTCCTCTCCTGCCAGGTTGGCGCCCAAATCCATGCCAAAACACAGCAGGCTGTTTCCAGCCTGGTCTTTCATAAATTGGGCTGCCTTCGCCCTCCGGGCTGCTTTCAACCTTCCATCACGGGCCACCACCCGGATAATAAATTCATACACCCATTCCTTGCCCAGCAGATTCTGCGCGACCAAGAGGAAACGCACATTTTCCAAGCCGTCTTTCGCCATCATCCGGAAAGAATGGGCACGACGCGCAGCCATCTCTTCCGTTTCCCCGCACACGCGGTCCAAAGCGGCATGGATAATCCGGAAAGAAGAAGCTGCCTTGCCGTCTCCCGGCTCCAAGTAAATGTCCTCGGACTGCACTTTACATCCTTCCATCTCCACCTCCACGCGATATACTCCTTCCTGCCAACCATCGCCAGGCAAATCTTCTTTGGCAAAGCATCCGGAATATATGCCTTCCGCACCGCCGGCAGCAAATTTCAGATTCACTTGTTTATCAGACAAGCAAACCGCCTTTCCCTCCGCCAGGTACAGCAAGCGAAAAGACAATACGCCAGACCAAGCCTCCTCGCCAACCCGCTTGTTGAGGACAGAAACATCCACATATAAGCGTTCTAATTCCGTGACATGAAAAACTGTACGATAGTCCCTTTCTCCACGATAGTCCTGTCCGGCATCCGCGCTGACCTGCACCCGGGTAATGAAAGCATTCCCCGGCGTAATGCCCTGCCCGTTCTCTTGTTTTGTTTTCATTGTTTGTCGGTTTTTAGCTTTGTACCTTTTTAAAAAGCCTCCACTTTATTTTTCCCTTCCCCGATAATACACCGCTTCTTTCAACACCTCCACTTTTGCTGCCAAATCGGCATCGGAGTGGTTTCCCATCAACCACAGGGGATAATCCTCTCCTCCTTGACGGTAAGGCGGTTGCATGTAGGCATCATCAAGCACACGGTATCCGTTCCGCTCATAATAATGCACCCTGCGTATAGCCATTTCCGTTTCTGCACGCTCCACCTCCAACAAACGCAATCCCTGCAAATTCCCTTTTATCCAATCCAAAACCTGCTGCCCTATCTTCTTATTCCGCATGTCCGGATATACAGCCAAATGCTCCAAATAATAGAATGTACCGAAATCCCAATATACAAACAAACCAGCCAGGCTACCATCACATTCCACCGCATTGAAGGACATACGCTGTTCTGCCTGCAACATGGCTCCCAATTGTGCCAAATCGCGGCGTTCTTCTTCCGGGAACGCTTCCTGATACAACTCCATTAATTTTTGAAAATCCTTGTCTTCAGAATCCGTAATTTTTCTCAGTGATATCATATTATTCCATTTTAAATACTTAACTGCAAATACAAAGATAATGCAAAGCAATAGAGAAACATAATCCGGAGTAAAAATAAAATGGAAATATTTTCATGCAAAATATTTGGAATCTAAAAATAAATTCCTACCTTTGCACCGCAATTCAGTAAGGATTGTATGATATTGCGGGGTGGAGCAGTGGTAGCTCGTTGGGCTCATAACCCAAAGGTCGCTCGTTCGAGTCGGGTCCCCGCTACAAATGAAAAAGAGTGAATGAACTTCACTCTTTTTTTATTCGTCTATTCCATTCAAATCAGGCACCAGGCATTTCCCCGCCATCCACAACAACGGATTATCCCTATAACGCAGTCACATACAGGGATATTAAACCGGGTGGACAATCATCAGGCTCTTCCTTGCATTCTATACTCATTCGGCGTGCATCCTGCCACTTTCTTGAACAAGCGGCTCAGGTGGTGCGGGTATTGGAATCCCACTTCATAAGCAATCTCACTGACCGTCTTGTCCGTCTCCAACAAACAGTCTTTCACCTTGTTGACTATGGCAAGATGAATGTATTCGATAGCAGACTTGCCGGTCTGCTTCTTTACAAGGTCTCCGAAATAATTGGCAGAAAAATGAAGCTGGTCGGCACACCAGGCAACGGAAGGCAATCCCAGTTTTTCCGGTTTATTGGAATCAAAGTATCCGTTCAACAAAGCCTCAAAACGGGTGAGGACATCGGAATTAATCGCTTCGCGGGTGGCAAACTGGCGGCCATAGAACCGGAGACAATGGTTGAGCAACACCTCGATGTTTGAAACAATGATACTGCGGCTATGTTTATCAATAGCGTGACCGAGCTCTTCCCTGATTTCTGCGAAACAAGTGAAGACGGTCTGCCGTTCACGCTCGGACATATGCAAGGCTTCATTCGCTTCGTAAGAAAAGAACGTGTAATCCTTCATCTTTCCGGCAAGTGAAGTACCCCGGATAAGGTCAGGATGGAAGAGCAGGGCGTAACCTTGCGGATGCACAGTCTCTCCCCCGTCGTTGATACCCCCCACCTGCCCGGGAGCGATAAATACCAGCGTTCCCTCCTGATAGTCATACTTACTACGCCCATAAGTAATCTGCCCGTGAATCTTCTCTTTCAGAAAAACGGCATAGAAGCCAAAGCATTTACAACGATGTTTCAACACCTCCACTTTTGAAAAATCAACAAAACTAACCAAAGGATTCAGCGTTTCCAGCCCCAAAAACTCGTTGTAATCGTGTATCGTTTTTAAATCCAGTATTTCACTCATTCTCGTCCACATTTTAATTTGATTGTCCAAAAATATGGAAATATTCCGGGAAACGATGCAAAATGAAATGCCATTCTGGAATATTGGTATGAGATTCTGTAAAATAGGTTTGTTATTTTTGACCTGCCCTGCTCCTTCGTTGAAATTGGTGCTACAAACCGTAATCTGTGTATGGACGGACACGACGATTCGCCGTAACTTTGCCTTGACTAAAAAAACAATTAAAATCCGATGATATGGACAAGAACTGTAACAACGGCATTTCCCGCCGCTCTGCCCTTAAACGGATGGGATTGCTCATCGCCGGAGCCGCTTGCATAAACATGCCGACATTAACATCATGCAATATGGACACAAAAAAACGCATTATCCTCTATTTCACAGGGACAGGCAACTGCCTCTACGTTGCCCGCGAACTGGCAGACGAACACACCGAACTGCTCAGCATCCCGCAACTGGTGAAACAAAACCGTTATACCCTTGAGGCGGACGAAATCGGCATTGTCTATCCCGTCTATGGACACATGCCACCCAATATGGTGCGGGAGTTCATCAAAAAGGCACACCTGAAAGCCGGATACAAGTTTGCCATCCTAACCTACGGCAACCGCAAATGTAGCTCCGTCGAGATATGGGACGACATTTCCCGAAAGGCGGGGTACTCCTTCGACTACATCACCACGATGATTATGGTGGACAACTGGCTGCCAAACTTCGACATGAACGAGCAAATCAAGATAGACAAGCACATCCCCGAAAGCTTGGAGCGCATCCGCACCGACCTGGCTGCACAGCGCCGCTGGCACGAACCGGTGACGGAACTGGAACGGCAACAACACGCCGGATTCCTGCAGGCATCGGGCGTAAACCCGGAAACGGGTTTCCTGATGCACAGCCAGGATGCCTTCACCGTCACAGACGCCTGCATCGGTTGCGGCATCTGTACCGAAGTCTGTCCCCGGGGCAACTACGAACTGACTTCGAGGGGCGTAAAGACGGAAGGCGACTGTGAGTTCTGCTTTGCCTGCATCCACAACTGCCCGCAGAAAGCCATCCTCTTCAAGCAGATGAAGGAAGTGAACCCCAATGCCCGCTACCGCAACGAACACGTATCGCTGTGGAGCATCAAAGAAGCCAACAGACAGTAACGTAACAACACCACGCTGGAAGATTGGAGAAAATGGTTTGGGGAACAAAGCCGTGGTGCAATCTGTTCACATATAGAACATAAAAGGAAGCATTTCCGTGCAGGACGGAGATGCTTTCTTTGTATAATCCGTTAATCGTTCATATTCAATCGTTTTCACGGTCTGTTCCCGTTCTGTTCCCGTATCATCTCCGGTTCACTTCTGGTGATTCTTTGTTCTTCCTTTGGTTGGCATTGGCGGAGGAAGGGGGGTGTTCGGGAGGGGCAACTGAAGTGTTGTTTGATTTGCCCCTGCCTTCTCCAAGTAATGGCGGACACCCAAAGGGCATGTCTATTTCAACACACCCTCATCAAATTATATTGATACAATTATAATTGCCCAGCAAGTTCCATATACATCAAAGAGTCATTTACAAGCCGCTTGCAAACAAAAATACCAAAACAACCGCATAAACCGCCCCAAAACCTCAAACAATTTTCCCATTCCCATGAAAAAAGGGAGCTACATCAAACGTAACTCCCTCATAATCTTTGTGATCCAGGCGGGATTCGAACCCACGACCTACGGCTTAGAAGGCCGTTGCTCTATCCAGCTGAGCTACTGGACCGCGCTTTTTATTGCGGGGACAAAGATAGTTTTTTTTTAACTCAAAGCAAAGAAAATCTTTCCCTTTTTTAAATCCGCATCTTAAAGCTATTTCAACAAATGGCTGTCCCGTAATTTAATCTTAGTCAACACCTTCTTTGTATAAAGAGGAAAATCGCTCTTCATTATCCAATCATAGTATCCTTGTTGCTCCTTCAATACTTTAGCAACTGAAACTCCTTTATTTTTCCCAAAATTGAATACCTCTTCCCCTTTATCATTATAAGAAATAAAACCTGCAAAATCAGCCAAATTATTCTGAGTTGTAAATTTACTCAGAAAATCTATATTATTCTCCAGTTTATCACCATAACGATCTAATTGTGCTTTCAAAACTTCATAAGTAGCCATTGTATCAGCAGCAGCCGTATGGGCATCCTCTAAATTCTTATTGCAATAAAAACGATAAGCTGCTGACAATGTTCGCTGTTCCATTTTATGGAAAATAGTCTGTACATCCACAAACTTACGTTTGCTCATATCAAAATCTACCCCTACACGCAGGAACTCCTCTGCCAACAAAGGAATGTCAAAACGATTAGAGTTATATCCTCCCAAGTCACAACCCTCAATATAACGAGCTAATTCTTTAGCAATTAATTTAAAAGTAGGACAATCTTTCACATCCTCGTCATAAATGCCATGTACCTTGGAGGCTTCTTCAGGAATATGCATTTCTGGATTCACCCGAATGGTACGTTGTTCCTCTTTGCCATTAGGCAACACCTTCAATACCGAAATTTCTACAATCCGGTCTTTAGCTATATTTACTCCTGTCGTTTCTAAATCAAAAAAAACAATAGGATTCAGTAAATTCAAATTCATAGTATTATACCATCATCGGCATTAACAACATCAGCAAATCTTCATCGTTATCTTCATTTTCATAGGGCAGGAACAAACCCGGACGTGTCGGGTCAGATAACTCCAACTCCACGTTTTCAGAAGCAATGTTAGACAAAATTTCTAATACAAAAGGTGATTTAAAACCTATAGCTATTGCTTCTCCTTCATATTGACAATTCAAAACCTCATGCCCAGACATAGAATAATCCACATTTTGAGCAGAAATCATCAACTTCCCCTCAGAAAGATCAAATTTCACCAAATTACTTGCCTGATTTGCCATCACAGAAACCCGACGTAATGAATTATACAACTCTTTCTTTTCAATAATCACCTTCTTAGGGTTATTTTGTGGAATAACAGAATTATAATTTGGGAAACGCCCTTCCATTAACGTGGAGGTCATCTTATAATTGCCAAATACAAAACAAGCCATTTTATCATTAAAAGAAAATTGTAATTCTGAATCATCTTTCGGCAATATATTCTTTAGCGTCAAAGCTGGCTTTTTGGGTAAAATCAAAGAATACTGCCCATTCTCACACTTCCCATCAAAACGTTTATAACGGACCAACTTGTGAGCATCTGATGCCACAAAAGTAAAATTATCCTCATTAATCTCTATTAAAATACAATTCATTACCGGACGCAAATCATCATTGGCAGTAGCAAACACAGTCTTCAGAATTCCATCCAACATCAAACCGCATTTCGTTGTCAAGTCTGCATCACTAGCACTCAAACCTGCCTGCATCGGATAATCATCAGCACTTTCGCCCATTACCGTGTATTCCCCATTCTCAGAAATAATCTTTACCTCATTGGTCGTTGTATTAATTTCAAAAGTCAATGGCTGTTCTGGAAACTCTTTCAAAATATCCAACAAAATCTTCGCAGGAATCGTTATTTTTCCCTCCTCCTCCAAACGCTCCAACTCAACTTTTGCCTCCATTGTTGTTTCCTTATCAGAAGCAGTTGCATACAACATACCGTCTGTTGCCACCAACAAAATATTATCCAAAATAGGCTGCACAGGCTTACCGCCAATCACCTTACTCACCGCCTGCAATCGTGTCAGCAGTGTATTACTTGATACGACAAATTTCATAAATACAACATTTTATTATTAATCCTTTTTCCTAAAACGGAATGGGCTAAATTACTGTTTTTTCCTTTACCTTAAAAATATTTCGGACAAAAATTACATCCCTAACATATCATACACAAGATCAACCTATTCATAACAATCAAATTATCAGCCAGTCCTAAATAATAATGATTATTTAGTCGTCCCTTAAAAAGCATATGCCAGCGAGACATTTTTCCAATAAAGTGTCTCGCTGATTTTTTCGACAAGTGCCCAAAGGAGCCTCATGGCTCTTTTGAAGTTGTATGCCGCCGCAGCCAGAAGGGCATTCACGGCATCTCCGAACACACCTTTATCCCCAATCGGTCATTAGAGACGGAGTTAGCACTATTTCTAA
>DXFT01000063.1 GCA_019114285.1 Candidatus Odoribacter faecigallinarum
GTGAGGTGGTGCTCTCGGAGAAGGACCGGCATCATCCCCGCCTGAAGGATGCGGATTGGTTGTTTGACTATAAAGAGGATTTGTATGGACAATGTATTGGTGACCGGTGCTAACGGCCAGTTGGGGAATGAATTGAGGCGTCGGGCTTCCGGTGGGGGCAGTTGCCGTTACGTGTTTACGGACGTGGCTGAGTTGGACATCACGGACTTGGAGGCGGTGCGCCGCTGCATGGACGCGGAGTGCATTTCGGTGGTGGTGAACTGCGCCGCTTACACGAACGTGGACAAGGCGGAGGACGACGTGGTTGTGGCGGATGCCATCAACCATTTGGCTGCTGGCAACCTGGCGTTGGCTTGCCGTGAGCGTGATGCCGTGCTGCTGCACGTATCGACGGATTACGTGTTCGGCGGCAGGGGGAACGTGCCTTACCGGGAGGAGGATGCGACGTGCCCGCTCGGGGTTTACGGTAAGACGAAGCTGGCGGGCGAGCAGGCGGTTGTGGATAGCGGTTGCCGCTACCTGGTGTTCCGCACGGCGTGGCTTTATTCCGCCTACGGGCACAATTTCGTGAAGACGATGCTGCGGCTGACGTCTGAGCGGGAGCGGTTGTCCGTGGTGTTCGACCAGGTGGGCACGCCGACCTACGCTGGCGACCTGGCAGACCTGCTGCATGCCATCGTGGAAGCTAGGCTTTATGCGGGGAAGGAGGGCATTTACCATTTCTCGGACGAGGGGGTGTGCTCGTGGTACGACTTTGCCAAGGAGATAGCGTCGCAGTCGGGGCACGGGTGCGACATCCAGCCTTGCCATTCTTGTGAGTACCCAAGCCGTGTGGAGCGCCCTGCTTTTTCCGTGCTGGACAAGACGAAGGTGAAGGCGGCATTTGGCTGGCGGGTTCCTTATTGGAAGGATTCGCTGGTGCGTTGCCTGTTACTGATTAATGATGAACGATGAGTGATTAACGATTAAAAGATTAGGGATTATGGAGTTTAAGAGGAACATATTGGTGACGGGCGGCGCGGGCTTTATCGGCTCGCATGTGGTGCGCCTGTTTGTAAAGAAATACCCGGACTGCCGGATAGTGAACCTGGACAAGCTGACATACGCGGGTAACCTGTCGAACCTGCGGGACGTGGAGTGTTGCCCCAACTACGTGTTTGTGAAGGCGGACATCTGCGACTACGGGCGGATGCAGGAGGTATTCCGGGAATACGGGATAGACGGAGTCATCCACTTAGCGGCGGAGAGCCACGTGGACCGGAGCATCCGTGACCCTTTCACGTTTGCGCGGACGAACGTGCTGGGCACGCTGTCGTTGTTGCAGGCGGCGAAGGAAGCATGGGAGGGGGCTTTTGAAGGGAAGCTGTTTTACCACATCTCGACGGACGAGGTGTATGGCGCGTTGGAGTTTGACGGCACGCTATTCACGGAGGAGACGCGTTACTCGCCCCATTCGCCCTATTCCGCCTCGAAGGCGGGCAGCGACCATTTCGTGCGCGCTTTCCACGACACGTACGGGCTGCCGACGCTGGTGACGAATTGCAGCAACAACTACGGTCCTTATCAATTTCCGGAGAAGCTGATACCTTTGTTCATCAACAACATCCGGCATAATAAGCCGCTGCCGGTCTATGGGAAGGGGGAGAATGTGCGCGACTGGCTGTATGTGGAGGACCATGCGCGTGCCATCGACCTGGTGTTCCACCGGGGGAAGGCAGGGGAGACGTACAACATCGGCGGTTTCAACGAATGGAAGAACATCGACCTGATACGGGTGCTGGTAAAGACGGTGGACCGGCTGCTGGGACGCCCGGTGGGAGCATCGGAGCACTTGATAACCTACGTGGCAGACCGTGCGGGGCATGACCTGCGTTATGCGATAGACTCGCGGAAGCTGCAGCGGGAGTTGGGCTGGGAGCCGAGTTTGCAGTTTGAGGAGGGGATAGAGAAAACGGTGAGGTGGTACCTGGACAACCAGGCTTGGCTGGACGAGGTGACGAGCGGCGACTACCAGAAATATTACGAAAAGATGTACGGGAACAGGTAATTGTATTATAAAAGATAATTATGAGTGATGCCATAAAACACGAATGTGGAATAGCCATGGTCCGGTTGTTAAAGCCATTGGACTATTACCGGAAAAAGTATGGGGACGCTTTGTGGGGCTTGAACAAATTGTACCTGCTGATGGAAAAGCAGCATAATCGGGGGCAGGAAGGTGCCGGAATGGCTGCGGTGAAATTGGATGTTGCTCCCGGGGAAGAATATATATTCCGGGAGAGGGCAGAGGGTACCGGGGCGATACAGGATATTTTTGCTGCCGTGCATCGTGCCATAAAGGATTTCAAGCGGGTGAAGCCGGAAGCGGGTGCAGAAGAATTGCCTTTTGTGGGAGACATGTATATGGGGCATTTGCGTTATAGTACGACCGGACGTTCCGGAGTGTCTTATTTGCATCCTTTCCTGCGCCGGAACAATTGGCGGAGCCGCAACCTCTCCCTGGCAGGCAATTTCAATCTCACGAATGTGGATGAGATTATGGATTTTATTGTTTCGAGCGGGCAGCATCCCCGGCACAATGCCGATACTTTCATCATATTGGAACAGTTGGGGTATTTGTTAGACGAGGAGGTGGAGCGTTTGTATCAGGGATTCAAGGCTCAAGGGCTGAAGGGACAGGCAATGAACGATGCGATAGAGGAGAATATCGACATAGAACGTATCTTGCGGGAGGCTTCGGCGCATTGGGATGGCGGTTATGTGATTACGGGCTTGGTGGGCAGTGGCGACCTCTTTGCTTTCCGTGACCCGCAGGGCATCCGCCCGGCTTTCTGGTATGCAGATGAAGAGGTGGTGGCAGTCGCTTCCGAGCGCCCTGTCATTCAGACTGTCTTTGATTTGCCTACCGGTGTGGTGAAAGAATTGTTGCCCGGGCAAGGATTGGTCGTAAAAAGAAACGGGAGCATGACGCTCAGCACCATTCATCCTGCCCATGACGTTGCCCCCTGTTCCTTTGAACGCATTTATTTTTCCCGGGGGAGCGATTGCGATATTTACCGCGAGCGGAAGGAGTTGGGGCGCCTGTTGGTGCCTGCCATCCTGGAAGCGGTGGAAGAAGACTTGGAGCATACCATCTTTTCATTCATTCCCAATACGGCGGAGATTGCCTATTGCGGGATGATGCAAGGCTTGGGGCAATGGTTGGACAACCGGAAATGTGAGTTGATTTGTGCCGGTAAGGAGACCTTGACCCCCGGGGAAATAAGGAAGATATTATCACAGGAAGTAAGGACTGAAAAACTTGCGATAAAGGACATCAAGTTGCGCACTTTCATTGCGGAGGGGAACAGCCGGAACGATTTGGCAGCCCATGTGTACGATACGACTTACGGCACGGTGTGCGAAGGAGTGGACTCCGTGGTTGTGATAGATGACAGCATTGTGCGGGGAACCACCTTGAAGCAGAGCATTGTGAAGATGCTTTGCCGCCACAAGCCCAAGCGCATCGTGGTGGTATCCTCCTCGCCCCAAGTGCGTTTCCCGGATTGCTATGGCATAGACATGTCCAGGATGGGGGAATTTATTGCCTTTCATGCGGCAGTCGCCTTGTTGTGTGAACGCGGCATGCAAGGGGTGATAGACGAAGTGTACCGGAAAAGCAAGGCACAACAAGGGAAGCCGAAAGAGGAAGTGGTGAACTATGTCAAGGAGATCTATGCCCCGTTCACGGACAGGGAGATTTCGGACAAGATAGCCCGGATGATTACGCCGGAAGGCTGTACCTCGGAAATCAAAGTGGTTTACCAGACCATTGCGGATTTGCACCGGGCTTGCCCTGACCATTGCGGGGATTGGTATTTTTCAGGCAACTATCCGACCCCCGGTGGCAACCGTCTGGTAAACGAGGCATTCATTGCCTGGTATGAGAAACGATTAACGATTAATGATTAACGATAAACGGTGAAGGATGAACGGGTGCCTCCTTCATCCTTCATTCCCAAAAGCTATGTTGCAAAGGTTAAAAACGTGGATGCTCCCCATCGCGATGTTGACGGGGGCATTTTTTAATGAGGTGGTTTACCATTGGGCTTTCCTGACCCCTTATCTGATATTTGCCATGCTCTTTATCACTTATTGCAGGTTGTCGTTGCACGACTTGCATTTTAGCCGTATGCACGGGTGGTTGTTATTGGCGCAGGTGGTTGGGTGCATTTTGGTGTACGGGGTGTTGGTGTGGTTTGACCCCGTTGTGGCGCAAGGATGCCTGATTTGTGTCTTGGCGCCGACAGCGACGGCTGCGGCAGTCGTGACGGGTATGCTGGGCGGTAATGTTGCCTGTCTGGCAGCCTACACCTTGATTGGCAGTTTTGGGGTGGCATTGGTTTCTCCACTCATATTTACTTTGTTGGGGGGCAACGCGGGCTTGACCTTCTGGGAATCGGTATGGCTGATTTGCCGGCAGGTTGTCCCGGTCCTTGTATTGCCTTGCCTGCTGGCTTTTGGTTTGGAGCGGTGGGTGCCTGTTTTGTACAGGCGGTTGGGCAGGCTGCAAATGGTGTCTTTCTATCTTTGGTCTTTCAGTTTGATGATTGTGACAGGGAAAACCGTTTATTTCATCGCCCGTCAAGAAGGGGCTGACAGGGCTGAGGAATGGTGGATGGCATCCTTGGCGTTGGTGATTTGCATTGCCCAGTTTGCTTTAGGGAACCGCATTGGGCGGCATTACGGGGATGCAGTTTCAGGCGGCCAGGGCTTGGGGCAGAAAAACACCATACTGGCCATCTGGATGGCGCAGACCTACCTCAATCCCCTTTCTTCCATTGTGCCGGCAGCCTACGTCTTATGGCAGAATCTGATAAACAGCTACCAACTGTGGCGTAAACAGAGAAGGCAGGTTATCTCATAATCCGGATAACCGGCAGGTCGGTTGCCGTCATGCTCTTGGTCACGGATATGTTCTTCGGTCCGGGAATCAACGGGCTGTTTTCCAATACATGGCGCACACGGAGGTATTGGTCAGGAGTGAATCGGTTCAAATGGGAGTAATCGTAATCCATGATGTTGTCAGAAGTAAAGGATACTCCCGTCTCGCAGTCGGTACGCTGGTATAGCTCTGGATTTGCCGGGTCGCTTTGGGTGGAAAGCCATTCGGTGTACGCCGTCCGGTCGTAATTTTGGGTGTCGTCGCAATAATCCGTTTCGTCACATCCGTTTTCTGAGAAGGCATGGAACAAACCAAGGTAGTGTCCCAATTCGTGTGCCAATGTCGTGTAGGCATCTTCTTCATAGATGTGCGTATTGTTGAGGACAATGCCCCATGGGAAATTGGGAATCTGGGTATAATAGGCTTGCCCTCGCTCTAAACCTGCCAGTCCGTTCTGGTTGGAAGTCAGCGCAAGGTGCGACACGCCCAGCAGGCTGTTGTCCGTACAGGTAAATACATACACGTTCACATATTGGTTGGGGTTCCACATCAACTCGGCATCCTGTGTGTTGGAAGAAGCCAGAAAGTCATCAGCGTTCCTGTAAGCGGAATTGGTACGCAGCACCCGGTCTATGCCTGCTTCCTGCAAGGCATTGCCGTCCGGGTCTTCCGTGACAGGTACCAGTTCCAGTCCCATGTCGGTACTGTTGTTACTTTGGCGGTATAAGGCATTACAACCTTCAACCAAGGCGGCGATAGTCTCTGCCTTGATGTTCTGCACGGTATCCGTCGGGGTGTCATGGTCCTGGTCATAGATGATGTGGAACACCACCGGTAACCTGTAGAAATATTCCTCCATGGATACGTCCTGGTTCACGGTAACATCCACATTGTGCAATTCGCTGACCAAATGCAACACGGTGGAGCGGGCAGCTCCCGTATTGTTCGAATCGACGCTGACAACCAGGTTCTCCGTATTGACGCCTGCCGTCTTGTCCACTTTGCACCAATCCGTCTCATTCTCCACTGTCCAGCTGGTATTGCTGTTGACAGTCAACATCCAGGCTCCAGGCTTGCCCGAAAAACTGATGCTTTGCTCGGAAGTCTTTAATACTTGCGGGGCAGGGCGGTCCTCGGCACAAGAAAATGCGCCTGCTATCAATAGTAACAGTAAAAATAATCTGAACTTCATAGGTGTCACTTTTATGATTTGGGCAAAAATACGAAAAAGAATGGATTTTGCAAAATGGAATGCAAATAAGCTTTGCCGTTGAAAATACCTATATTTGGGGATTGCATCTTTGATTAAAAAGTATTTACTTCGCACTAAAATTGTTGATTATGAATAAGAACATGAAATATGCCGGAACAGACAAGATGAGCGACCTCATTTGTGAGAACTACAATTTGCTGTTGGTAATGAGTCGTTTCGGTTTGTCGTTAGGCTTTGGAGACAAGACCGTAGAGCAGGTGTGCGAGCAGCAGGGCGTGCATACGGGGACTTTTCTGGCAGTGGTGAACTTTATGGATGACGAATGTTGCGTGGCAGACGATTTCCGGAAAGAATTGTCCATTGAGGCATTGATGGATTATTTGAAACGGGCGCATACCTATTTTCTCGATTTTAAATTACAAGCCATCCGCAACAAATTGGTGCAGGCATTTGAATGTCCGGAGGGGGAAATGGCTGCCTTGGTCTTGAAATTTTATGATGCATACGTGGGGGAGGTGGAAGTACACATGGGGTATGAAAACCAGGTTGTATTCCAATACGTGGAACGTTTGCTGCATGGGGAAATGCCGCAGGAATACAACATTGGCGTATTTTCTAAACGGCATAACCAGATTGAGACAAAATTAACAGAATTTAAAAACATATTGGTCAAGTACAATCCGGTAAAAGCCAACAGCAATTTGCTGAACGATGTGTTGTTTGACATTTATGCCTGTGAAAAAGACTTGTCTTCCCATTGCCGGGTAGAGGATTATATGTTTGTTCCGTTGATTATGGAATTGGAAAAGAAAATTCAGGAAAATGCAAGAGGATGATGTATTGAAAATGGCTATTGCGGAGACTTCCGTCATTGTCCGCACAGGGCTTGCCTTGGTTTTGAAACGCATGCAGGGGATGAAAATCCTCCCCATCGAGGTGGTTTCCCCTGAATCATTGGCAGATTGCATGCGCCTGCACAAACCGGACGTGTTGATTATCAATCCTGCCTTCCCGGGGTACTTTGACATTCGGAAATTCAGGGAAGACCCCCAGCATGCCGGTGTCAAATGCATCGCCTTGTTGTGTTCCATGGGGGACAATTCCATCTTGAAATATTACGATGACACCTTTTCTCTTTATGATGACCCGGAAGACATGAAAGAAAAATTAAACCGCATGCTGAATCTCTCCGGGCAGGAAGACGGAAGGGGAGGGCAGGAAGTGCTGAGCAGCCGGGAAAAAGAAATTGTTACCTGTGTCGTCAAGGGCATGACCAACAAAGAGATTGCGGACGCCCTCTTTCTTTCCACCCACACCGTCATCACCCACCGGCGCAACATTGCCCGCAAATTGCAAATACACAGCCCTGCCGGCTTGACGATTTATGCCATTGTAAATAAATTGGTGGAAATTCAGGATATCAAAGATTACCTTTAAGAAATAAAAAATCCGGAGGGGTAACCTCCGGATTCCTTTATTGAATCTCAATGTTTCTGCCTTCTTTTTCTTCAGGCGTTACCACTTGCTTCGGCAAGTCGATGGTCAATACGCCGTGTTCCACCTTCGCTTGGATTTTATCCTTCTCCACGTCATCCGGCAAAATCATTGCCTGTTGGAATTTGGAATAAGAAAACTCGCGTCTCAAGTAGCGTCCGTTTTTCTTGCCCTCTTCCTGTTCGTTCTTCTTTTCCATGCTGACAACCAACTGGTTGTTGTTGTCAATCTTGATTTGGAAATCTTCCTTCGTCATGCCCGGAGCGGCAATTTCCACTTCGTAGTTGGATTCAGTTTCGCGTACATTGATGGCAGGAGCCGTTGCATTTGCTTTTTCCATCCAAGTGTTATCGAAGAAATCATTGAAGATGTCCGGTAACCAATTTTGTGATTTTCTTACAGGTACCATAATTCAGTCCTCCTATTATTTTTTTAGTTTAACATTCATTTCTTTTGACCCCGCCTCATCGGCAAAGTCACTTCCTTTCTTTCAATTTGTGTGCCTGATTAGGAAAAGAAAGCAACGGAATGAGGAATATTATGTTTAACAAATTGATAATGAATCCTTCTTGTATTTGGAATTAAATCTGTTTTATCTATTTTAATATCAGTTGTTTATGCAATATTGTCATCCCTGCCGGGAAATGGCTGAACAATTGTCTTGATAACTGTAATAATGGCAGGTTTTTCATGGCACCGGATAAAGATTGTGGGAATAATTTTTGGCATCTACATATTTAATTTATACATTTGCCGCATATTTCAATTCCGCACGGCTCCGTCCGCGCGATAATACCACAAAATAACTAATAAATCCTTAGTACAGTCTATGTATGACATTTTGGAACTGAATGATAAATTGCTGGCAGACTTGCGGCAAATAGCGAGAACGTTAAATATTAAACGTGTAGATTCGTTTAAGAAACAAGAATTAATATATAAAATACTGGACCAGCAGGCGCTGTTGGCAGCCCAGTCCACTCCCGTGCCGGAGGCGCAGCAGCCTGAAGGGAAAGAGGAAGTGCAGGAAGAGCGCAAAGAGCGGAAACAGCGTACCCGCGTGATGCGTCCCGGAGTGGAAAAAGTCGGCGATTCAAAAGGCGGCGTCGGCGTTGCGAAGTTTATGCGCCGGACACCGAAGCCCCAGGACGATTCCAGGCAGGACGAGAAACCGGTGCAAGCCCCGGCGGAAGGGCGCGACTTGCGTCGCAACGAAGATATGCGGCAGAATTTCAATGCACGGCGGAATGCCATGCAGGCAGGGCAGCCCAGGGAAGAACAGCAGAGGGGGAATAACAATCCCGCGCCTGCAAGGCAACAATTCACAAAAGAACGCCATTTCCTGCATCAGGACATTCTGGAAAACACCCTTGACTTCACGCCCGTCAATGAAACCGATGCCATGAAACCGGCTGCCGTTTACCCGGCGGAGGAGATTGGCAGGGAAGAAGAGGCATTGGGCATGGCAGCTAATGAAGGGCAGGAAACTGCCCGGGGCAATTCACAGCCGGCGCAACAGGAAGACAGGAGACCGGACGACGCCTATTCAAACGGCTCCCAGAACAAGATGCGTTACGACAAGCGGGACAAATACTACGAGTTTGACGGCATCATCCTGAACTCCGGCGTATTGGAAATCATGCCGGACGGCTACGGCTTCCTGCGCTCGTCGGATTACAATTACCTGAACTCCCCGGATGATATTTACGTGTCACAGAGCCAAATCAAGCTTTTCGGCTTGCAGACCGGCGATACGGTGGTGGGCACCGTGCGCCCGCCGAAAGAAGGAGAAAAATATTTCCCCTTGATTAAAGTGGAGAAAATCAACGGCAAGTCGCCGGACGCTGTGCGCGACCGCATCCCCTTCGACCATCTGACTCCGCTTTTCCCCAACGAGAAGTTCAACATCACGGGCAATGGGGCAGCCACCTTGTCCACCCGCGTAGTGGACATATTCGCCCCCATTGGCAAGGGGCAGCGCGGCTTGATTGTAGCACAGCCCAAAACCGGTAAGACGGTCCTTCTGAAGGAAATTGCCAATGCCATTGCCGCCAACCATCCCGAAGTATATCTCATCATCCTTTTGATAGACGAACGCCCGGAAGAGGTGACCGACATGGCGCGCAGCGTGAGGGCGGAAGTTATTTCCTCCACCTTCGACGAGCCGGCGGAACGCCACGTCAAGGTTGCCAACATCGTCCTGGAAAAAGCCAAGCGCATGGTGGAATGCGGGCACGATGTCGTTATCCTTCTGGACTCCATTACCCGCTTGGCGCGGGCTTACAATACCGTGTCGCCGGCTTCGGGCAAAGTCCTTTCCGGAGGTGTGGACGCAAACGCACTCCACAAGCCCAAACGCTTCTTCGGCGCGGCGCGCAACATCGAGAACGGCGGATCGCTGACCATCCTGGCAACGGCATTGACCGACACGGGCTCCAAGATGGACGACGTCATCTTCGAAGAGTTCAAGGGCACCGGAAACATGGAATTGCAGCTTGACCGCAAGCTGGCGAACAAGCGCATCTACCCGGCTGTGGACATCACCGCTTCCAGCACCCGCCGCGAGGACCTTCTGATGGACGAATACGCCCTCAACCGCATTTGGATACTCCGCAACTACCTCACCGACATGAACTCCATCGAAGCCATGCAGTTCGTGAAGGACCGCTTGGAAAAGACCAAATCCAACGAGGAATTTCTGATTTCCATGAATGATAAATAGCCGTCCCCTCCTTTTTGGGAACATGCGGGGAGATGGACGCCCCTGTTTCCCCGGCAGCCTTTCCTCCGGTTGCCGGGGAAATTTTTATGGGCCCGGGGGAAAAGAGGCGGGAAAGGGGATGCTTAGTAATCGATGGTATGCAGTAGGAAACCTTTGCTGTCTATATAACGGACGGCGACTTCGGGAATGTCCTCTAATATTTTCCGGAGCTGGCTGACATAGTCTTGCAGTTGCTTCTTCTTGTTTTTGCTATAAATGCCCCAGAGCTCCTCGCACAATGCTTCCACGGGGACGAAATGGTTTTGCTCCTGGCATAGCCTGGCAAATAGCTTCCCGAGCTTGCTTCCGAGCGGTATCCTTTTTTCATCGATAGACAAAGTAAGCGTGGAGGCGTTGTAAAGGCTGTCCTCGCTGAGGTAATAGACTTCGTCGCTTGCCCCTGTCACCTTGTCGGCAGGAAGCAGGTGCTGGCTTGCACGCCATGCTTTTTCGATGCGCAGGCAGATTTCTTCGGTGGTTGCGTCCTTGCGGATAAAGTCGGCATACCCCTTTTTCAGGGTCGTTACGGCATATTCCGAGTAGGAACTGAGAATCAGTATCGGCACCTTGCTGTCCTCCTTGCGGATGACGGCGGCGGCTTCCAGCCCGTTGGCGCCCGGCATCCGGTAATCCAGGACCACGATGTCGGGCTTTAGGTCCCGGAAAGCCTGCAGCGCGGCAAGCCCGTCATGCACCGCATGCACCTCAAAACCGTATGCCTCCATCTCTTGGGCGAAGCGTCTGGCTGTTTCACGGTGGTCTTCCGCATAAAGTACGCTCAATTGTTGTGTCATAACCATCCTTATGGGTTTATTCGTCCCCAAAGGTAATGAAAAATCCGGGAACATCTTCTCTTTGCTGCCTTTTATTCCTTCTTTCCGCCTGCATTTTTACAGCCTTTGCCATGCCGTCATCTGGTCGAGCAGGTAATTGATGCGGTGCAGCAGGCGCTTGTAGCGGGCGATGTTCTCCTGCAACTGTGTTGCCAGCCCTTGCGTGTCGCCCCGGGCGAGGGTTTCCGCCATCTCTTCCTCTGCCTTGCCGGTCTCTTGCAGCCCGGCTGCCACGCGGTTCATGATGCCTTGCACCTTCTCCTGCTGGAAGCGGATGAACGCCTGCCTTCGCCGGTCGTAGTGGCTGAGCAGGCTGCCCAACCACAGGGCGAACCCTGCCATCACAAGGCTGATGGCAATCCAGCCTCCCTGCCGGGCGAGGGAGGTCTCCCAGGGAAACGCCCATTGCGCCTCCAGGCGGTGCCCTTCCACGAAGCCCAATGGCAGCGTGTCGCGGAGGGGCAGGTCGATGGGCGCCTCTGTCGCGGCGGTGCGGTCAAGGCAGGTCCCCGTGCTGTCCTGGCGCACGAGGAGCAGGGGGGCGCGGTTTGCCGAGAGCCGGCGGTACCAGGACTCCACCGAATCCGTGCGCCAGCGGTCATCACGCAGGTCATAGAGCAGACGCACGTACAGGTCGAATTGGTTGGTATAGTCGCCCATCGGGATGGTCCTGCTCTCAGAATTCCGCCGGATGGTGACGGTTTGTGCCTCGTAGTTGTTTTTGAAATCGGTGGTGTCCGGGCGGAAAAGGAACACGGCATCGTTGGCTTTTTGGATGGCTTCAGCCAGGAGCCGGCTTTCCCGGAGGAGGAAGTCATGGCGTTCGGCATGGATGCCGGCAGCCAGCCACGTCGCCCCTGCCACCACGGCAAGCGCCGTAAACCAGTGGTAGGCATGCCTTGGCAGGCGGGGATGGCGCCTCCTTTTGCCGGGGTGGAACACCAGGGTGCAGGTGGTGCCTTTGCCCCGGCGCGTGGCGATGCGCATGCGCCCGCCATAGAGGCGCAGCGTCCGCCGGATGTAAGGCAGGCCCCAGCCGCTGTTTTCAGGCGAATGCATGTCCGGGGAGCCGGTGCGGGGCAGCCTCTGCCGGATTTTCCGCCCCATGCCCTGCCCCTGGTCGCTGACGCTGAGGCTAATCCGTCCCCCCTTGCCCTGTCGGCAGCGGACCGTGATGCCGCCGTTGCCACTGCTGTGCTGCACGGCATTGGCAAGGAGGTTTTCTGTCCAGTGCCTGAGGTGGAAAGGGTCGCCCGTGGCATAAGGGCTGCTGCCCTCAAACGTGAAGGCGATGTGCCGTCCGGAAAGGGAGGCATGCCGCGCGGCGATGCCCTCTATGAGCCTGCGGAGGTCAAAGCGTTCCGGGGCGGGGGAGGCGTCCTCTTCCCCGGGAAAAGGCGCGGTAAGTATCCGGGCATCCGTTGCCATTTGCCGGGAAAGTTCCAGGGCGGAAGCCACTTGCGTGGCTGCTTGCCCCGTTTCCCCCGCCGCGACGTGGGCGGCGAG
>DXFT01000064.1 GCA_019114285.1 Candidatus Odoribacter faecigallinarum
GTTGGAGAATAATGCTATATTTTTGTTGCAGGATTTCAATCCAACCTCTTCCAAGCGGGGAGAGGGATTTATAAATTTAAACTATAAACACAATGAAGAAACAACTTCTTGTTTTGTTTGCCCTCGTAGCAGTTATGGGGACAAACGTTCAAGCCCGGAGCTTGAAGAATGACTATAAGTTGCCGGATAATGTTCCTGCCGAGGTGCAGGCGGATGATTTCCCTGTCATTCGGGGAGATTTTGCCTGTTTTTACCCGGTTTTTTGTCAAGATACTTTGCAAGGGGATATAGATATGAATAACTACGATTTGATTAAACATGATTTTTGTATGTTTTATGGAGGAATAAGACCGGAGAATTTACAAATTTGTTTAATCAAATCTTTGAGATTGAATAAGGATTTTGCCTTTGTTTTTTCTTGTGGAATTAATGATAAAAGACTTGGGCAATTGGTGGTTCTTTCTCCCAATGCTCCTATGCAGTTGAAAGGAAGGGTAGAGTTCAAAGAATGTGACTTAAAATCTAATTTGATATTTGTATTTTATAAAGATATTGACAGGCAATTGAATTGCGAGGTTGAAGATAATGATTTTGTAATTGAGAGTATGGTATGTGGGGAAGATAAATTAATGGTCTATTTACCTTTTAAGAATGAATAAATAATTGAAATTATGACAGTAGGAGTATTTTATGCATGGGACTTTTTGGTGTTGATTGCCATGACGGTTTGTTACTGGCATTGTCCCGTACGTTTTATCGAGAAGAAACAGGAATACGTGAAATTCGCATTGCTGTTTTTGAGTGTCTATTTTTTTATATTCCTTGTATTAAGGAATATATGTGGATGGGAAGATGCGGTCGTACATGAGGTTTGGTGGGTTTTGCTGTTCCCTTGTTTATGGTTGGGGCATCGTTTTTACCCGTTCCGTGCAGTGAGAAGGAATCAGCATTTGAATTTCTTCCTTTTTTTCATGGCTTTGTATGTGATTATACTGTATGGTTCTTCCATGTTCGTGAGTGCATTTGGCAATATGTAATGCTTCACCTTTCCAAGGTGGGGATTTGCAGGGTGCGGAAAGTGCCTTTGAGGAGGTCGATGAGCAATAGCCTGCCGGACAGGGTGTCGGGGCTTCCCAGGATGATTTTGAGGGTTTCGGCAGCCTGGATGGAGCCGACGACTCCCGGTAGTGCTCCAATGACCCCCAAGGGTTGGCTGAAGTCGTGGATGCCTTCGTGGTAAGGGTAGAGGTCGCGGTAAGTGGCACCGCCCTGGTAATTGAAGACGGAGACTTGTCCCGTAAACTCACAGATGCTGCCATATACGAAGGGTTTGCCACATGCCACGCAGGCGTCGTTAATCAGGTAACGTGTTTCCAGGTTGTCGGTTGCATCGACGACGATGTCATATTGGGCAATGGTTTCCTGTGCATTCTCCCGGGTCAGCCTGAAAGGCATGGGGTGGAGGGTGCATCCGGGATTCAGGGCTGATAGTTTACGGGCGGCGGCGGCGGCTTTGGGTTCGCCGAGACATTGGGTGTCGTACAGGATTTGGCGTTGAAGGTTGCTTTCGGATACACAGTCGTCGTCCATGATGCCGATGGTGCCTACGCCTGCCGCTGCCAGGTAAAGCAGGACGGGGGAGCCCAGCCCTCCCGCACCGATGACCAATACTTGGGCATGGTTGATTTTCTTTTGCCCTTCTTCTCCGATTTCTTTCAAGGCGATGTGCCTTGCATAGCGTTCTGTTGTGCCCATTGTTTTTGTTTTTTTTGTTTCCGCAAAGGTAGAAGTATTTGCTGGAAGTGCTTGTGTTATTTTGCCATTTTCATGAAATTTCTTATCTTTGTGAATCAAGCTTAAATTTGTGAATTATGAAAAATCTTGTTGTTTGTTTATTCATTTTGGGGATGATGGGGTGTACTTATGGGCAGGAAAATAAGGATTTAAAGCTAATTCATAAGGAAATTGTTTCCTATTTGCAACATCCGGACAGTTGTGACAAGTTGTTTTTCCGTTGTGAGGAGGCGGTTGCTCTTGGTGATTCCTTTACAGTGATTGCAGCAGACTCAATGGATAATGACTGGTTGGCTTGTGCTGTCATTAATCACAATAAATACAGCCGGGGGCATGAGTGGGTTTCTGATGAGATGATAACCCGTTGGAAAGAAGATAGGTGGTATAGTGCCTCTTATTTGCTGGAAGGTATAACAGCGGGTGGGCGGAAAGCGGATAGTGCTTTTTTAGAAGGACTGAAGGGATATTGGATATATGTCCGCCCTTATTGTGGGGAGTTTTATATAGATAATGACTGGACGTCTTTGAGGGCGCGTGAATTGACAGATTCAACCTGGGTGCAAATAGACATGGAGGTATTTCCGCGTGCCTGGACTGAATTGGAAGGCAATAAGGAACGCTTTACCCTTTGGGTTGAGGGAGACCCTTGGGTGTTTGAGTTGGTGGAGCCAGAGCGCGAGATATATAAGGTAGGGAGGTTCTTTATGGTACCTAACAGGAGAAAGAATGACTTTAAAATTATAGAGTATATCGGCACGACAGGAGATTTGATATTGCCTTTTGTAAAATTTGATGCCTCTCGATAATAATAATGCCACCCTTTTATTTGATTGTATAAGCAAGGGTGGCATTAGGTATCAGGGAGGGGTTATCCCCATCCTTCCCAGTCTTTCCAGACGGGTTCGTAGCCTTTGGAGCGGATGACGCGCTCGATTTCCGCCGGGGTGCGTTCATCGCTGATGTGGAATTGTTCCAATGCCTGGGGATAGG
>DXFT01000065.1 GCA_019114285.1 Candidatus Odoribacter faecigallinarum
TCGCGGGTCACAGGCACGTAAAGCCCGCCAGCCCCTTCCAGGAGGACGACATCGTAAAGCGAGGAAAGCTTTTCCGTCGAGCGGAGGATGAGCCCCGTGTCTATCTCCACCTTGTCGATTTCGGCAGCCAGGTGGGGGGAAGCGGGATAAGTCATGACGTAAGGACAAGTGGTGCCGTCCTTATCGACTTCCTGAGGAGGGATACCCATGATTTCCCGGTGCTTGAGGATGTCCTCGGAGATACCGGTACACCCGGTCTGTATGAATTTCTGGGTGATGACCTTCACCCCTTTCCCCGCCAAGGTGCGGGCAATGACGCCGGTCACAATGGATTTGCCGGCATCGGTATCTATGCCACTGATAAAATATACTGCCATAATTCACTTCTTTAACGAATGGCAAAAGTAAGAAAATAACAGCATATCCACACTATGCCCTACCCAAAATCAGCAGGCAGAGCATATAAAAAGCACAGGGGAAAGGAACGTGCCGTCCCCCTCCCCCGGAATCCTTGGCTCATCCCCTCTCCCCTTATTCTGAAAGCAGGGCGGCAAGGGCAATGGAATTGAGCTTGGTATCCACGCTGTCGCCCCGGGAAGAAAGCACGCAAGGTACTTTCGCACCGGCAAGCACAGCTCCCAAACGGGCGTGCAGGAGTTTGGAACAAGTCTTGTAAAATACGTTGGCAGATTCCAAGTTGGGGAAAACAAGGCAGTCTGCATCTCCTGCAACAGGCGAGTGGACTTTCTTGATTTCAGCAGCTTCGCGGTCAATGGCAATGTCCAAAGCCATCGGTCCCTCGATAACGGCACCCGCAATCTGCCCGCGTTCGTTCATCTTAGCCAGAATGGCAGCATCCACGGTGGACTGCACTTTCGGGAGTACCTGCTCCGTCGGGGCTATCATCGCCACTTTTGGGTTCTCCACACCCAATTTGCCGGCAGTCCGGGTCACGTATTTGATGATTGCCATTTTCTGTTTCAAATCCGGGCAAGGAATAACGGCAACATCGCTCACCGTCAAAAGTTTATGGTAAGTTGGGCATTCCATGACAGTAACATGGGAAATGACCGCATTGGGGTCCACAAGCCCTTTTTCCTTGTTGAGTATGGCGTGCATGTATTTGTCCGTGCTCACCAACCCCTTCATCAACACGTCCGCCTCACCGTTGCGCACCATCTCCACGGCACGTGCAGCCCCCTTGACATCGCTGGATTCCTGTACGAGCTTCAGGCAGGAAACATCGTAATTGTTCTCCTCACAAACCCTGTAAATCACTTCGGTATCCCCCACCAGGATACCTTCTATCAGCCCCGCCTGCACGGCTTTATAGACCGCTTCAATTGAATGATTATCGTTTGCGTATGCAACCACCAGACGTTTCTTCTGTGTGCGTCCTTTCAATACCTCATAGATATCGGCAATTTTTTCAATTTTCATGATTCCATCCATTATTAGTTATAAGTTGAAACAAAAGTACTGCTTAATATTTAAATTCAAAAGCGTATTTCACATTTTATTTTCTTCTGTGCAATTTTAATGGAAAAAAGGAACATTCCCGTTAGTTTTATTACCTTTGTGGAGATTAAAAACAAAGCATTTGGCATCACTGCAAAGAAATATTAACGCGCTCTACCTCATTAAGGTATCCAAATGGTTTACCCTGGTCATGCCCATCATTGTGCTGTTTTATGAAGACAACGGGCTGGGGATGCAGGAAATTTTCCTGCTCAAGAGCGTTTACTCCATTGTGTCCGTCGCCCTGGATATTCCCACCGGCTACCTGGCAGATGCCTGGGGGCGCAAAAACTGCCTGCTGGCAGGGTGCATCATCGCCTTCGGGGGATTCGCCACCTATTCCTTCTCGGACACGTTCATGGCATTTTTTCTCGCCGAAGTGCTCCTCGGCATAGGGCAAAGCCTGATTTCAGGGGCAGACTCCGCCCTGCTGTACGACAGCATGCAGCATTACGGACGGGAGGAGGAATACCTGAAATACGAAGGGAAAGTGACCATGGTGGGGAATTTTTCGGAAGCCTTCGCCGGCATTTTCGGAGGGCTGCTTGCCACTGTCTCTCTGCGCCTGCCTTTCTACTGCCAGGCAGGCATCGCCTTTATCGGCATTCCGGCAGCCCTCGCCCTGACTGACTTCAAAGGGAAAACGCACATCGAGAACCCCGTGAAGAACATCCTGCATATCCTGCACTATTCCCTTGTCCAGCACAAGCATCTGCGCTACGACATCCTGTTTTCCGGCATCATCGGGGCTTCGACGCTGACAATGGCATGGTTCGTGCAACCCGTGCTGATGCATATCGAATTGCCGACAGGACTGTTCGGGGTTGTCTGGACGGTACTGAACCTGGTGGTAGGCATTGCTGCGCTTTATTCCGATGCGCTGAGCGCCCGGCTGGGCATTAACAAAACCTACCTCCTCATCCTCCTTTTCATCACGGGAGGATACGTAGCTGTCGCCCTCAACCTAAGCTATGCCGCCCTCGGCATCCTCTTCCTATTCTATATTGTAAGGGGATTCGCCACCCCCATCCTGAAAGGCTATATCAACCAGCAGACCTTTTCCGAAATGCGGGCTACAGTGCTCTCCATCAGAAACTTCATCATCCGCCTGATATTCGCAGCCATCGCTCCTGTCCTCGGCTGGCTGAACGATGACTTCTCCCTCGCCTTTGCCCTGCAAATGGCAGCCGTCATCATCTTTATTCCCGGGCTTGTACTGCTCGTACTGCAATGGAAAAAATAAAAAAACGCCCCAAATTATACTATTTTGCCATATTTCATTTCATGGCGCAACATCTTATAATTATATCCTGCACTTTGATAATACAAACCAGTATCCAAATCCGTGATTTTTTCATATAGTTGAGAATTATATAACAATTCCAAAGCTTGAGGTACTGACACTTTGTATTCTTCCACAACCATCACAACCAATTGTTCCACCAATGAATCTATTAAAAAACGTACTTCATTTGTCATAACTTTTGCAATTTTGAAATTGATAATTCCGTACCGAAAAAATATTGTCTATTCAACTTTCTGTAAGTCAATTCTTCTACCAATGTATCCAAGGTAATTAAGCGATGCATATAACGTTCCAACTGAAAAACTACCCCGTCATCAGCTATCGGACCGATTACAATATCATAAACCGGCTGCATCAAACCTTTTCGATTTGCCAAAATAAATAACGCCCATTCTTTACTCGGCGTATCAAACAATTTTACTTGCAAAGAAGAATTTTCAAGCAAACGTTCATCAAAACTATACGCCGTAACAGTTGGCTTCCCTTCTCCTGCAATACGCGTCCTCCGGACAGCCATCTGCTTTGCTTGCTCTTTAATATCAGTCAAATAAAAACCTTTTCCAAAATCTTTATATGGACTGCATTTATCAAGATTGATGGTTTCAATCTCAACATTCGAACCATGGTACAAGGTTATCATCCTAATCCTCCTCCATTTCGTTTACAAATGATAGAAAGGTCATTCACTGCATCTTCCAACGACAATTGATGTTCCGCTTCGTAACATTCATCCAAAAATGCAATGCCCTTGAAACGCATCAAATAAGCAAACGCCTGCTTCGCTGTCAGATGATAACGATCAGCAAAAGCATTAATGCAATATATCATATAGGTAACACGATTTTGAAGCTGTTCGTCCATGACTCTCTATTTTTAAAGTTTTCTATTTCGCAAATGTACACATTCCACACTGCATATCCAAATACAAAGACCTTCAAATAGGGACCTTCAAATAAGGAAATATTTGTTTGGAGGGGATGAATTTTTTGTATATGTTTGTGGTGGATTTTCCGAAGGGGTGCCTTAATATGACGGGCTGAGATTATACCCTAAGAACCTGATCCGGGTAATGCCGGCGTAGGAAGCAATGATATGGTTTTCTCTTATTCCGTCTGTTCCACCCCTGCAAGTCAATCCCTTGTATTTAATAAATTGAGGTTATGATGGAAATTTTTGTCAATGATGCTCCCGTGTCCTGCGAGGAGGGAGCAACGGTCAGCGAAGTGCTGGCACAAGAAGGCATCACGCCGGTGAACATAGCCGTGGCAGTCAATGAATCAGTTGTTCCCAAAAGCCAATGGGAAGCAACGAAGCTCACGGCAGGCGCGCGCCTGCTGGTCATCAAAGCCGTGCAAGGCGGGTAATTCATTCAGTAAACAAAGAAAGACAATCGAAGATATGGAAAAGTTTGAAGTGACAACCGGGGCATTGCCCGGTTCTGAAAAGTTTTATGTGCAAGGCTCGCGGGAAGATTTGCGCGTGCCGATGCGAAGGATAAAGATGTCGCCGACCATCGACACGGACGGCACAAAGTTGGAAAACGAAGACGTGGTGGTTTACGACACTTCCGGTCCCTACACGGACCCGGCATACACCGTGGACCTGCAAAAGGGGTTGCCCAAGGTACGGGAACGGTGGATTGAGGAACGCGGGGACACGGTGCGCCTGGAGGAACTGAGCTCGGAGTACGGGCGAATGCGCCAGGCAGACAAGTCATTGGACAGCCTGCGTTTCGAACATGTAAACACACACCCGCGGGTTGCCAAGGAAGGACGGCAAATCACGCAAATGTATTATGCCCGCCAAGGCATCATCACGCCGGAAATGGAGTATGTCGCCATCCGGGAAAACCAGTTGGCAGACCAAATCCGGGAGAAGTACAAGAAGGAGAAGGGCGAGGCTTTCGGGGCACAGATACCGGATTACATCACGCCGGAGTTCGTGCGGCAGGAAGTGGCGGCAGGACGCGCCATCATCCCCGCGAACATCAACCACCCGGAGAGCGAGCCGATGATTATCGGGCGGAACTTCCTGGTGAAAATCAATGCCAATATCGGCAACTCACCCGTGACCTCCTCCATCGCCGAGGAAGTGGAAAAAGCCGTGTGGGCATTCCGCTGGGGAGCGGACACGGTGATGGACCTCTCCACGGGAAAGAACATCCACGAGACGCGGGAATGGATTATCCGCAACTCTCCCGTGCCGGTGGGGACGGTACCGCTGTACCAGACGTTAGAGAAAGTGGGCGGGGACGTGGAGAAACTGAACTGGGAGATATTCCGAGACACGCTGATTGAACAGGCAGAGCAGGGAGTGGATTACTTCACCATCCATGCGGGGTTGCGGTGGAAACACGTGCCCCTGACGCTGAAGCGGCTGACAGGCATCGTGTCGCGCGGCGGGTCGATTATGGCGCACTGGTGCACGACCCACAAGCAGGAGAGTTTCATTTACGAACATTTCGAGGACATTTGCGAAATCCTTGCCAAATACGACGTAGGCATTTCACTGGGTGACGGACTGCGCCCCGGTTGCATCGCTGACGCCAACGACAAGGCGCAAATCGAAGAATTGAAGACCTTGGGCGAACTGTGCCAGATTGCCTGGAAGCACAATGTGCAGGCGTTCATCGAAGGACCGGGACATGTGCCCATGCACAAAATCAAGGAGAACATGGACCTCCAGTTGGAGTATTGCCACGGGGCACCATTCTATACGCTCGGTCCGCTCGTAACGGACATAGCCCCCGGGTACGACCACATTACGTCTGCCATCGGGGGAGCCATGATAGGTTGGTTCGGAACGGCAATGCTGTGCTATGTGACCCAAAAAGAGCATCTGGGATTGCCAAACCGTGACGATGTAAAGGAAGGGGTGATTACCTTCAAGCTGGCAGCGCATGCCGCAGACCTCGCCAAGGGACACCCGGCAGCCTATTTCAGGGACTATGCCATGAGCAAGGCACGGTTTGAATTCCGTTGGAAGGACCAGTTCCATCTGGCACTGGATTCGGAGAAAGCCATCCAGTTTCATGACGAAACCCTTCCCGAAGAAGGACATAAGGAAGCCCACTTCTGCTCCATGTGCGGCGAGCATTTCTGCTCCATGCGTGCCAGCCAGAAGCTGAGGGAGAAAATAACGATAAACGATGAATGATTAACGATTAATGATGAAATGGATTGTGATTACGGCTGCGGAGGCTGTGGAAAATGAAACGGTGATTTGCAACCTGCTCTTTGCGGCAGGACTGGAAATCCTGCACCTCCGGAAACCGGGCTGGCGGACGGAAGGCTATGAGCAATTCATCACAGCCATTGAACCCCGGTATCGGGAGCGGATTGTCGTACACGACCACTATGAATTGGTGGACAAATATCGGTTGCGGGGAATACATTTGCGGTCAGGAGAAGCCGGGAAGCATGCCCTCTACCCCAAGGTGAACAGCATCTCCTGCCACAGCGTGGAAGAAATCCGGAGCTTGCCTTTCCGCCCGTCGTATTGCTTCCTGAGCCCGGTGTTCGACAGCATTTCCAAAGCAGGCTACAGCAGCCCCTTTGGGCAAGTGCCGGAAGTAAAGGAGTGCCCTGTGCCTGTCATCGCCTTAGGGGGCATTACTCCGGAAAGGGTGGATGCCTGCCGGGAAGCCGGATTCGCAGGAGTTGCCGTACTAGGCTACTTGTGGGAGAAACCGGTAGAAGCCTTGATGCGCTTCCGCCGCCTGCATACGCCTTTTGCCCTAAGCGTTGCTGGCTTTGACCCTTCGGGAGGAGCAGGCATCGGTGCCGACCTGAAGACTTTTGAAACGACAGGCAGTTACGGGCTGAGCGCCTGCACAGGCATCACGTTCCAGAACGAGGACACCTATACGGGCACGCATTGGCTGGCTCCTGCCGAGATTCTGAAGCAATGCGAATTGCAATTCCGCCACCACCGACCGGAGTACATCAAAATCGGATTGGTGGAGAGTTTCGAGGCGTTGGACGAGCTGACCGCCGGGCTGAAGGACTTATGCCCCGGCAGCCGGCTGATTTGGGACCCTATCCTGAAAGCCAGCGCGGGCTACGTCTTCCATCCGGAAGATGCCGGCTGCATCGGGCACATCCTGCCCCGATTGTTCCTGCTTACGCCCAACACGGAAGAGGTGCACCAACTTTTCGGCGCACATGCGGGGATAGAAGAGTTGCAACAGGCATGCAGGCAATACGGCATTTCCGTGCTCTGGAAAGGCGGACACAATGAAGGCGGGGAATCCACCGACTGCCTTATCACAACAGAAAAAGTTTACCGTTATACTTTACGCAAGAGCCTTTACGGCAAACACGGCACAGGATGCATGCTCTCGGCAGCCATTACTTCCTACCTGGCACAAGGCGATTCTCTCCCCTTGGCGTGCAACAAGGCTCAAGTATATGTGGGGCAAGTCATTGAAAGCAGCGACAGCCTGCTGGGCTACCATGCCCTGCACCAAACGGCAGTCCCGCATCCCGGCGAACTGTCCCTGCAATACATCACTGCCCCCAAAGAAGGCATGACACTCGCTGAGCAAGTGGAGGCTGTCTGCCGGGGCGGCATGCGGTGGGTGCAGTTGCGGATGAAAGGAGCCTCCGTGGCAGACTTTCTGGAAACGGGCAGGCTGGTCAAAGCCATCTGCCGGCGGTACAACTGCCTGTTCATTGTCAATGACCAGGTGGAGGTCGCCCGGCAACTGGACGCCGACGGCGTACACCTCGGCAAAGAAGACATGGACCCGCTGGAAGCACGGCAACTTCTGGGACCGGAGAAAATCATCGGAGCCACCTGCAATACGTGGGAAGACGTCCTGCTACGCCAACAGCAAGGAGTGGATTATATCGGACTGGGACCCTATACGTTCACAACGACGAAAGAAAAACTCAGTCCGGTGTTAGGCATTGAAGGCTACCGCCATCTGCTGGAAGCCATGCGGCAACAGAATATCCATATTCCCGTGTTTGCCATCGGGGGCATTACGGAAAAAGATATTCCGGAACTGGCAAAGACAGGCATCCAAGGCATTGCCCTCTCCGGGCTGATTAAAAACAGCACAGACCCCTGTGCCAAAACAAAAGAAATCATCAGATTATTGGACAACTTTTTTTAAACGATTACCATGAAACCTTTAAAAATAGCAGATAAAACATTCACTTCCCGCCTGTTCACAGGGACGGGAAAATTCTCTTCCAATGAAAAAATGGAAGAAGCCATTATTGCATCGGAAAGCCAATTGGTCACGGTTGCCATGAAACGCATCCGCACCGAGGACAAGAACGACGACATGCTCCGGCATATCCTCCGCCCCGGCGTACAGTTGTTGCCGAATACTTCCGGCGTGCGGGATGCCAAGGAAGCCGTTTTTGCCGCCCAGCTTTCACGGGAAGCCTTCGAGACCAACTGGCTGAAACTCGAAATCCATCCCGACCCGCGCTACCTGCTCCCCGACCCCATCGAGACGCTGAAAGCCACAGAAGAGCTTGCCAAGATGGGATTCATCGTGCTACCCTATTGCCAGGCTGACCCCGTGCTGTGCAAACGCCTGGAGGATGCCGGGGCTGCTACGGTCATGCCGCTCGGCGCGCCCATCGGCAGCAACCAGGGCTTGCAGACGCGTGAATTCCTGCGCATCATCATCGAGCAGAGCAACATCCCGGTGGTGGTGGATGCCGGCATTGGTGCTCCCAGCCATGCCGCCGAAGCCATGGAAATGGGTGCGGACGCCGTGCTGGTCAACACGGCCATTGCCGTTGCCAACGACCCCGTGGAAATGGCAAAAGCCTTTAAAATGGCAGTCGAAGCCGGACGCATGGCGTATGAAGCCGGATTGGCAGGCAAAAACGAACTGGCAGAAGCCAGCAGCCCCCTCACGGCTTTTTTGGATTAAGAATCGTACCACATTTTATAGACACAACGTATGTTTTCAGATGAATTAGATAAATACTCCTGGGAGGAAACCACGGAACAAATCTACTCCAAAACGAGTGCCGATGTCGAGGCTGCCCTTGGCAAAAGCCACCTGGAGCCGGAAGACTTCATGGCGCTGATTTCTCCCGCTGCAAGCAAATATTTGGAACCCATGGCTGCATTAAGCCGCAAATATACCCAGCAACGATTCGGGAAAACCATCTCGCTGTACATCCCGCTGTACATCACGAATTCCTGCACGAACTTCTGCGTGTACTGCGGGTTCAACCACGACAATCCCTTCCAACGCACCATCCTGACGGAGAAGGAAATTGTCGATGAACTCCACGCCATCAAGCGGTTGGGCAATTTCGAGAACCTGCTGATAGTCACCGGCGAGAACCCCAAGGACGCCGGCGTGGATTACCTGGAAAGGGCTTTGCAACTGGCAAGCCCGCTATTTGACAACCTGTCTATCGAGGTCATGCCCCTCAAGGCAGAAGAATACGAACGGCTTACCCATGCCGGGCTTTACGGCGTGGTCTGCTTCCAGGAGACTTACAACCGCGCCCGCTACAATGTTTACCACCCCAAGGGCATGAAGTCCAAATTTGAATGGCGGTTGAACGGCTTTGACCGCATGGGGCAAGCTAAAGTGCATAAAATCGGCTTGGGCGTGCTCATCGGGTTAGAGGAATGGCGCACGGATGTCACCATGATGGCTCGCCACCTGCGCTATTTGCAGCGCCATTACTGGCAGACCCGTTACAGTGTCAATTTCCCGCGTATGCGTCCCTCGGAAGGGCATTTCCAACCGAACGTGGTACTTTCCGACCGGGAACTGGCACAACTCATCTTTGCCTTCCGCATCTTTGACCATGACGTGGACATTTCCATCTCCACCCGCGAGGGAGCTGCCTTCCGCGACAACATGCTGTCCTTGGGCATCACTTCCCTGAGTGCGGGCTCAAAAACCGAACCGGGCGGGTACTACACCTATCCCCAGGCATTGGAACAATTCCACATCAGCGATGAACGCACCCCGGCGGAAATCGAGCGCGTCATCCGCTCCAAAGGCTACGAACCCGTCTGGAAAGACTGGGAAGGATGGGGATAACCCCTCCCT
>DXFT01000066.1 GCA_019114285.1 Candidatus Odoribacter faecigallinarum
ATATAATACTTTTTCATCGAGCGGAACTCCCGACAGGCTTCCACTATTGCCGAGACGTTGCGCATCTCCCCTTTCAACAAAAACATGCCCAGTGCAGCCAAGTCCAACAGGCGACGACGCCAGATTATCCGCCTCCATGCCTTTGGGGAAAGGTTTTTATAGAGCATCAGCCAATTATTCCTGTAATTCAGGAACAGCTTGCGGGGATGGTTCATGGGCAGGGAGCCTCCGCCCAAATGATAGACGACCGACCGGGGACAAACTTTCAGGACAGCTCCCTGATTACGGAGCCTCCAGCAAAGGTCTATTTCTTCCATGTGGGCAAAGAAACGTTCATCCAACCCGCCGGCGTCCAAATATGCCCGGCGGCGAATGCACAATGCCGCCCCGCTGCACCAAAACACTTCCCGCTCGTCATCGTACTGTCCCTCATCTTTTTCCACATCATTCAGAATCCGCCCCCGGCAAAACGGGAAGCCCAGATAATCCAAGAATCCCCCGCATGCCCCCGCATATTCGAAATAGTCCTTATCGCGGTAAGATTTGATTTTGGGCTGGACAGCAACCAAGCGTTCCTCCCGTTCCAGCGCCTCCAGCAACGGTTCAAGCCAGCCTTCCGCCACTTCCACATCGCTGTTCAAGAGCACCACCACGTCCTCCTCCCGCCCGGCAATCACCCGATTATATCCTCCGGCGAAACCGTAATTCTTGTCCAGCACGACCACTTCAACCTCCGGGAATTGCGCGCGCATCACCTCCAGGGAGTGGTCAGTGGAGGCGTTGTCCGCCACGACGACTTTCCCCAAAGCAGGGTTGGTGTTTTTAATGACAGAAGGGAGAAAATCCTGCAATAATTTCTCTCCGTTCCAATTCAATATAATAACAGCTGCCTTCATTTTCCATTCAAATTTTTCAAGATTGTTCCGATGCCTTGCCCGCTTCCGCGTGCTCCTCCCGTTTATGCTTCCATCTTCTATGAGACCATAGCCAAAGTTCAGGTTCTTCACGGATATATTGCTCCAGCATCCGGGTGTGCATCCGGGTCAATTCACCATACTCCAACTGTTTGGGCGAATCGGTCAGATTCTTTATGTCCACTTCATAATACCCCCTTTTGACCCTCCGCATGCGCAAGGAAATCACCGGCAAGTCAAATTTACAAGCTATTTTTTCCGTACCTATCAGCACCGGGGTATCTTGATTTAAAAATTCCATCCAAAAATTCAAGTTCGCCTTATTGGGGGTCTGATCACCAATGAAAGCGGCAAAAAACGAGCGCCCGGCACGCCGGTTTTCCACGATTTTGCGCAAGATATCATTTTTGGGCACCGGCTCCGCTCCAAAACGGGACCGGATTTTATACATCATCCGGTCGAATACGGGATTGTGCAAAGGTTTATATAATGTATAAAAATCAATCCCGGCAGGCATCCAAAGGCTGTAAGACGCCATCCACTCCCAATTGCCATAATGCCCCAGAACAACAATGACACTTTTGCCCTCATCAAAATAACGCCGGAGCACCTCGTTGTTGAGAAAGACACAACGCTTCCGGATTTCCTTTGCCGACATGTGCCACATCCGGTACATTTCTACAAAAATATCACACAAATGGCGGTAAAAACGCTTCTCTATCCGCAGGATTTCCTGAGGCGATTTTTCAGGGAAAGCATGTTCCAAATTGGAACGCACCACCTTGCGGCGATAGCCCGCCACATAATACAACAAAACATATAAAACATCAGACAGCCAATACAATATACCCAACGGCAAAAGGCTAAGCAACCAAACCAAACCGTATAATAACCATGATACCATAATTCCTCTCACTTTTTGCATTATCCAGTAAGTGGACAAAAATAAAAGAAAAATGCCATATCTGCGCCAAAAGCGCCCAAAAGTTCGCGAAAAAGAATGCTTTCCCGCAAGAGAAGAGGAGCGGATTCCTAAATTTGATTAAGTTTTTCCATGAAATTTGGCATTTCCATATATTATTTTTATTTTCGTGTTTTGAATAAAAAGGTGACCTAACGTTGCCATGGAACATAAACTGCTGACAAAATTATGGAGCAAGAACACAACATGATGCCGGAAAATGAAGTTCAAAAGCCGGAAACTTTAACGGAAAATGCCGTCAATGAAACGGTAAACGCACAGGAAAACGAAAGTGCCAAAGTTGAAAACGAGAAAGAACAGGTGGAAATACCGCCTATAGATTTCACCAACCTTTCAACGGCTGATATCGTGCGCCAAATGCAAAAACTAATAGAGCAGTACCCCGTAAGCGCTTTAAAAGAAGTCATGGAGCGCCTGCCGGAAATATTCGAAAACAAATACAAGCAAGAGTATGAAGCTGCCTTGGCGCTGTTTACGGCGGATGGCGACCTGCCTGAAAATTTCGAATACAAGAACAACAGCAAGGAAGAGTTCAACAACCTTTACAAACTGTACAAGGACAAAAAGAATTCCGTAAACCGCCAACTTGAAGCGGAAAGGGAAGAAAACCTGAAAATCAAATTAGGCATCATTGAAGACTTGAAGGCATTGATGCAAAAAGAGGAGTCAATGGGCAAAACATTTCAGGAATTCCGGGAACTGCAAGAAAGATGGCGCAATACCGGCATGGTCCCCCAGAACCAAGTGAACAACTTGTGGGAAACCTACCATCATCATGTTGAAAATTTCTATAATTACATCAAAATCAACAAAGAGCTCCGGGATTTAGACCTCAAGCGCAATTTGGATGCTAAAACAGCATTATGCGAGGAAGCTGAAAAATTAAGCGAAATGAATGACATTGCCGGCTCTTTCAAACAGTTGCAAACCCTACACAGCCAGTGGAAAGAAATCGGTCCTATCCCCAAAGAACAAAAAGACGCGCTTTGGGAACGCTTTAAACAAGCCAGCAACACCATCAATGAAAAGTACCACAAGTTTTTCGAAACGCTGAAAGAAGAGCAAGAAAACAACCTGAAAATCAAAGAAGATATCTGCGAAAAAATTGACCAGCTTGCTAATGGGGATTACCAAACCATGGCGCAATGGCAAAGCGCCACAGAAAAAATCATAGCCCTTCAGCAGGAATGGAAACAAGCAGGCAATGTACCTCAAAAGGACCGAAACAAAATCTACAAAAAGTTCAGGGGCATCTGTGACAAATTCTTTGACAGGAAACGGGAATTTCACAAGCAATGGGAAGTGGAAGCGGAAAAGAACCTGCAACTGAAGCTCCAACTTTGCGAAAAGGCAGAAGCCCTTCAGAACAGCACGGATTGGAAATCTACAACCAACCAAATCATTGCTCTCCAGAAAGAGTGGAAGAAAATCGGTCCGACCGCAAAAAAATATTCCAACAAGGTATGGAACAGGTTCCGCGCTGCATGTGACGTATTCTTCAACAACAAGAGCATGCATTTCAAGGATAAAGATGCTGAACAAATGAAGAACCTGGAACTGAAAAAAGCGCTGATTGAAGAAGCCAAACAGTTTACGCTCAGCGGGAACAACGAAGAGGACATTGAAAAACTGAAAGAATTCCAAACTCGCTGGAACCAAATCGGTTTTGTCCCTATCAAAGAAAAAGAAAACATCCAAGAAGAATTTAGAGCCATTATTGACCAATGGTTCGACCAATTGGATTTGGATGAATTCGACAGGAGCCTGGAAAGATTCCGCGCCAAAATCAGCACGTTGGACGCAGATGAAAACAAGGAGTACAAAATCATTAATGAAAGAGAGAAACTGGTTACTAAAATCCGGCAATTGGAAACAGACATACACACTTGGGAAAACAACATCGGTTTTATCAACAAATCGAACAAGTCTGAAAGCCTGCTCCATGAACTGAATCTAAAGATTGAAAAAACCAAGCAGCGCCTTGCCCTGCTCCAAGAGAAATTAAAAGCGTTAGACGCTATTATTTAAAGGGAAATATCCCATAAATACACGTCGGAAAGAACCGGAATGGAACTTTCCGACGTTTTTATTATTATTGATTTTAGTTTTCACCTTATTTTCTTACCTTTGCAACTTTAGAAAATCATAAAATATCAATATACTGTGTCAACAAAATATGTATTTGTAACCGGAGGAGTTGCCTCCTCCTTAGGCAAAGGAATTATCGCTTCATCGCTTGCCAAGCTACTGCAAGCCAGGGGATATAAAGTAACCAATCAAAAATTGGATCCCTATATAAACATTGATCCGGGAACGCTGAACCCATACGAACACGGAGAATGTTATGTGACGGATGACGGGGCTGAGACAGACCTGGACCTGGGACACTACGAACGTTTCACCGGTTGTCCGACCTCCCAAGCCAATAACATCACGACAGGACGTATCTATCAAAATGTCATCAACAAAGAACGGAGGGGAGACTATTTGGGTAAAACCGTACAAATCGTACCCCACATCACAGACGAAATCAAGCGCAACATCAAATTGTTGGGCGCAAAAGGCGAATATGACGTGGTCATTACCGAAATAGGAGGAACGGTCGGTGACATCGAATCCCTGCCTTTTATCGAAGCGGTCCGGCAACTCCGTTGGGAGCTTGGAGAAAAATCCGTACTCATTCATTTAACCCTGGTTCCCTATCTTTCTGCCACGGGAGAACTGAAAACCAAGCCTACCCAACACTCTGTCAAAGCATTGCAAGAGGAAGGGCTTCAACCGGACATCCTGGTTTTGCGCACGGAACATGAATTAAATAACGACTTACGCAAGAAAGTCGCCTTATTCTGCAACGTCACTCCGGAAGCTGTTATCCAATCCGTAGATGTATCAACCATCTATGAAGTTCCATTAAGAATGCGGGACGAGAAATTGGATGAGATTGTCCTCGAACGGTTAGGATTACCGCTAAACAGTGAGCCGGATCTCGAAGATTGGATTAAGTTCCTGTATAAATTAAAAAATTACAGCAAGGAAGTACGTATCGGGCTGGTGGGCAAATATGTAGAATTGCATGATGCCTATAAATCCATTGTGGAAGCATTTATCCATGCAGGGGCAATCAATGACTGCAAAGTCAACATCGTTTGGCTGCACAGCGAAGAGTTAACCCAAGAAAATGCAGAAGCCAAACTCAAAAACCTGCACGGCATTTTGGTGGCACCCGGTTTCGGGCACCGTGGCATCAACGGCAAACTCCTCGCCATTGAATATGCACGCACACACAACATTCCATTTTTTGGCATTTGTTTAGGCATGCAAATGGCTGTCATAGAGTTCGCCCGGAATGTGCTACATTTGGAAGGGGCAGATTCTACCGAAATGGCTGCCAAAACCCCCTATCCTGTTATAGACCTGATGGAATCTCAACACGATGTGACAGAAAAAGGCGGCACCATGCGCTTAGGAGCATACAATTGCGAACTGAAAGAAGGTTCCAAAGCCTTTGAAGCATACGGACAAAAATTTATCCGGGAAAGGCATCGCCACCGCTATGAATTCAACAATAAATACAAAGATAAGTTTGAACAGGCTGGCATGGTAACTACCGGAGTCAATCCGGAAACCGGTTTGACGGAAATCATTGAAATCCCCAAACTGAAATGGTTTGTCGGCGTACAATTCCATCCGGAATACAAGAGTACAGTCACCAAACCCCATCCCTTGTTCATTGCCTTTATAAAAGCTTGTTTGTCATAAATTCAAACTGAAAAATATGGATAAAAACACAATTATTGGACTAATTATCATATTTCTAATCCTAATCGGTTTCTCGTATTTCAACCGTCCAAGTGAAGAACAACGCCGGGAGATGATGCGCCAAGACTCAATTGCCAGAGTGGAACAGCAAAAAAGAGAATTGGCTGCCCAGAAATTACGTCAAGAAACGCAAGAAGCAGAACAGGCAGTTGCCGAAGCCCAAAGGAAAAGTGCCGTATTTGCTCAAGACAGCATTACAGAGCAAATCTACACTTTAGAAAATGATAAAATCAAATTGAATATCAGCACACGGGGTGGACGCATCACCTTGGTAAACCTAAAAGAATACTGCACACATGACTCACTTCCTCTCATTTTATGGAAGGAAGATGCCAGCACGTTGGGGATGAATTTTTACGCCCGCAACCAGGAGATTAATACCGAGAAATTCCTGTTTGTCCCCAGTACGACGGAAACGACTTTGTACGCCAAAAACGAGACACAGACACTTTCCATGCGTTTATATGCAGATTCAAGCAGTTACATTGAATACCGCTACACCCTGTTCCCGGACAGCTACATGACTGATTTCAGCATCATCACGCACAACATGGGAGAGATTATTGCCTCCAACTCCTCCTTTTTAACATTATATTGGGGGGTCAACATGCCCCAATTGGAAAAAAGCAAGGATTTTGAAAAACGATATACCGGCGTATATTACAAGTTCTTCGAGAACGATGTGGAGCACTTGTCATTAACCTCCGATGCCGACGAAGAGACCTTGCCAACCAAAGTACAGTGGATTGATTTCAAACAACAGTTTTTCTCTTCCATTCTGATTACCGATACCCCGTTCAGCGACATCTTACTGTCTGATAAGGCCAGCCAAAGGAATGGTTATATCAAAGAAGCATACGCAGAAATTCCCCTGCCTTATAACGGGGAAGCCCAAGAACAATATGACATGCATTTCTTTTTTGGACCCAATTCATTCCCTGTTTTAAAAGAATATGGAAAAGACCTGGCTTTGACTGACGTCATCAATACAGGATGGAAATGGGTTGCCTGGTTCAACAAATATTTTGTAATTCCCATTTTCAATTTCCTGCAAAACAACACAACTTGGAATTACGGAATCATCATTTTGGTATTGACCCTCATTATCAAAATTATTTTATTCCCGCTAACTTACAAATCTTACATGTCTTCTGCCAAAATGCGGTTGCTTAAACCACAATTGGACGAAATCAACAAAAAATATCCGGCAGACAAAGCCTTGGAAAAGCAACAGGCAATGATGAAACTGTACAAACAAGCAGGCATCAATCCGATGGGAGGATGTTTGCCTCTATTGCTCCAGATGCCGATATTGATTGCATTATTTTATTTCTTTCCCGGAGCCATAGAACTAAGGCAACAAGGTTTCTTATGGGCTGACGACCTGGCTTCTTATGACTCCATTCTTACATTGCCGTTCACCATTCCTTTCTACGGCAGCCATGTCAGTTTATTCTGTCTTTTAATGACTGTGACCAACATCATATACACTGTCATCAATTACAAGAACCAACCCCAGAATGACCAAATGAAAGGCATGAAAATGATGATGTATCTGATGCCTATCATGTTCCTGTTCATTTTCAACAATTATTCTGCCGGTTTGAGTTACTACTACTTCATCGCAACTTTGATTACAATCCTCCAAACCTGGATTATTCGCATGTTCGTCAATGAAGAGAAAATGATGAAGCGCATTGAGTTGGCAAAACAAAAACCAGTAAAAAAATCTAAATTCCAACAGCGTCTTGAGGAAATGCAAAAACAGCAACAGCAAAGATTGCGTGAACAACAGCGCCAAAGAAACAAAAAATAAACTGCCAATATGACACATGACCGCTCTGGCATGCAATTTGCGAGAAGAGAATAGAAATAATTAAAATCTAACAATTATGATCTCTGAGAAATTACAAAAAGCATTGAATGAACAAATCACAGCTGAAATGTGGTCAGCTAATCTCTATTTGTCCATGTCTTTCTACTTTGAGAAAGAAGGTTTCAATGGTTTCGCACATTGGATGAAAAAACAGTCACAAGAAGAAATGGACCACGCTTATCAAATGGCAAGCTATTTGATTAAACGGGGAGGAACGGCGCTCGTTGACAAAATTGATGTCGTGCCGACAGGTTGGGGCAACCCGCTGGAGGTATTCAAACATGTTTACGACCACGAATGCCATGTATCCAAATTAATTAACGACTTGCTTGAAACAGCCCAAGCAGAAAAAGATTATGCAACCCAAAGTTTCTTGTGGGAGTTCGTGAAAGAGCAAATAGAAGAAGAAGCCACAGCTCAAGAAATTGCAGATAGAGTCGAAAAAGCAGGTAATGCCGGGATTTTCTGCATCGACAGCCAGCTGGGAGAAAGATAACAAAAACAAAAACCAAAACTCTGCGGAAAGGCTAAAATTCATGCAAAAGAATTTTAGCCTTTTATTTTTATGCCTTTTTTCTTACTTTTACCCCAAAATTCATCCCATGAGAAAAATAAATATACTATTCCTCGTCCTATCTTTAATTGTATTGGCAATCATGTGTTCCGGCATGTCAATGCTCTCCGTTGCAAAAGAATACCGTTTCACAACCACCGCGATGAATCCATGGAACGGTGTAGAAGGCATATTTCTCACCATCAAACGCTTCTTTAACCTCGGGGAAGCAGCAAGCATAGGGGTTACCGTTGGCTTGCTTTTACTCCTGTGGTGGAGAATATACGCCTTGCTTAAACGCACATTCTATCATTGATTAAGCCAATCATAAGATTATTTTCTGTAATTTTGTCCCAATGATAACAGTTTCCATTATGAGAGAAGACGAAAGATATAACCAACGCGGCGTATCAGCATCCAAAGAAGATGTCCATAACGCCATAAAAAATATAGACAAGGGATTATTTCCCCGTGCATTTTGTAAAATCGTACCGGACTTTTTAGGAGGGGACGAACGCTATTGTAACATCATGCATGCCGATGGCGCCGGTACGAAATCATCACTGGCATACCTATATTGGCGTGAAACAGGAGACCTCTCCGTATGGAAAGGCATTGCACAAGATGCGCTGATTATGAACATCGATGACCTGCTATGCGTCGGTGCAACGGACAACATTTTGCTCTCCTCCACCATCGGGAGAAATAAAAAACTCATCCCCGGAGAAGTCATTGCTGCCATCATCAATGGTACTGAAGAACTGTTGGAAGAATATAGGCGTCTTGGCGTACATATCTACTCGACAGGCGGAGAAACGGCAGATGTAGGTGATTTGGTGCGTACCATCATCGTAGATTCCACTGTAACCTGCCGCATGAAACGCGAAGACGTCATTGACAATGCCAACATCCGTGAAGGCGATGTCATCATTGGGCTTGCCTCTTTCGGACAAGCCACCTATGAGCAGGAATACAATGGGGGCATGGGTTCTAACGGGCTCACCTCGGCACGCCACGACGTCTTTGCCAAGTACCTTGCAGAAAAATACCCGGAAAGCTATGACAACAATGTCCCTGCTGAATTGGTTTACACGGGGACCTGCCATTTGACAGACAAGGTGGAAGGCAGTCCGCTAAATGCCGGGAAACTGGTACTCTCCCCGACCCGTACTTACGCCCCGGTCATAAAACAACTTTTAGACAAATACCGTAAGCAAATTCACGGGATGGTGCATTGTTCAGGCGGAGCACAGACAAAAATACTGAATTTCGTTGAAAACATGCATGTTGTCAAAGACAACCTCTTCCCAATCCCGCCTCTGTTCCGACTTATTCAGGAACAGTCCGGAACTTCTTGGAAAGAAATGTATAAAGTGTTCAACATGGGACATCGGATGGAAATCTATATTGACAGACAATTGGCTCCTGAAGTAATTGCCCTCTCCGAAAACTTTGGAATTCCGGCACGCATTATCGGACGGTGCTTGCCCAACGAACACGGCGGAAATGTATTGACCATCCGGAGCGAAGTCGGCAGATTCATCTATTATAAAGACTAATCCCGCTCAAAAATAAAATATAGTGCATCCTCTGAAACACGGGATGCACTATGCTTTTTTGCCAGCCTCCAAATCTGCACGGCTTGGGCTTTTGGTCACAAAAAAGACACCGGTAAACACCAATGCCACTGCCACGATTTTCAAAACATTAAAACTATCCATTCCCCAACAAATTGCTACGATACTCGCAATAATCGGCTGGACATAATTATACATGCTCGTCACCGTTGGACGTAAATATTTCTGTCCAAGCGGTATCAAAAGATAACTGATAAAAGTCGCACAAAAAACAACCATCGCCAAACCTCCCACTGTCTTGGGGTCCAACATGTCCCACTCCACAGCAAGCAAATCATTATAAGAGAAAGGAATCAAACAGATAGAAGCATAAGTAAACATCCATTTCATAATAGTGACAGGAGAATAACGCGAAATTAACCCCTTAAAACAGACCAGATAAAAAGAGAAACTCAATTGTGCCAACAGACAAAGCACATCCCCCCACACATTACTTGTTCGTCCTTCCCCGCTACTGCCACTGACAATAAGCACAAACGCACCTATCGCCCCCAAAAACACACCCGACAACTTCATGCGCGTCACAGGCTCCCGTAAAACCAACGCAGCGATTACCATCGTAAGAATCGGCAAACTGGTTGTAATAATGGAAGCATTGACAGGAGAAGTCAGGTTCAGGCCAAACATATACGTCCCTTGATTAAAAATAATTCCTAACAAAGCTGCAAAAAAAAGCATCAACAAATCATTAGGAGACACATGCTCCCGGCGCGTAAAAAGCGAGGCAAGCCAAAACAGGCATGCCGCCCCCAACATGCGGCAATTGGTCATTACCCAAGGTGTAATTCCGCTAACTAACACCACTTTGGAGATAGGAGCCATCAACCCCCACATGACTTCCGCGCCCAACATGCCGGCATGCCCTTTCCATTCATTCTTTGTCATAATATAATCCATTAAAAAAACGCACAAAATTACACTTTTCCCTCCACCATTATCCTCTACCACCACTCTTTTTACCACCAAACCAATAGGGAGAAGCACCAATAAGCACTTCTCCCCTCAATCCAAGGTAACAAATCGCCTCCAATCAATCCCCTTTTTGCCTTTCCCATTGCCTGCGAAGCCATGCCACACACACCGCACTGAGTATGCCACCCACAACACTCAACAGGCTTTCCAACCACCACTCGACTCCCACACTCGAAAAAAGGTTACTGATACTCAAAGTGGACAGTCCCCCTGTTGTGAAATACATCAGCTTCTCCATGGCATCACACTCCGGTGATTTCCGCCTCTAAATAAACAGTACGGGACACGTCCGTTCCTGCCACATTCCGGGCGAAAAGGTAAAACACACATTGCTCCACGTCCCAATCCTCTGGTAGTTCAAAAGGAAATTCTCCTCCCGTTGCCCGGTTGCCCAATTCATAAAGAGCCACTTCACCCAAAGCTTTCTCGTAACCCACTACCCAGGCGACATCCGTTGGGTCAACCGTCAGCATGGGTTGCTGTATGCTCTGGGTAAAAGTCATCGACCGGCTGGCTGCATCAATGGACAGCGATACCACCGGTGCCTTCAAATGCCCGGACGAACAAACCAATTGCTCAAAATTCACGGTTGCCTCAAACGAAATGTCATCGACCGTCACGGCTGCCATATTGTCTTGCACAAAACAATTTTGCGCACGGACAAAACCTGCCGTTTTCGGATAACCATACGGGAGAACAGGTACAAAATTAGGGACCAGCTCCATCAACGCCTTCATTTTCGCACGTTGCGTTTTCTGCTTGTTCGTACGCGGATTATGTATCTTCAACGGTTTACCCCGCACCACATTCACGCCCTTTGCAATATACATCGTCAGGTTTGATACCGACTTGGTCACATTACCCAATAAAAAAGATTCAAAAATTGCCATAACATTAAAATTAAAAAGTGAAACATATTACAATTTGCAACAAACG
>DXFT01000067.1 GCA_019114285.1 Candidatus Odoribacter faecigallinarum
GTATGAGGATCAACACCACCTAAAGATATGCTGCCACCGCTATTCGGTGCATAAGACCCAATAATCATTGCTACTAACATCGAGTCTGATTCCCTAAATACAGGACTACCCGATTGTCCTGGCCTTGTTTGAATATTCAGGACTATATGTTTGGACTTTATAAATGATGCTTCTATTAGAATTTTAGCCCCAACTGTGGTGTCTTGATATGTTAAAACATTACGTCCTTGTGTGCAATGAGGATATCCAATGACCCCTAAATGTTCTGATACTCTTATGTCATCTGTTGAGCCTATGCGTATATTTGAATAAAAATCTCTGTTAGACTTTAAAATACAAATATCACGTATTGGGTCGACTTTTTCTATTTTAACATTTATATAAGATACTCTTGAATCTGATGTGTCTTGATAAGTATTTATATTTGTATTAGGATTAAGGGCTACGACGAGATTGTTGTCGTCATTATTCGTAACATGAGCAGCTGTCACAAATATTCCCTGTCTATTTATTAGAAACCCAGTTCCTAATAAATTAATTCCACTAGGGGTTATTCGTCCTATAGTGTATACAATCTGATGCAAATTACTAATATCCATGATCTTTCCATTTTTCGACAAAGTTACTCAAAAATGGCCTATGCAAAAAGTTTTATTGATACTTTTTTATTTGTTTGTCCACCCAATCCTCCTATCGCCTCAGACCGTCTCAGACGGTGTGGTTTGTTTGCGCAAATTTCATTGATTATAACATAATATACTGATAATCAATATGGATAAATTTCTTCAACGAGGACGAGTATTGATAGCCTTTATTATGGGGTAGGTATTTAAACATCAACGCGATAAACAAAGATGATTTGTTTGTCGCGCTGGTGTTTTTTATAATGTCATGGGATTGGCATTTATTTCCCGTTAATTTCGTCAAGGATTTCCTGGATTCGTTCCTGGCATCCCCCGCAGCCGGTGCCGGCATTGGTGGCTTCCCCGACTTCTTCAACGGTTTTCAGATTTCTTTCCCGGATTGCCTTTTCAATTTCTTCACGGCTGACTTCAAAACAATGACAAATAATCTCGCTCATGTTGTAAAATTTTATGATTAATATTTCTTTTTGCTCTGTACAAAGATACGCGAAATATTTGCATGATAACAACTTTCCTCGATACTATATTTCTATCTGCCGATAGGCATTATCTATAAATCGGGATGAAGACTTCCGTTTTTAAGGCTTTCATAAAATGTGCGCCACAAGTTGTCGTCCAATGGGGGAGGGGCGGTGATGGTAATCATCTCCTGGCTGACCGGGTGCTTGAAAGCGAGGGATCGGGCATGCAGGCTGATGCCACCGTTCGGGTTGGAACGGGGAAAACCGTATTTCAGGTCTCCTTTGATGGGGCAACCGATTTTGGCAAGCTGGCAACGGATTTGGTGGTGCCGTCCGGTGTAGAGGATGACCTCCAGCAGATAATATCGTTGTGAACAGCCCAAGAGCCGGTAAGCCAGTTTGGCTTCCTTGCTGCCCGGCTTGGGTTGGTTATAGGCACGCGACTTATTCTTTTCCGTGTCCCGGACCAGGTAATGGGTCAGGACGGCATGGTCCTCTTCCGGCAAGTTGCCGACGATAGCCCAATATGTTTTGGTAATCTCCTTTTCATGTTCCTGGAACATCTTGTTCAGCCGTTCAAGCGCTTTGCCGGTACGGGCGAAAAGCACCACCCCGCTCACGGGGCGGTCTATCCGGTGGGGGATGCCTAAAAACACATTCCCCGGCTTCTGGTATTTCTCCTTGATATAAGCCTTTACCTCCTCGCTCAGTGGCGTATCGCCGGTCTGGTCTGCCTGGACAATATCCGATACCTTCTTGTTTACGGCAATGAGGTGGTTGTCTTCGTATAAAATCTCGAGCATAACTTTAAGGGATGATTAATACTGTTCTCGTTCATTGGGGAAATCCCCGCTTTTCACATCCGCGATATAATTGCCCACAGCCCCCGTCATTTCGGCAAACAGGTTGTGGTAACGGCGCAGGAAGCGCGGTGAAAACTCCTGGTTGATGCCCAGCATGTCATGGATGACAAGCACTTGTCCGTCCACGCCGCCGCCGGCGCCGATGCCGATGACGGGGATGGCGATTTCCTTTGCCACCCGGGCTGCCAGCGCTGCCGGCACCTTCTCCAGCACCAGGGCGAAGCAACCCGCCTTTTCGAGCAGGTGGGCGTCGCGCACGAGTTTTTCAGCCTCGTCGGGCTCTTTCGCGCGGATGGCATACGTCCCGAACTTATGGATGCTCTGGGGAGTCAGCCCCAAATGTCCCATGATGGGGATGCCGGCGGAAAGGATGCGTTGCACCGATTCGAGGATTTCTTCCCCCCCTTCCAGTTTCACGGCGTCGGCTGCCGTCTCCTTCATAATCCGGATTGCCGAACATAGCGCCTCCTTGCTGTTCCCTTGGTAACTGCCGAAAGGCATATCGACAACCACCAGGGCGCGTTTGACGCCACGCACCACGGAAGCCCCGTGGTAAATCATCTGGTCAAGCGTGATGGGAAGCGTGGTCTCATACCCCGCCATCACATTCGAAGCGGAATCGCCCACCAGGATAGCGTCTATGCCCGCCTGGTCTATGATGCGTGCCATGGAATAATCGTAGGCGGTCAGCATGGTTATTTTTTCGCCCTTCAGTTTCATCTCCGACAAAACATGGGTCGTGACTCTCTTTACAGTAGATTGTGTTGACATGGTTATTTTGGATGTTTATTTGAATGTCCCGATAATCGTTTGGGAACCGGCTGTCTTTTGCCCCAGTTTCACTTCAATCTTCGTGTCCAGGGGGAGGAAAAGGTCCACCCGCGAACCGAATTTGATAAACCCTGCATGTTGGTCCTGGCGTGCCTTTCCGCCGACAGGCGCGTATGACACGATGCGTTTCGCCATGGCTCCTGCTATCTGGCGCATGAGGATGGTCTCCCCGTTATTGCATTCGATGGCGATGGAAGTCCGCTCGTTCTCCGTCGAGGACTTGGGCAGGTAGGCTGCCGCGAAGTTCCCTTCGTGGTACTTGAAATAGCGGATAATGCCATTCACCGGGAACCAGTTGATATGCACGTTGAACAGGCTCATGAAAATGGACACCTGCAACCTCCGGTCGTGGAAATACTCATTTTCCTCTGTCTCTTCAATCACGACAATCTTTCCGTCGGCAGGGGCGAGGATATGGTTGTCATTCAGGAGGACGATGCGGTTCGGAGAACGGAAAAAATTGACAATGAGCAGATAGATAATGGCGCTGGCAATCCACACAACATGGAAAATGAGGGAATTGCCCAAAAAATAGAAAACCAGCGCATTGGCTATCAAAAGAGCAACTGCAATTTTCACTAATAATTTGTATCCGGCCTTATGTATTGTCATGTCGCTTGTTTTAAGGTGTTCACATTACAAACTGCAAAGGTAGGATATTTTCATTGAAATGAAACATATCCGGAAGCGAAAATCGCGTTCACACCGCAAAAGCCAGGTAAACGAAGATGGCGGGCAGGGCAAACAGGATGGAATCCAGCCGGTCAAACACGCCCCCGTGCCCCGGCATGATGTGCCCCGAATCCTTCACCTCGATGCACCGCTTGAACATCGATTCGACCAGGTCCCCGAAACTGCCGAACACCACCACGATGGCGGAAATCACCCCCGCATCGACAATCGTGATGCCGTCAATATAAGGCGCAATTGCGAGTCCTGCCCCTATCGTGATAATCCCGCCACCGACGGAGCCTTCCCACGACTTCTTGGGAGAAATCCGCGGAAACAGCTTGTGTTTCCCGAACGCCGACCCGCAAAGGTAGGCGAACGTGTCGTTCAGCCACACCAGCAGGAAAGGGAAGAAAATGATGTCCGGCTGCCATTCCCCGTTGCACAGGTAGGGGAAATATACCAGCAGCGCGAAGGGGAAGGTGAGGTATGCCATGGCGAAAAAACTGAATGCCAGGTTCTGGAAAGCATGGGCGTGCTTCCGGTAAAGCTCCCAAATGCAGAGGACGGACATTGCCACCATGAAAACCAGATACCCCTGCCAGTAGCCCGTGTAATTGTGCACGAAGCTCGCCGTGAACAGCAGGCTCCCGCACACGATGCACATCGGGCGGTTGAGGGACACCTGCACCCGCTCCGCCAGGTGGGAGAACTCCAGGATGCCAATGACATTGATGGCAAAAAACAGGACAAAGAAACAGACAGGGTGTATGAAAATACACGCTGTCAGAATGACCACGAAAAGCAAGCCGCTGATGGCGCGTTTTACAAAATTACTCACAACGTATTGATTTTATGATTTCCACTGCTTGTTCTTTAACCTCTTCCCGGACCATGACACGGATATCCCCGAACTTGTAGGAAGAGTCCTGTTGGTTCAGCACCACGGCTTCCACCCCGTTGTCCGCGAGGATATCCTTGACCATCTCTGCCTGGTAAAGCTGGCTGGTTTCAAAAACGGCAATCCAATTGTTCATAGTCTTTCAGTTTAATGGGTAAAAACCGGGGCAACCCTTTCAGGCATTCCCGGCGTTTTCTGCGGCAGGCGTCTCCGCCGCCGTCTCTTTGTTTTCTTCCGATGGGGCAGGGGCGTCCTCCTCCTCGCTCCACGGGCGTTTGCCCAGGATGCGCTCCAGGTCGTCGCTGAAAATCACTTCCCGCTCCAGCAACAGTTCAGCCACCTGGCGGTGTTGTTCCTTGTGGCTCTCCAAAATCTCTTTCGCCCGGGCATACGACGCTTCCACCATATTCTTCGCCTCCTCGTCAATCAGCTCCGCCGTCTTTTCCGAATAAGGCTTCGTGAAGCTGAAATCGCTCTGCCCCGTGGAATCATAGTAACTCAGGTTGCCGATTCTCGGGCTCATCCCGAAAATGGACACCATCGCATACGCCTGCTTCGTCGCACGCTCCAGGTCATTCTGTGCTCCCGTCGATACCTGCCCGAACGTTATCTCCTCCGCTGCGCGCCCGCCCAGCACGGAACACATTTGGTCCAGTAATTGCTCCTTCGTCGTGATTTGCCGCTCCTGGGGCAGGTACCACGCTGCGCCTAATGCCTTTCCCCGCGGCACGATTGTCACCTTCAGCAGCGGATGCGCGTGCTCCAGCAGCCACGACACGGTCGCATGCCCTGCCTCGTGGTACGCTATCGTCTTCTTCTCGCTCACCTTGATCACCTTGCTCCGGTTCTCCAAGCCCCCCACAATCCGGTCGATGGCATCCAGGAAATCCTGCTTGCCCACCTCATCCTTGTTCTTCCGTGCCGCAATCAACGCCGCCTCGTTTGCCACGTTCGCGATGTCCGCGCCCGAAAAGCCCGGCGTCTGTTTTGCCAGGAAGGGGATATCCACGTCACTGCCCAATTTCAGCGGCTTCAAATGCACCTTGAAAATCTCCTCCCGGTCCTTCAGCTCCGGCAAGTCCACGTAAATCTGCCGGTCAAAGCGCCCGGCACGCAGCAACGCCTTGTCCAAAATATCTGCCCGGTTCGTTGCAGCGAGGATGATGACCCCTGAGTTGGTCGCAAAACCGTCCATTTCCGTCAGCAACTGGTTCAATGTATTCTCCCGCTCGTCGTTCGCCCCCATGTTCGGGTTCCTTCCCCGGGCGCGCCCGATGGCGTCAATCTCGTCAATAAAAATAATGCACGGCGCCTTCTCCTTCGCCTGCTTGAACAGGTCGCGCACCCGCGAAGCCCCTACGCCCACGAACATCTCCACGAAATCCGAACCCGACATCGAAAAGAAAGGCACATTCGCTTCCCCCGCCATCGCCTTCGCCAGCAGCGTCTTTCCCGTTCCCGGAGGACCCACCAGCAACGCCCCCTTCGGTATCTTGCCCCCCAATTTCGTATATTTCCCCGGATTCTTCAGGAACGACACAATTTCCTCCACTTCCTGCTTCGCTTCCGCCAGCCCTGCTACGTCCTTGAACGTCACCTTCGTGCTCGTGTCCTTGTCAAACAGCTTCGCCTGCGATTTCCCCACGTTGAACACGTTCCCCGGTCCCCCCATTCCTTTGCTCATCCGCCGGAAAAAGAACACCCAGATAAACACCAGCAACGCGATGGGGAACAACCACGAAATGAGGTTCGCCCACCCGTCATACTCCTCGTCGTAATCCAGCACCACGTCAGCCGCTGCCGGCACGTTCCCCTGGATTTCCTTCAGCTCCTCCACGAACACGTCCTGCGGGCC
>DXFT01000068.1 GCA_019114285.1 Candidatus Odoribacter faecigallinarum
GATGAATAGAATTTCGTCTTCATCGCATAAGTCTAATAGACCAGAGTTTAATATTATAATTGGATGCTCGGAACCAATAGTACAAGCATTAATATTATATCCCCATTGTATGTATAATTCAGGTAATTTGACAAGATCCAATATGTGGCAAGCATATTGTAAATACTCAAAAATATCTGGATAATTTTGAGAATTGACTTTTATGCTGCTACCTGTAAATTGAATGGTATACAATTTTTCTATTGCATATTTAGTTATCAATTTTCCAATGGCACTTAATCCGGGTGTAGCTTCTAATGTATTGAGTGCTTGCTTGTCAAAAGGGTGTTCATATTCAGAATGATTAAGCCCATATAGAGGTTTCCTTTTTCTGTTAATTATCATTGAAATAAATTTAGATTCCTATAATATTACGGATGATGAACCATGCAAAAAAACAATGTACATAGATAGTTGCTAATGATTTGTGTTCGAATAATTCAGATATGCGATATAGCTTTTGAAGTTTCCGAAGTATATATGCGATACCGATTATTAATAAATATGGTATGCTTATAATGAAGAAATAATTATATGCTAAAGCTTCATTCCATCTGTTATTCAAAATAGCATGGATAGCACGTTGAATACCACAACTTGGACAACTCCAACCTGTTAACAATTTGAATGGACATTGGGGAAACCATATATTATCTGTAGGGCTATAATTGCTGTAAACAAAAATAGCTCCTATAGATAATAATATGATACTGGAAATTACTATTAAATATTTTCTTGTTATTATCACAATGTTGAGCTGAAAAATCCACTGAATATTCCAAGGAAAAAATAAAATACCCAAGCAACCAGTCCCAAGATTGCACTAATTATTGCCCATTTTTTGGCAGCATCGGCCATCTGTTGTGCTTCATTGTATTTTCCGCTATTATATAAATCATTGACTTTTGCGGCTTGGATAACTGAATATATGCCAACTGGTAAGCAACAAAATAGAGAAACTAGAATAGCCCATAGCATATTATTATCAGGTTTTATAGGTCTAAATTCACCACCTCCAAAACCATTTCTGCTAGGAGGTGGTGGAACAATGGGGTTTATATACTGTAACAATTCAGGAATTTGCCCTACTCTCATCCAATTAGGCATACCTTTTGTCCAGATCATAGTAGTTTCATTAATGCCGTAACGGCTAAAATCAGCAGGAGAAATGGGACCTGCTTGTTCATTGTTTGAATTTAGATAATAATACTGTTCCATATGATAAATTTTTAGTAAATTGTTATATCATTTGTGTTATTTTCACTCTTTTATATCTTCTCCAAAAATCCCGACGGCACATACGCCGTCGCCACCATACACAGCCCTTCGATCTCCACCACCACCCGTTGCTGTCCCCGCACGCGTGCCACCTTTCCAATGACCCCCTTGAAATCTCCTTCTACAATTCGTACCAGATCACCACTTTTGTAGCGGCATTGTTCAGGGTTGACCAGCTGGATGTGTTCGTTGTCGATGCTGGTGATGCAGATAAAGTTCATCATTTCCTCGTAGTGGATGGTGAGCGGTGGGTTTTTGCCTTGGGCATCTGTCTGAAAGTGGTTGTAATAATAAGATAGGTAGGGGAGGGCGGGGGTGTGCTTGACGTAGGTTTCGACTTCCTTGGGGGTGGCGTAGACAAACAGAAGGTTGGGGAGGAGAGGTTCAAGTACCCGTTTCTTTTTGCCGTTGATTTCCTTCAGCGTGTAGTGCAGGGGGAGATAGGTTTCCGTGCCGTTGTGGGTCAAGTATTCGTGGGCTTTGTTTACCCGGGCGTAGGAGGCGCGCAGGACAAACCATTGTTTTGCGGGGTCTGGCGCGTATCTTACCGACACCCCTGTTGGTGAGCCTTGGGCTTCGGGGGAGACGTCGGAGGCAAATCCGGCGTGTGGAGGAGAGATCCCGCCTCGTCGGGTGTCCACATTAGGCAATGTGTTCATAGCGGTTGGGGGGTATCCTTTTCGGATACCGGCGCAAAAACGCCTTCATTAATTATGTCTGGCTTCTCATTTCACTGAGAGGACGGTTGCAAAGTTAGGAGATTTTATTTAAATCAGTGTTAATAATGAAAGAAAATTTGAGGGCATGGGTGTTTTTTTTTGTAAGATTATTTGCGTGCAATAGAGTCGGGCTAATGTTGTTTCGTTTTGGTCATAAGTGTAATTTTCATTTTAATCCATCTTCATTACCGCATAGTCCTCCATCCCGCCCATTTAATCCATTGAGTGCCTCCAAGGCTACTCTCTCTGAAGAATGCACGCATCTGGCCGGATAATGAAAAGGCGATTTTGATTAGGCTGCCAAGTTTGCAAAGTGCGGTGCCGCAAGGATACGTCATCTCCTTGCCCGTTCGTAAGCCGTCATAGCATGAGGGGTGCAGGTATTCATGGATAAGGCCGTTTACTCTTATTTGTGTGGATTTTTGTATAAATTATGGCCTTTTGAGCCTTGCCAAATCCTGCTGTTTACTACTCTTGCAAAAACACTGAACAATTACTCTCATAACACTTCACAGTTTCTCCGGAAATACTGTAGTGTTACGAGAGTAATTGTTCAGTGTTTTTTTGAAGAGGCTTTGGATTTTTTAATTCTCTGGTTATTAATTAGATAGATTAAGAAATGTTTTTACAAAAATAAAATTTGTAACGAATTTTCCATATTGATGGAGTCTTTTGCATATTCAACATTTTTCTGTGTTGAAAAACGCCGGATACGGTTTGTATGGGAGGGAAGGATGGAGTGTGGGCAAAGGATGGAATTTTGGGAAAATAAGTCCAAAAAATTTTGAAATATGCATATTTTTTGCTTCTTTTGTAGAAAAACTTAATGACAGGAGTGCATCGGGTATGGAGGGCTGTCTGTAATACGTGATAATATAATAAGGAGGATGTCTTATGGAAGCAATCATGAATTTATGGGAGGAGGAAGTGGACCAGCCCTTGCCTGAGTCTGAGTATGCCTCGAAAGCGAAAGAATTTGTACAGGAATGCAGAAGTATGCTGGCTTTTATCTCGGACGGTTATAGCCGATGTGACTGGATGGGGAAGGAGGAATGGAGCCTGCGCGGTTGTGTGTTGCAGTATTTGGGTTACCGGTTGTGGCATTTGTTGGTTGGAGCCCGTGAATTGTTCGACTTGCGGCAACGCCTTTTATGCGATGAGCATTGCGCGGATTTTCAGGCGTTGGTGGAGTTGGTGGACAACCGGTGCCTGGTGCTGATCTCCAGATTGATTTGGGATGCCGAGGAAGTTTGGAAGGCAGCGGGCGGGCAATGTTTGGCCATGGATGGTGCCAAGGCGGAACTGATCCGGGTTTTGCAGGAGATGAAGCCTTGGATGAATGCCGTGCTTCGGAATGGGGAGGTGCAGAAGTTGCTTTCGGAGAAATGCATGGAGTGGAGGTTGCACTATAATGTCTTGGTGCCTGACGACAGGGTTACTCCGGTCGGTGGATATTTCCGTTCTGTATTCAAGTGTCTGATGTTGCTGGCTATTCCTTCCAGTCGGGTGGTTCCGAAAGATATGGGGGCTTTGTTTCGGAATGGTTTTAATACGTTCCGGCAGAGCAGTTACGGGGTAGCTTTTCAGGAGGCGTATGCGTTGCGGGTGAAGAAGGCACTGGAACATCGGGATGTGCCTGCCCGCCTGCAGTGGTTGGAAGAGAAGAAAATAGAGTTGCAGGAGCGGATTGCGACTTTTCTGTGCGGATTCCGGATTTCTTATAGGGGTCTGGATGAAAAAGAGATGGCTCACTTCTGCCGGAAACTTTATGCCCGCTTGAATCCGACTGTCAGGACATTCGCAGCTGAATCGGCAGCTTTGCCCCGAATGACTGACAAGGATCTCTTCCGGTACTTTTTGGGCGAGATGCAACTCCGGGTCTTGCAAGAGGAGGTCGGGCGGCAGCAATCGCAGTCCCATCGGGTAGAGGCAGAAACCGGGCGTCCGGCGGATGATACGGTGATATTCCATCCGTTGGTGGACGAACGGCGGCTGGCGGAGAGTTTCCGTTCCGTGTATACCCACTGTAGGGAGAGTGAAGATGTGTTGCAGGGCAAGTGGAGCGACATGGATTTTGCGGCTTATCTGTTTGTATTGGTAGAAAAGGAGCGGCTGGGCAGAGAGGGTTTCGGGGACAATTCGAAGGCGCCTTTCTACAGGTTCGTACAGGAGAGAGTGATTGTGGGCTTGCGCATGGACCAGCGGACTTTCTATAACCGGCTGGAGAAAAAACTGAAACGATATCGGGATTATTTCCTGGACAAGGCCGGCAGACAGGAGGAGAATGCAGCGTTGGAGGCGAATGTGCATGTCCGGAATTTCCATACGATGCAGAATCTTTTCCATGGAACGGATTATGGAGAGGTTTTAAGAGAATCATTCAAAAACTATAAAACAAACTGATTTTCAATAAATAAAGGGGGGATATCTTTGTGCGGGGACTTACATGGCGGTGTAGGTTCCCGTTTTTTTGCGTCCTTATGTTTCCACCTGCTTTCCAAAGCCTGATGGAATTTCCATGGAAGCGAAAACGGCTTTTCCACGCCTTAACTTTGCATCGTCAGCCAGAAGGAACCGGGGTTGACGCGAGAGAATCTATCTTTATTATTCATTCAAAAAAATGCAAAGCGATGAGACTGACATTAGTTCGTACTTACAGGCAAGGAGGTTACACATCGGGTGTCCTTTTTGCAGGCGAAGAAATGATGGCGCACACGCTGGAGCCGCCATGGCGGAACCTGCGGATGGAGCGCAAAGTGAAAGGACAGACGGCCATTCCGGAAGGCATCTACCGGGTGGTATTGGCACCCTCGACGCGCTTCGGGCGTAAGATGCCCCGTCTGTTGGATGTGCCGGGCTTCAAGGCCATTCTGATGCATTGGGGAAATACCGTAGCCGACACCCAGGGGTGCATCCTGGTGGGGCGGCGGGATAAGAACGGGACCTTAAGAGCCTCGCGCCGGACGTTTGAGAAACTTTATCAGCGACTGCGCCAGGCTGAAGAGGCTGAGGATTCTGTTCGGCTGATTGTACAATGATTTGAAAACAAGTTTATTATGATGGAAAGGAACCGTGAGCAAACAAAGAGCCATGGCCCGGGCAAGTGGCTCGCCGTGTTGATGAAACTGATTCGGTTCATCATCCGGCTACTGGGCAAGAGAGAAACCAACCGATAAACCATTTTTCTAAAAAAACAACGATTATGGGAAAAATTAAACTGAAAACCAATTTACAGCGGATTGCATTCGCTGATGAGAACAAGTACATCACCTCTGCTATGCGTTATTCGACGATATCGGCAGAACAGTTGATAGAGTATGCCTGCGAAAATTCGGGTATCCCGAAGGCACAGATGGCGTCATCCTTTTATGCCATCCAGCAGCAGATTGAACAGTTTGTGCTGAACGGCCACTCGCTGGAGTTGGGCAATCTGGGTACGTTCTACCTGTCTACCCGATGCAAGGCTGTGGATACGAAGGAAGCGGCCGGGGCGGAAGCTGTTGAGGGACTCTACCTGAGATTCCGACAAAGCAAGCGGATACGTACGTTGCTAGAAACCAACATTGACCTGACTGTGGTGACGGTGGTGCCGGGCGAAAGCGGGGAAGAGAATGACGAACAGACAGGCGGCACCGGTACAGGCACCGGAAATGAGGATGAAGAAGGCAACGAAGGTTCCTTTGGATAAGCACGCTTAGAAACTGTGGCTTATGAAGAACGTTCAAGTTGTAACGGCCCTCGTCACCCTGGCCACAGGGATTGTG
>DXFT01000069.1 GCA_019114285.1 Candidatus Odoribacter faecigallinarum
GGCGGGGGACACCCGCCTTTATCCTCCGGGACATGGAGGTGCTGCAAGTCACGGGGCAGGAGAAGGAATCTTACCAAATCCGCTTCAAGGTGTATAACCCTTCGGAAACAGACGGGTTCCTGTCGCTGAGATTCATGTCCTATTCCGGAGCCTGGACAGAACGCCTTCTTGTCCCTGCGGGACAGGCATACGAGTTCCGTATTCCCTCGGAGGGACAGCCCAACGCCATAAACCTCAAGACAAACCTCTCACAGAACATTCCTTCTGCAACATTTTACCAATTCCGGGAAACTCCCGGCACCACCCGGGACACGGCAAGCGGGCGATTCCCCATCAGCCCGGAGGCATTCCAACCCGCACCGGGGGAAATCATCGTGGACAACGAAGACGCGGGATTCAGCACCCAGGAAAGCCAACAACGGCACAAACTGAAAGACCTGCTCCGGAAGAAACCGAAGGAGACCCCACAGTACACCTACCTGTTTCCCGTACGCCCCGAGTGGACAGCCACCTCCATGGACTGCTGTTACGGGGATATTGTACGAAGCGCCATGTTTAAAAAGAAGGGGACGGGGCAAGCCACTGCCACCTGGAGAACGGAACTGCCGGAGGAGGGGTATTATGAAATCTCCGTGTGGAACGCCCGAGACGAGAACAGCTATGTAACCATCGTCACGGAAGAGGGCAAGGAAGAAAAGATGGGACGCGGGCAACGCTATACGGTGCAAGCCGAAGGGCAGGAAGCCGAGGAGCCTGTCATCGTGGACATGGAGGCAGAGAAAAACGACTGGGTGTCCCTGGGGCAGTTCTACCTGCCGGCAGGGGAAGTGAGCGTGACGCTGACGGACGAGACGGAAGGGATATATGTGATTGCGGACGCCATCAAATTCCGGCTTGTCCAATAATTTTTTCGGCAAGGAATAAACTTTCGGAGGGTTTTGCTGTCTTAGGAAACGAGAGTGTAACCCCCCGAAAGGGTTAAAGTTTTTTTAAAAAGCGGAGAATAGGAATGTAATTTCGATGCTTTGAGTAATTTTAGCACAAAAATAATGCCGACCAATTTATGAACATCAGAATCAAAGACCTCGTTAAAGTTTACGGAGACGGATACAAGGCTCTGAAAGGCTTGAATCTGGAAATCGAGCCGGGCATGTTCGGGCTTTTGGGACCGAACGGCGCGGGCAAGACCACCCTCATGCGTATCATGACGCTATTGCAAAACCCTTCATCGGGCACGATTCTGTTTGACGATTATGATATCCTCAAAGACCGGAAAGCCATCCGTTCGGTGCTGGGTTACCTGCCCCAGGACTTCCGCTTCTTCGAGAAGCTAAAGACGTGGGAGTTCCTGGACTATGGGGCAAGCCTCGCAGGCATCAAGGGCACGCGGAAACGGGGCGAGGTGGTGGACGAGCTGCTGCGGAAGGTGGGGCTGTACGAGGTGCGCGACCGCTGGGCGAACCGGCTGTCCGGCGGTATGAAAAGAAGGCTCGGCATTGCACAAGCGATTGTGGGCGACCCGAAGGTCATCATCGTGGACGAGCCGACCACAGGGTTAGACCCGGAGGAACGCATCCGCTTCCGGAACATCCTTTCGGACGTGAGCGACCGGGATGTCATCATCATCCTCTCGACGCACATCGTGGGAGATATTTCGAGTACCTGCAAGAAACTGGCATTGTTGAACAAAGGAGAACTGAAATTCGAGGGTTCGCCGGACGACATGATTAAACTGGCAACGGGAAAGGTGTGGGAAATTTTCGTCACAGACCGCGAATTGCAAGAGGTGAAGGAGAAGTATCCCATCATTTCGACCATTCCCTCGGAAGGAGGCTGGGAAATCCAAGTGGTGGCAGAGGAGCTGGAAGGGTTCACGGGTAAAGCCATTACTCCCAATATCGAACACGCTTACGTCTATTTCATGGATTACCTCCTGAAAGACAAAATGGATATGTACAGCAATAAAATCGGCGGAGAACTATTTAATTAAGAGAAGATGAACCTGCACAATATCCATACTATCGCGCGTTATGAAGTGAAACTGCTGCAACGGGGGTGGCTGTTCCGGATATTCGCCATCCTGGCGTTGCTGTTTATCACAGGCGTCACGTTGTGGTACCTGACACCGCTCCTCAATCCTTACGGAATACAGTGGCCCAAGCGGGCGGTGGCTTCGCAGATGCCTTTCTTTGCCAATATGTATTACAGCATCGCACAGTCCATCATCGTCATTTTCCTGGCGGGTTCATTCCTGAAACGGGACAAGAAATTAGACACGGCGGAAGTGATTTACGTGCGCCCGATGAGCAATGCCGATTACATCATCGGCAAGACCTGGGGCATCGTACAGGTCTTCTTAGTGTTGAACGTGATTACGTTGCTGATTACGGCGTTTTTCCACTTGACACTGACGGATTCGCCTTTCCGGGTGTTCCCGTATCTCTTTTATATCCTGACCATCTCCCTGCCTTCGCTGCTGTTCGTGCTGGGGCTGTCGTTCGTGGCAATGAGCCTGTTGAAGAACCAGGCAGTGACGTTCATTATCATGTTGGGCGTTATCGGGATGGTCTTTTTCTATGTGAAGGACGAAATGTTCGGGACATTCGACTTTTTCGGCTACTATATCCCAGCCGCCTTTTCAGATGTCACGGGACATGCCGACCTGAAGATGTTCCTGCTGCAACGGTTCATTTACCTTATTGCCGGCATCGGGTTGATTTGCTATACTATCGCGTTGGTCAACCGTTTGCCGCACAAACCTTGGAAACTCATTATCGTCAATGCACTGGGTACCCTATTTATCCTTGTCGGCGCAGGAGCCGGCTACCTGCATGTGTTGCATTACCGGCACCAGCTGCAAGAGCGCAACGCCTTCATTGAAACATTCAACCGCTATGCGGACGCCAAGCACGTCCATATCCTCCGGCATGACCTGGAAGTGACCCCGAAAGACGGAGGGCTAAGCGGAAGCAGCCAGCTGCATATCCGGAACGAGCAACCGGAAGCAGTCCAAGAGGTATTGCTTTACCTGAATCCCGCGCTGCAAGTGGAAAGCCTCGAGGCAAAGGGGCAGGCAATCGCATACAAACGGGAGAACCAAGTCATCCGCCTTCAATATCCCTTAGCCAGCGGAGCTACATTGGACCTCTCCATGCGGTATGCCGGACATATCAATGAGACGGTTTGCTACACGGACATATTGGAAGAGGATTACCTGGACAATTCCAATCCACAATTCGACATCCGCTTAGGGAAACGGAGCGCATGGACGGAAGAACGCTTCACGTTGCTGACACCGGAGTGCCTGTGGTATCCCACAGCCGTCCCGACCGACTATCCGGCAGCCCCGTATAACATCGGAAAAGAATTCACACAATATGCGTTGACCGTCCATTACGACGGGGGAAAGACGGTGCTCTCACAAGGGGAAGCGCGCCAAGAAAACGGGAAAACCATTTTTACCAACCGTACCCCCCTGCCCGGCATCAGCCTGACCATTGCTGATTATGAGAAAAAAGAATTGCAAGTGGATTCGGTGAAGTATGAAATCCTCTACTTCAAGGGACATGACTTTTTCTCCCAATACTTCACCGAGTTGCAGGATACCCTGCCGGGCGTTATCCGGGAATTCAAAAACGATGTGGAGCTAGAATTGGGGAGGGATTATCCCTTCCGCAAATTCGTACTTGCCGAGACTCCTGCCCAGCATTATTCTTATATCCGCAACTGGAAAGGTTATACGGAATATGTGATGCCGGAGATTGTCTTTGTGCCTGAACGGGGCATTCTTTGGAACGTAGACCTCAGAAGCCAAATCTATTGGGGAGAAAACAGGCGAAGAAGAGACCGGGGCGCACCTGACCCGGTGGAACTGAGGATAGAAATCCTGCGTTCCTATTTGTACAACCGATTTGTAGAAGGGAGCATGCAATACAATTGGAATTGGACGGAGAGCTATGTCAATCCATTCAACATCAACGCCATGCTCTATCATCACACGGGATTTATCCAATCAGAAGAGTTTCCGGTATTGGACATCGCTTTGAACACCATGCAAAGCAATGCCAACGAGCAGATGAATTTCTGGGGCGGCATCATTAACAACGAGCAGCGGGCAAACCTTTATCTGGAAAGCCACAGTTTCAAGACAGCCATTTCCGACCTGAAGCTGGAACCGGAAATCTTCTATGAAATGCTGAAGCTCAAGAGCAGCGCCATCCGGAATTATGTATATACCCGCATTCCCAAGGAAACGTTCAATCATTTCCTGAAAGACTTTTTCGTGGCTCACCAGTTC
>DXFT01000070.1 GCA_019114285.1 Candidatus Odoribacter faecigallinarum
GTAATAGCCGCACCACACTGCCGCCATGCCCAAATCGGCAAAGCAACGGTGCAAGAGACAGCGCACGGCTTCGGGAACCAACCCCTGCCCCCAATAAGGCATGCCAATCCAATAACCTATTTCGGCTTCCGCCGCCTGCATGGCTGCGCTATGCATCCCGTCGCCACGCATGATGCCCGCACTTCCAACCGGTTCGCCCGTCTCTTTCAACACCAGGGCGTATGTTTCGGGAGCGGCAAAAACCGTGCGGATGATTTCCAGGCTTTCCTCCACGGAGGCGTGCGGATGCCATCCCGCAATGGGTCCTATGTCAGGGTCCTTCGCATATTTATATAAGGCTTCCGCGTCGGTCTCCCGCCAGGGACGAAGGATAAGGCGGGAAGTTTCCATGCAATACTCCATAGTCATCTCTATTCATTTTTGACACAAAGGTAGGATATTTTTTTTGAAAGTCTGGGAAAACAAGTTATCTTTGGATTGCCAAATCAAGAAAACATGAGTAACTTATTTACAAATATCAAAAAATATTTATGGGTCGGGATGGCGAGTATGCTTGCGTTGTCAGCCTGCCAGCCAACAAACAAACAACGAACCGTTTCCGTCAGCATTCTTCCGCAAAAATATTTCATAGAAAAGATTGCCGGGGATTATCTGAACGTGAACGTCATGGTGCCCCCGGGCATGAACCCTGCCACCTGCGATTTAAGTACCGAGCAATTAAAAAAACTATATGACAGCGACTTATGCTTTACCATCGGTTATCTGCCTTTTGAATTGACACATTTGTATCCCGTATTGGAACAACGGCAGGACATCCGGACCATCAATCATTCGGAGGGTCTCCCCCTGTTGGCAGGAAGTTGCAGCCATAGCGGGGAAGGACATCACCACGGAGGTGTTGACCCGCACATCTGGCTTTCCCCCAAATACGCAGCCGGCATGGCAAATACGGTTTACCTGGCTTTAAGCGAACAATACCCCGAACAGGCTGAAACCTTCCGGCACAACTACGAAAGTCTCAGCCGTGAAATAGACAGCGTGGCGCAAAAGGCGGCCACCGCCTTGGAAGGGAAAAAAGGAGGCGTATTCCTGATTTACCACCCTGTATTGACTTATTTTGCAGCAGACTACGGCCTGGAGCAAATCGCCATCGAAGACGAAGGCAAGGAACCCAATCCGGCACACCTCAAGGCTACCATCGACCTGGCTAAAGAAAAGAAGATACATATCGTATTCATACAAAACCAATTCGACACCAACAACGCCCGTTCCATCGCCCAGGAAATCCAGGGCAAGGTCATCCCTATCGACCCCTTGGCTGAAAATTGGACCCAAGAAATGTGCAGACTGATAGATTTGTTAAAAGAAAACCTATGAACCAGTTGCTGGAACTCAAAAATATCACAGCAGGATATGAGGGCAAACCCATCCTGCAACAAGTAAATTTCTCTATTCATGAAGGGGATTTCATCGGTGTCATCGGTCCCAACGGTGGAGGCAAAACCACCTTGCTGAAAGTAATCCTCGGATTGCTGAAGCCTTTTAGCGGAGAAGTAATATACCATGCACCCAAGCATAATCTTTTCGGTTACCTGCCCCAGAACAGCCAGTTTGACCGTTATTTTCCCATCAGTGTGACAGAAACGGTCATGTCGGGACTTCTGTCTGAAAAAGGGCTCTGCCGCCCTTATACCCGGGCAGACCGCCGGAAAGCCACGGAACTGCTTCGGAAATACGGCATGGCAGATTATCTGTCCCGTCCCATCGGCGAACTCTCCGGCGGGCAGATGCAACGTGTTTTCCTTTGCCGCGCCATTATTTCCTCGCCACGCATCCTGATTCTGGATGAACCAACAACATACGTGGACAGTAATTTTGAAAAAGAATTTTACCCCATCCTCCAGGAACTCAACCGCACGATGAGCATTGTCATGGTATCCCACGACTTGGGCACCATTTGTTCATACGTCAAGACTATCGCCTGCGTGAACCGGGGATTGCATTACCACAATTCCAACCTTATCACGCCCGAACAATTGGAAGCCTACCACTGCCCCATCGAACTCATCACCCACGGCAAGGTTCCCCACCGCGTATTGGGAGAACATGCCAACTTGTAATCATTCAACAACTACACCATGGAAATATTCGAACTCTTAAAATATGACTTTTTCTTAAATGCCCTTATCAGTACCCTCCTGATTGGCATCAGTTGCGGTCTGGTAGGCACCTACATTGTCGCCAAGCGCATGGTTTTCATCAGCGGCGGCATCACCCATGCCTCTTTCGGCGGCTTAGGCATTGCCTACTACCTCGGCATGCCTCCCATGGCAGGGGCAACAGTATTTGCCCTGGCTGCGGCATTAGGCATCCTTTTCTGGGGCGACAGCAAAAAGTTGCGCAAGGATTCCCTTATCGGCATATTCTGGTCTGCCGGCATGGCTATCGGCGTCCTCTTCATTTACCTGACCCCCGGCTATGCCCCAAACCTCATGTCCTACCTCTTCGGCAACATCCTTACCGTCACCGGCGGGCAAGTGCTTTTGTCCGGCATCCTGTGCCTGCTCGTCCTGCTTTTTTTCGCAGGTTTCTACCGTCCGCTGTTTTACATTGCTTTCGACAAAGAGTACAGCCGTACCCACCACATCCATACCAATACCATAGAAACAGCCATTACGATTATCATTGCCCTGAGCATTGTTCTATGCATGAAGCTCGCCGGCATTATCCTTGTCATTTCTTACCTGACCATCCCCCAATCCATTGCAGGGCTATTCTACAAGAATTTTACACAATTGCTGGTAGCTTCTTCCATGGTCAGCACTTTGGGGTCCATGGCAGGCTTGTTTATTTCTGCCGAACTGGAAACTCCTACGGGAGCGACCATTGTTGTCTGTTTCCTCCTTCTTTTCCTGCTCTGCTGGAGCGGGCAGAAAATAGCCGTCTTTTTCCGACATGCGCGGTAGAAAACAATATACTAAGGCAACGCTGTCACCGTCTGGCGTAAACGGATGTCCTGGCTGGAAGCCCCTACCAGAAATTCAAACTCTCCGGGTTCTACCGTCCACTGCATGTGGCTGTCGAGCAATTGCAAATCCTCCGGAGTAATCCTGAAGGTTACCTGCTTGGTCTCACCGGGTTGCAAGGAGATACGTTCAAAACCGCGAAGCACGGAATCATAAGGAATCACACTGCCCACCTTGTCACGCACATAAAGCTGCACCACTTCGTCTCCGGCACAGGAGCCGGTATTGGTTATCCGGCAAGTCACCGTGTAAATGCCTTGGGTGGATTGCCGTAAAGGGGTAACTTCAAGATGGGAGTATTCGAAGGTTGTATAACTCAATCCATAGCCGAAAGGATAAAGCTCTCCCAACACCCGGGTATTGCCCGTCCCGTTAGGCCCATAAGCAGGCTGCCCGCCATGGGAACCGGGTTTGAAGGGGAAATTCAATTCTATCTGCCCCACCGTTTTGGGGAACGTAACCGTCAGTTTGCCTCCGGGATTATAGTCCCCGAACAAAGTGCCGGCAATCACAGTGCCCCCCTGGCAAGCCGGGAACCAGGCTTCAAGAATGGCAGGCACATTCCGGTCTGCCCAATTGACAGTAAGGGGCTGACCATTGATTAACACCAACACCAAAGGCTTGCCTGTTGCATAAAGGGCTTCCAACAATTGTTGCTGCCTGCCGGGCAAATCAAGCGAAGTGCGCGAACGGCTTTCCCCGGTGCAATAAGCATCCTCTCCCAGCACGGCAATAATGACATCGCAATCCTGTGCTGCCGTGACAGCCGCATCAATACCTGCCTGTTCTTCCTCTGCGAGCGGGACAGGCAAGACTTCCGTCCCGGGCCACCCGGCATCAGTCACCTCACATCCTTTGGCATACACCACTTCAGCCGTGCCTTCCAAATAGGCACGCAAACCTTCAAGCACGGTGACTGTCTCCAAACGGTTAGGTCCATAACGGCTGGTCATAAAATTGTCTTCATCTGCCAGAGGACCGGCAACCAGCACCTTTTTCACCGATTTCTTATCCAAAGGAAGCACTCCGTCATTTTTCAGCAAAACCAGAGACTGCCGCTGTATTTCCCGAACAAAATCCATGTTGCGGTCAATACCGCCCACCCGGTCAGACGCCTTAGGATTTTCCACATAAGGCTGGTCAAACAATCCCAAGCGGAACTTGACCCGCAAGACTTCTGCCACCCGTTTGTCCACCGTAGCCATTGCAATCTTTTGGTCTGCCAAGAGTTGCCGGACAGGCAATATAAAATCGGAAGGTGGCGTGAAATTCGTGCGTACATTCAAGCCTGCCTCAAGCACCTGACGCACGGCATCCTCATAAGTGGGTGCCACATGATGTTTATTGAAAACATATTCCACGGCATCGCTGTCGCTCACCACATATCCCTCAAAACCATATTCCTCACGCAAAAGCTCCGTAAGGAAATAATGGCTGGAAGTCACAGGCACTCCGTCCCAATCATTATAACTGCTCATCACGCCCAGAGGACGGGCTTCCCGCACCACTCTCCTAAAAGGGTAAAGATAAAGGTTGTGCAATTCACGGGGCGCCACATGCGGATCAGTGCGGCAATCCCCATCACGCCCGCCCTTGGTCACGCTATAAACCGCATAATGCTTCAAGGTGGAAGCCACGCCTTGCGACTGGATGCCTAAAACCATTTCCTTCCCCAATTCGGCAATCAGGTAAGGGTCTTCGCCATAACATTCCAACGTGCGCCCCCAACGCGGGTCACGCACCACATCAAGGATAGGGGCATAGACATTGGTATAGCCCAAGGCTCTGGCTTCCTGTCCGGCAATTTCCCCTGCCTGGTACACCAAATCACGATTCCAAGTGCTGCCAATGGCAATGGGAGCCGGGAGAGGCGTTGCTTTCGTATGGTTCAGCCCGTGGATACCTTCATTACTGAAATCCACCGGAATCCCCAAACGGGTCTCTTCCACAAACCAACGCTGCACGGCATTAATTGCTTCCGCATGGTTGCTAAAAGGGTAAAGCAAGTGAGGCACTCGGGAAGATTTTCCCCCCACTCCGTTCAACATCTCGTCGATATTGCCGATGCCGTCTTTCCAGATTTCCTGTTTCCAAGCCTCCACAGGCAATGAATCCCTTAATACACGCCCATATCCATAAAGGGTTGCCAATTGGCAGGTCTTCTCCTCCACCGTCATTTGGGAAAGCAGGTCCTCCACCCGCTTTTCCACAGGCTGGGCAGGGTCTTCATAAATATCCTTCCTGCCGTTTTTATTAAAATCTATCCAACCTTTATGGTAAATTTCTTTTTTCTGGGCATGCCCGGAAAACGCAAGGCACATTCCCAAGCATATCGCTGAAAACCGAAGGGATACCATTATTCCATTTTTTATTTGTCAGATTTTTCTGCTTTCGGTTTTTTCTCATTCACATCATCCCAATCCATTCTCTTGAATCCTTGCCCCATAATCTCCTGCGCATTCAAAATCATGGTAAAGGCTTTGGGGTCAATATGCTGGATGGCACGCTGGAGTACGGTCACTTCCTTACGATGCACCACAGTCATAATCATTTCCTTCTCCGTGCGGTTCCACATGCCATTTACGGGAACAATAGACCCCCCACGGTGCAATTCAGTCAGAATAAAATGACGGATTTCCTCCGATTTGTCGGATATAATAAAGAATGTCTTGTCGCTGGCATAACCGCCAATCACAATGTCTATCACCTTGCCCATAATGAAAATGGTAATCAAAGAATAGAACGGGGTTTTCCAATCCGGGAAAGCAACGAAGCCCAGCACCACGATAATCAAATCCACCGTCATCTGCATTACCCCCAACGGCTTGCGGGTCAATTTATGCAACACGGCTGCCAATACATCCGTTCCTGCACTGGAAGAACGGCTTTTGAAAATCAGACCGGCTCCCGTACCTATTACCACGCCACCGAAAATACTTGCCAGCAGGACCCCCTCCTTCGGAGAATCAGGATTGGTAATCCCTCCCTTTACCAACTGCAAAGGGTCATGCGCCAATTCAGGCGGATAGCCAAACCAATGTTCCAATGCCCAAGGGAAGCCATCGGCAAACAAGGCAACCAACCAAAAACAAACAAAAGTACGGAAACCAAAATCACGCCCCAGAATCTTAAAGCCAATCAAACTCAATGGCAAATTAAAACATAAGGCCGCCATACCTATCGGGAAGCCCAGCTTCCAATTCAAGATGGTTGAAATACCATAAATGCCGCCAGGAACAATCTGGTAGGGAGTCATGAAAAAGGTATAACCGGTTGCAATAACCATAGAACCCAATAAAAGACAGCCCCAGGTCTGAAACCAACGCGCTGAAAAAATCTTTTCCTTGTAGTAGGAAACTTTTGTAACATTCATATTATTAATATTTTAATACAATCTATAATTCTAATTTCACTCCTTTTGTCAAAATTCGCGCAAAGATAGTACCGCCTTTTTTTATAAAACATGACAAATGTCATGTTTTCACACCCAAGAAAAAAATGTGCATTTAGCAGGCGTATGTATGAAAATTTGATTAGTTTTGCACAGTTTTTTCCCAATTGTGCAAATTGATACAGGATTATTACGTCAATGAAACCAAAATTGAGCAGGACAAAGAACAAAATCATTCAGGTCGCAAAAGCCCTTTTTGCAGAAATGAGTGTGTACAAAGCAACCATGAGCGACATTGCCCAAGCAGCCAACATGAGCCGCCGGACGCTGTACATGCATTTCAAAAGCAAGGAGGAAATCTGCCAGCAAGTGATAGAATGGCAAGTAAACGACATTATTGAACGTTTGCAAAAAGCTGCCAATTCCTCCCTCCCTCCTGACCGGAAACTGCGGCTTTACATCCTGGCACGTTTCAATGTGGTGGACAACCTGGTCAGGGGGAACAAATATGTCCGGTATGATTTTGTATTTAACAACCTGCGAATTGAACAATTACGGAGAAGAATTGACGTGAAAGAACGCCAATTATTGACACAAATCCTGCAGGACGGCAAAGAACAGGGACTATTTAACATCAATGACCCCGCCTCATTTGCCCGCACCTTGCTGATTATGTTCAAAAGCTTGGAACAACCCTTCGTCATCATCGGGCACAGGAACAGGAATTACCAAACCTTGAGAGAGTATATTGATTTATTGTTTAACGGCATACTAAATAAAAAAACGAGACTATAGCATGATGGAATTGTATATTAACAAAATTGCCCACTACTTACCGGAAAACACCGTACCCAATTCTTACTTCAAAGAAGTAAACGGTCTGGACGACGAATGGATTTATTCCCGGACAGGCATCAAAAACCGTACAAAAGCCGGAGAAAATGAAAACACCAATACAATGGGAATAAAGGCAGTAGATCTTGCAACGAAAGACCTCCCTTTCCCTATCGAGGAAGTAGATTTAATCGTGACAGCCACTTATTCACCATACGACACAGTGGCGACTCCCGCACACATGGTGCAACGGCGTTACCATATAGAAAATGCACAATGCCTGAGCGTATCCTCTGCCTGCTCTTCCTTCATCAACGCCATGGAAATAGTGGAAGGTTATTTTGCCATGGGCAAAGCAACCAAAGCATTGATTATCGGCTCAGAACACAACACGGCATACGCCAATGAAAGCGACCCTCAAAGCGGCCATTTGTGGGGCGACGGGGCTGTTGCCGTCTTCATCTCCCCTAAAAACTACAGCGGCCATGACGCCCGCATTGTCAGCATCTATACCCGCGGATTGGGGCACATCGGCAAAGCGGCGGAAGCCGTTTACCTCCGCCCCCACCATGGCGGCATCGGCATGCCTGAAGGGAGGGATGTTTTTGTCAATGCCTGCCACTACATGGTAAAGGCCCTGGAAGAAGTTACCCGCGCATACGGAAAGACAATACACGATATCAATTGGATTTCATCCCACCAAGCCAACCAACGGATTATCAAAACCATTGCCCGGCAAACGGACATCCCGGAAGAATGTTTCCTGATGAATATAGAACAAAGGGGCAATACGGGAAGTCCCAGTTGCGCCATTTCCCTGTCGGAAAACATCCACAAAGTGAAACCCGGAGATTTGGTGGGGCTGACTGTCTTTGGCGGCGGTTATTCCTGTGGTGCCGTGCTGTTGCAATATTAAAGGGAATGCTTCCCAAAAGCCCCAAAAAGAGCATGCTGTTCTTGTCATTGGCTTATGGGTTGCTTCTTAGTTGCTTCCTCTTTCCCGGTACCTTCGGAGTACCCTGCGGGTACCTTACGGGTATAAACATACTACCAAGGTACCCCGAAGGTACCCGCAGGGTACTCCGAAGGTACCGGGAAAGTCAAAGAAACCCGGAAGATACCTGCCGGAAACAATTGGAAAAAGAGTGAAAAATTTGTACAAATCCTCCGTTTGACTTATTTTTGTATTTGTGATATGAACCTCTCAAATACAATAGAACGGAATGATAAAACACGTCATCACATTTTTGTTGTTCTGGTATGCCGCAGGCGTATCGGGGCAAGTTGTGTCCGTCCCTGAAAAAATAACCTTGGACAGCGGATGGACGTTCTCGGAAAACGGGAAAGGGGAATGGCTTCCGGCCACTGTGCCCGGCACTGTACACCAGGATTTGATTCACCACCAGTTATTGCCCGACCCCTTTTATGGGAAAAATGAAGAAAAGATACAATGGGTGGAGGACCGGGATTGGCATTACCGGACCAGTTTTACACTCACACAAGAACAATTGGAAAGGCAAGCTGCCCAATTGACTTTTGAAGGATTGGACACGTATGCCGACGTTTACCTGAACGGTTCGCTGATTTTAAGGGCAGACAACATGTTCGTAGGATACCGCATACCGGTCAAAGAAATTTTACGGGCAGGGGAAAACCAACTGTACATCGTGTTCCACTCCCCCATCCGGATGACCCTGCCGCAATGGGAAACCAACGGCTTTGAATACCCGGCGGACAATGACCATGCTGACAAACGGGTCAGCGTATTCACCCGCAAAGCCCCTTACAGTTACGGATGGGACTGGGGCATCCGGATGGTCACATGCGGCGTATGGCGACCTGCCACCTTGGAACTGTATGATATTGCCACCATCGATGACTTTTACGTGAAACAGGAATCACTAAGCGATGACCTGGCGCAGCTGACAGCCCAAATAGAGATTCACAATCCCGCACAGGAAAGCAAAGAAGTCCATGTTTCCGTCTGCTACAACCTTCAAGGGAAGCAGACGGATACCCTCCATTTGACCACAACCCTGCAACCGGGAAAGAATCAAATCGACATCCCGGTAAATATTTCCCAACCGCAACGCTGGATGCCCAACGGCTGGGGGACGCCCACCCTGTATGATTTCACGGCAAGCGTCAATTGCAACGCACAGACCGTCGCTGAAAAACACCTGCGCATCGGGTTGCGCACTGTGCGGATTGTCAATGAAAAAGACGAGGACGGCGAATCTTTCTATTTTGAAGTCAATGGCATGCCCCTCTTTGCCAAGGGTGCCAATTACATTCCCCAGGACCCGATGCTGCCTTCCGTCACTCCGGAACGCTACCGACGCTTGTTTGAAGCCATCCGGGACGCCAACATGAACGTCATCCGCATCTGGGGAGGAGGCGTATATGAGGACGACCTTTTTTATGAACTGGCAGACGAAAACGGCATCTTGATATGGCAAGATTTCATGTTTGCCTGCACGGCTTACCCTGCCGACCCCATGTTCCTGAAACGGGTGGCGGAAGAGGCGGAGTACAACATCAAACGCCTGCGCAACCATGCCTGCCTTGCCTTGTGGTGCGGCAACAATGAAATTCTGGAAGGCATCAAATACTGGGGATGGAAAAAACGGTTCGCCCCGGAAGTTTACAACCAATTCTTTGAAGACTACCACAAATTGTTTGAAGAACTGCTACCTCAAAAAGTCAAGGAGTTTGACGAAGATGGATTTTACATTCACTCTTCACCATACTTCGCCAATTGGGGACGACCGGATAGTTGGAAAATTGGCGACAGCCACAATTGGGGCACCTGGTATGGGGAAAAACCATTTGAATCAGCAGATGAAGAACCGGGACGATTTATCAGCGAATACGGCTTCCAGTCCCTCCCGGAAATGAAAACCATTGCCACTTTTGCTTCCCCGGAAGATTACCAACTGGAATCCGAGGTCATGAAAGCCCACCAGAAAAGCACGACAGGCAACAGCTTGATACGTACCAGCATGGAGCGTTATTTCAAAGTGCCGGAAGAGTTTGAAGATTTTGTGTATGTCGGGCTCGTGCTGCAAGGGCAAGGCATCCGCCATTGCATCGAAGCCCACCGCCGTTACCGTCCCTATTGCATGGGAAGCCTGTATTGGCAATTGAACGACAGTTGGCCCGTGGTCTCCTGGTCGGGCATCGACTATTACGGCAATTGGAAAGCCCTGCACTATCAAGCCCGCAGGGCGTTTGCCCCCCTATACCTGAACATCCGGTCTGTTCAGGACAGCCTGACGGTTTATCTTTTCTCCGACCGCCTGGTTTCTTACAAGCAAGCCACCCTTCAATTGCAACTGGTTGATTTCAATGGGAAAATAAAGAAAGAGAAACAAATTGCCCTCGACATACCTGCAAACGGCAACCTATTGGCATTCAACCAACCCTTGCAAGAATGGGCAAATGCTGAGAGCAAGAAAAGCCATTTCCTCATTGCTACCCTGAAAGACAAAGCGGGCAACCTACTTGCGGAAAACCTGCATTATTTCGTACCCACCAAAAACTTGCAACTTCCGGAAACGGAGATACGCTATAAAACGAAAACCTCGGCGGGCAAATGCGAAGTCACCCTGTCATCTCCCCGGCTGGCAAAAGACGTATTTATCCAGATTCCCATACAGGGAGCACAGTTTAGCGATAACTTCTTTGACCTGCTGCCCGGAGAAAAACGGACAATTGTCATCTCCGCTCCGGAAATCACCAAAGGGCATACCCCGGAAATAACAATAAAACACATACGCGATACCTATTAAACACGATGAAACAGAAACTGTATTTTTACTCCATCTGTTGCTGCCTGTTCGCCTGGAGTGCTTGCAGCCAGCCAACGCAAAAAAATGATTACACCCAGTATGTCAACCCCTTTATCGGCACAGGCGGGCATGGGCATACTTTCCCGGGAGCAGTCGTTCCCCACGGCATGATACAACCCGGTCCCGATACCCGCATCTACGGCTGGGACGCCTGCTCCGGTTATTATTATGCAGACACGACCATCAACGGTTTTTCGCACACCCACCTCAGCGGAACGGGATGCGGTGACTACGGCGATATTTTACTCATGCCGGTTACCGGAAAACCTAAGATAGCCTCTGCAGAAACAGAAACACAGCAACAAACGCTGTCCTATGCTTCCCGTTTTTCCCATGACGAAGAGCGTGCCACTCCGGGATACTATTCCGTATTTCTGAAAGACTACGGCGTCCAGGCAGAATTGACGGCGACAGCCCGCACTGCCCTGCACCGCTACACTTTCCCGGCAAGCAGTGAAGCCGGCTTTATCCTTGACCTGGACTATTCCCTGCAAGGACAACGCAACCGGGAACTTACCCTCCGCATTGTGAACGACAGCACCATTTGCGGGCACAAAAACACCAACGGATGGGCATGGAGGCACGATGTCTATTTCTACGCCGTGTTCTCAAAGCCTTTTAAAAGCACCCTCCTCTCCGATTCTGTCCGTCTGGAGGACGGCAGCTTCCGCCCTACTGTAAAAAAAGCCCTGCTGCAATTCAGCACGGAAGAAAACGAGCAGGTATTGGTCAAAATAGCCCTCTCGGCAGTGGACGAAGCGGGCGCGCAAAAGAATTTAAGTGAGATTCCCGGCTGGGACTTCGAGCAGGTGCAGACAGATGCCCGCCATGCCTGGAACGAATACCTGTCCAAAATAGAGATTGACACAGACAACCGAAAGGAAAAGAGTATATTCTACACCGCCATGTACCACACAGGCATCTCGCCTGCCCTCTTTACCGACATAGACGGGAGATACCGCGGCATGGACCGGCAAATCTACACTGCCAATGCAGACAAACCCATGTACACTATCTTTTCCCTCTGGGACACTTTCCGTGCCCTGCATCCCCTGCTGACCATCATCGAGCCGGACCTGAACGGTCAGTTCATCAACGCCCTCTTGCAGCAATACCGGGCAGGTGGCATTCTCCCCATGTGGGAACTGGCAGGCAATTACACAGGCACCATGATTGGCTACCATGCCGTGCCCGTCATCGTGGACGCCTACATGAAAGGGTACAGGGACCTGGATGCACGGCTGGCATTGCAAGCCTGCCTCCGCAGCGCGGAATACGACACAGCCAGCCCGATTGCCACCACCCCCTATTTAATCCATAATGCCTTGATGTCCACCTCCAAATATTACAAGAACACATTAGGCTACATCCCTTGCGACACAGAACACGAATCAGTTGCCAAAGGATTGGAATATGCCTACAACGATTGGTGCATCAGCGAATTGGCAAGAACCCTCGGGGACACTGCCACCCAACGGCTTTACGAGAAAAGGGCGCTCGCTTACCGGAATTACTATGACCCCTCCAGCGGGTTCATGCGTGGAAAAGACAGCCGGGGACAATGGCGTACCCCCTTCAATCCCCGTTCCAGCAACCACCGTTCTGACGATTATTGCGAAGGCACAGCCTGGCAATGGAGCTGGTTTGCCCCGCACGACATTGCAGGCTTGGTGGACTTGATGGGAGGCAGGGAAGCCTTCATTCAAAAGTTGGATTCCTTATTTATAGCCGATTCTTCCTTGGAAGGTGACTTGGTTTCCGCAGACATCTCCGGGCTCATCGGACAGTATGCCCACGGCAACGAACCCAGCCACCACATCATCCATCTCTACAACTATGTCGGACAGCCTTGGAAAACCCAGCAACTTATCGACAGTGTGCTGCACTCTCAATACACCGACCGTCCCGACGGCTTGTCCGGCAACGAGGACTGCGGACAAATGTCGGCATGGTATATCCTGAACGCCATGGGATTTTACCAAGTATGTCCGGGGCGTCCCGTATATTCCATCGGACACCCGTTGTTTAACCAAACCACCCTCCACTTGCCCGGGGGGAAGACTTTCCGTATTGTTGCCCGCAACAACAAGCCCGGAAACAAATACATCCAATCCGCCACCCTGAACGGCGAAGCTTTAGAAACACCATTCTTCACCCATGAACAGCTCATGGCAGGCGGCACCCTGGAATTTACCATGACCAACCGACCCACGGAATGGGGAACCTTAAAATAATCAAACAACCATGCGTTACATCTTACCATTTCTGCTTATAGCACTTTGCTGGGGATGCCAGCCACACAAGGCATCCGTCATCCCCTACCCCCAGGAAATAACACTCCAGAAAGGGAGCTTCCGGCTAACGGAAAGCACACCGCTCTACACCAACCTCCAGGGACAGGAAAAACAAGACCTTGCCGAATACCTGCAAACCCTTCCTGCGCCGTTCAACGGCAGCTTGCAGGAGGGCACCCCGACCGGGGAAGGCATCTTCTTCCATAAATTGCCGGAAGCCGCCTCCCCTACCGACGAAAGTTATGTCCTGAATGTCGGCGATAAACAAATCACCATTGAAGCCGGGACAACCGCCGGGCTGTTCTACGGGCTGCAAACCCTGCTGCAATGGATAAGCCCGGAAGGCAAGACCACCGGCGCCGGCACTGTCCCCGCCACCGTCATCAGGGACACGCCCCGCTTCGCTTACCGGGGTTTCATGATGGACGTGTCGCGGCACTTCCGCTCCAAGGAGTTTGTCCTGAAGCAAATCGACGCCTTGGCTCGCTATAAAATCAACCGCCTGCACCTGCACCTGACCGATGCCGCAGGCTGGCGCATTGAAATCAAACAATATCCCCGCCTGACGGAATTGGGCGCGTGGCGGCCGGTAGAGAAATGGAAAGACTGGTGGTTCGGGGAAGGCGGCAAGACCTATTGCGAAGCCGGAACACCCGGCGCATACGGCGGCTACTACACCCAGGACGACATCCGGGAAATCGTGCGTTACGCCGCCCTCCGGCACATTACCGTCATTCCGGAAATCGAGATGCCGGGGCACTCCGAAGAAGTGCTGGCTGCCTATCCGGAGCTGGCTTGCAGCGGCAAACCTTACACAAGCGGCGAGTTCTGCATCGGCAACGAAGAGACCTTCACCTTCCTCGAGAACGTGCTGACGGAAGTCATGGCGCTCTTTCCCTCGGAATACATCCACATCGGCGGGGACGAAGCCAACCGCAAAGTCTGGGAAAGCTGCCCCAAATGCCGTGCCCGCATGCAGGCGGAAGGCATGAAAGAGACCAGTGAACTGCAAAGCTACTTGATTCACCGCATTGAAGTGTTTTTGAACAACCACGGTCGGCAACTTCTCGGTTGGGATGAAATCATCGAAGGAGGTTTGGCTCCCAACGCCACCGTCATGTCCTGGCGGGGAGAAGAAGGCGGTGTAAAAGCCGTCCGTGCCGGGCAAAAGACCATCATGACACCGGGAGCCTATTGCTACCTGGACACTTATCAGGATGCCCCGCCCACCCAACCGGAAGCGATGGGCGGCTACCTTCCCCTGGAAAAAGTATATTTGTATGACCCCGTACCTGATACCTTGACCGAAGCGGAAAGCCGCCTTGTCTATGGCGTACAGGGCAACCTTTGGGCAGAATACATCCCCGGCGACGAGCAGTACGAATACATGATGTACCCCCGCATCCTCGCCATCGCGGAAACCGGCTGGTGCCAACCGGAAAATAAGGATTACCCGAATTTCCACTCCCGTGCCTTGCAGGCGGTCAAGTGGTTGCAACAGCAGGGCTACCACCCCTTCGACCTGGCACACGAAGCCGGCAGGCGCCCGGAAGCCCTTACCCCGGTGAGCCACTTGGCAATCGGAAAAAAAGTCACTTATAATGCCCCGTACAACAACACCTACGCTGCCCAAGGCGACAAGACCCTCACCGACGGGCAGCGGGGAGACTGGACCTATTCAGACGGCGCATGGCAGGGATTCATCTCCTCCCGGCGCATGGACGTCGTGATTGACATGGAAGCCGTGACCGACATCCACAGCATCGAGGCGGACTTCATCCAAGTCACGGGTCCGGAAGTATTCCTGCCTTGCGAAGTGGTTATCTCCATCTCCGAGGACGGGGAAAACTATACAGAGCTTGCCCGCTACAACCAAGAAGTCAACCGCGACCAGGCGGTTTGCTTCAAAAAATACGGCTGGCAGGGCGAGACCCGCGCGCGGTACATCCGCTACGAGGCACGCTCCGGGAAACAGTACGGCGGCTGGGTGTTCACAGACGAAATCATCGTGCGATGAAGACTCCGGCTACCACACCCCTTGGGGGGAAGCTACCGCAGCAATCCAATATAACACATAGCAATAACAGTCTGGAAAACGACAATATCACAAACTAAAAACATCATGAATCCAATGATACACATCAAACGACACCTGCTGGGCGCGGCATTGGCAATCGCCACCGCCCTGCCCGCACAAGCCCAAACGGGAAGCGCAGATTATGACCCGGTGGATTACGTGAACCCCTTCATCGGCACCACCAACTACGGCACCACGAATCCCGGTGCGGTATGCCCGCAGGGCATGATGTCCGTCGTCCCCTTCAACGTCATGGGGGCAGTGGAAGGCAACCGCGACAAGGATAGCCGCTGGTGGTCCACCCCCTACGAACACAACAATGTTTTCTTCACCGGCTACGCGCATGTCAACCTGAGCGGCGTGGGCTGCCCGGAACTCGGCTCGCTGTTGCTCATGCCCACGACGGGAGAACTGGAAGTTGACTACATGAAATACGGCAGCCACTACACGGACGAGCAAGCCTCTCCCGGCTATTACTCCAACATATTGACCAAATACGGCATCAAGACCGAAGTCACCGCCACTCCACGAACCGGGCGGGCACGCTTCACCTTCCCCGAAGGCAAGGGCAACATCCTTCTCAACCTCGGTGAGGGGCTGACCAACGAAAGCGGGGCAACCGTGCGCTTTGTCAATGACCGGGAAATCGAGGGCAGCAAACTGCTGGGCACCTTCTGCTACAACCCGCAGAGCGTCTTCCCCATCTACTTCGTCATGCGCATCGACAAGCAGCCCGGCGACCGGGGCTACTGGAAAAAGATGCGCCCCATGACCGTCGAGGCGCAATGGGACTCCACGGCAGGCACACGAAAAATTTATACCTCCTACCTCAAGGAAATGAGCGGGGACGATATCGGCACCTGGTTCACCTTTGACACCCGTGAGGGCGAGACGATTGAGGTCAGCATCGGCGTCTCCTTCGTCAGCATCGAGAACGCCCGCGAGAATTTAGAGGCAGAGCAGGCAGGGCGCACCTTTGACGACCTCCGCCAGGCAGCCCGTGCGGCATGGCGCAACGACCTCTCCCGCATCCTCGTGGAAGGCGGCACGGATGACCAACGCACCGTGCTCTACACCGCGCTCTATCATTTTCTCATCCACCCCAACATCCTGAACGACATCAACGGCGAATACCCAGCCATGGAGAGCAATGAAATCCTCACCACCCAAGGCAGGCGCTACACCGTATTCTCCCTCTGGGACACCTATCGCAACATCCACCAGCTCATGACCCTCCTCTTCCCCGACCGCCAGCTCGACATGGTGCGCACCATGATTGACATGTACCGCGAGCACGGCTGGCTGCCCAAATGGGAACTCTATGGGCGCGAAACCCTCACCATGGAAGGCGACCCCGCCATCCCTGTCATCGTGGATACCTGGATGAAAGGCTTGCGGGATTTCGACCTGGAAACCGCCTACGAAGCCATGCGCAAGTCCGCCACCGCCCCCGGTGCGGAGAACCTCATGCGCCCGGATGCCGACGACTATTTCAACCTGGGCTACGTCCCCCTGCGCGAACAATACGACAATTCCGTCTCCCACGCCCTCGAATACTACATTGCCGACTTCTCCCTCTCCCGCCTTGCCGCAGCATTGGGGAAAAAGGAGGATGCCAAGCTCTTTTATGAACGTTCCTTAGGTTACCGCCATTATTTCTGCCCGGAATACGGCACGCTGCGTCCCAAACTGCCGGACGGCACCTTCTACGCCCCCTTCAATCCCGAGCAGGGAGCCAACTTCGAGCCTTGCCCCGGTTTCCACGAAGGCAGCGCGTGGAATTACACCTTCTACGTTCCGCACGACATCCCCGGGCTTACCCGCCTGATGGGAGGCAGGAAGGCGTTCATCGACAAACTGCAACACGTGTTTGATGCCGGGCTATATGACCCCGCCAATGAGCCGGACATCGCCTATCCTTACCTGTTCAGCTACTTCAAAGGCGAGGAATGGCGCACCCAAAAATTAGTGAAAGAACTGTTGGCAAAATACTTCAAAGCGGCTCCCGACGGCATTCCCGGCAATGACGATACCGGCACCATGTCCGCTTGGGCGATTTTCAGCATGTTGGGCTTCTACCCCGATTGCCCGGGACTGCCCGAATACACCCTCACCGCCCCCACCTTCGACAAAGTGACGATTCAGCTGGATACCCGCTATTACCCGCAAAAAGAACTGGTCATCACGACAGTACGTCCTACCTCGGACGCTAATTACATCAAGGGAATAAAGGTGGGCGGCAAGGCATACAAAGGCTTCCGCATCTCCCACGACCAATGGGTAAACGCCGGGCAGGTTGAATTCATCTTACAGGAACGCCCTTCCTCTTCCAAATAAAAATGCGACAAGCAACTTTAAATCTCACAATGAACGAATCTATTAGTACACAATAGGTTCGTTCATTCTTATCCGGATTACACACGCATTCCTGACACATTCGCGACGCTCGCCGACGTGTAGAAAGTGTGGCTCATCCGTGGTTGATGCGTCACAAAGCAAACGAATCCGGCATGCAACCTCTCTTTAAGGTTGTACCTCTTCCAAGGCTGCCAACTCCCAGGCACGGTAAACCACAGCGATGTAGCGCAACGTCGTGTGCCCCTTTGCCTGCGCATGCCTCCCGTCTCCCGCATATTGACGCAACTGCTCACGCGCTTCCTCCAACTTGGCTGCCACCTCCGCCTCCCCTGCGTCGTGTTTCACGTACTTGAACTCCACCACGTAACTGTATTGCATCTCCGGATGGTTCAGGAAATTCGGCGACATCCACAAGTCGCCGTAACCCTTGTTCAACTCCTGCTCCGGGTAAATCACAAAGTAATTCGTCAGGTTCATGTAAACCAGGTGCAGCGTCTGCACCGCCTTCTCCCCCTCCAGGTAATCCCGGATGCTCGTCTGTGCCTTCACCTCCTC
>DXFT01000071.1 GCA_019114285.1 Candidatus Odoribacter faecigallinarum
ATTATGGTCAGTGGGGGAAGGTGGAAGTCTGGGCACAGTGTGAAGGTGATGCGGATTTCAGTCAGGTGATGACCATGGATTGCGGTTATTCCACGAATACCATTTCTATGTTTTTCCCGGAAACATTGGAGAATCCGGAAGCTATTAAGTTTGTTGTGAATAGTGGTGACGGAGGATATGTTTCTTGTGCAGAGGTGGAGTTTTATCAGTATGGGGCTTCTAATTTTGACCCGCTGACGTTGTTTACGGATGAGACTTGTTCTGAATTGAAGGATGGCATTACGCAAACGGATATCGATAATTGTGTCAATGGGTTTTATCGTGATATCGCTTCGCAGTTGTTAGACGGGACTTATCCTTCGGAGTTCCGAATCCAGACGTATAGGGCTTATCCTAATTCGGCTGAAGAGGCAAGTGAGAATAAGATTCAGTTTGCTTATAGCCGTTTGGATAATCCGACGGGAATTTCTGTTTCGGAGGGAGAAGAGGTGGTTGTATTTGTCGGTCCGATGGGCGGTCAGGCGATATCTATCGGGGTACAGAATTTGGATGTATCCAGTGGAGACGGTTATGGCGTGACGACTTATGGCTTGACTGAAGGTGTCAATAAGATCACAATGGGTAAAGAGGGTTTGTTGTATGTGATGTATAATACTTCGGATTATGAGACAGCCCCGGAGGTGAAGATTCATATTGCTTCGGGAGAGGTGAACGGTTATTTTGACGTCAGGAAGCATACGGCGGAGGATTGGGATCGGTTGTTCAGTGTTTTAGGACCGAATACGATGTTTGATATCGTGGGGAATTATGCGCACCTGACTTTCCCTCGTAATTTGTTGGTGTTGAGCAATGGTGCGGATTTGATAGAGATTTACGATGAAATGGTGGAACAGGAACAGGTGTTCATGGGGTTGAGGAAATATGACAGGATGTTCGGAAACCGGATGTATTTCCATGTGATGTATAGTAATTATATGTATGCGACGACTTACCATACTGCATATAATTCCAGTACGTTGTCCTCTATCTTGAATGCGAATAATTTCAAGACCGGCGGTTATTGGGGACCGGCGCATGAGGTGGGGCATTGCAACCAGACTCGGGGTTTGGTGTGGGTAGGAATGACGGAAGTGACGAATAATATCCTTGCATTGCATGTACAGACTTATTGGGGCAATGAGTCGCGACTGATAAGTGAGAATCGATATGAGACGGCGATGACGAAAACTTTCTCCACAGGACAGGCGCATTGTCAGGAGGAAGAGGTATTTTGCCAATTGGTGCCGTTCTGGCAGTTGGAACTGTATATGAATAAAGTGTTGGGGAATAGTGACTTCTATAAAGATGTGTTTGAGCATTTACGGACGAACCCGACTTTATCAACGGCAGGTGATCAGCAGACGGAGTTTGTTGCCAATTGCAGCGATCAGGCAGGATTGAATCTTTTTGATTTCTTTGAACGGTGGGGCTTCTTGACACCGATAGATGAACATGTCGGAGATTATTCCGGTGGTCAGATGACGGTAACAGAGGCGCGAGTGGAAGAAATTCGGTCACGAGTGGAGGAGTATCCTAAACCGGCAGCGGCATTTGAGTATATTACGGATGAGAATTATGAACTTTTCCAGGAGCCGTTTGGAACGGTAAGTGTGGGGTCTGTGAGTGTTGTGGGAGGTACCGAGGTGAGCATAGAGGGATGTTCTAATGCAGTGGCTTATGAGGTTTATGATGAGGCTGATTCGTTGCTTTTTGTATCCCCGGCGGCTACGAATGAGCAGGATGTGACTTTTACGCTCACGACATCTTGGGCTGAGGGCTTTAAGGTATATGCAATTGCTGCCGATGGCAGTAGAACGGAGATTACAGCAGTGAGGGAAGAGTGATTATAAGTGATGAAGAGGAGATGGGGGATGAACGAAAGTTCATCCCTCATTTTTTGTGTTATATTGTTTTTAACTGTGCTTCGATAGCGGCAATTTTGGCTTCGGCATCGGCTTGCTTTTTGCGTTCGTTGGCTACGACTTGTGCCGGCGCCCCATTGACAAATCGCTCGTTGGAGAGTTTTTTCATGACGCTTGCCAGGAAACCGCGGGTATATTCGAGGTCTTCTTCCAGTTTTTTTCGCAGTTCATCAGTGTCAATGTTGCTGCTGAGCGGAATGAAGTATTCCACGGTGTCGGCAATGAAACTCCGGGTGCCTTTGGGTGCTTCGCTGACAAAGGTGATGCCTGAGAGGTTTCCCATTTTCCGGATAACGCTGGCGTAAGCCGCCGGATAACGTTCGTTGTTTTTTATCTGCAATTCAAGTGCGTCCTTGAACGGGATGTTATCCTGCTTGCGAATATTGCGGATGCCGACGATGATGTGTTTTACGGCTTCAAATTGGGCAAGTTGCAGCTTGTCGAATTTTTTCTGGCGGGGAAGTCGGGTTACCATGATGCTTTCACCTTCTTGTCGTTGCCGCAGGTTTTGCCAAATCTCTTCGGTGATAAAAGGCATGAAGGGATGGAGGTGTTGCAGCAGGTGTTCGAAGATGCAGACGGTCTGTTCATAGGTTTTCCGGTCGATGGGTTGCCCGTATGCCGGCTTGATGATTTCCAACAGCCAGGAGGAAAACTCGTCGCGGAAGGTAGTGTAAACAGTCATCAGTGCCTCGGAGATGCGGTATTGGTCGAATTGGGTATCCAGGGTTTCGCCAGTCTTTGCAAGGAAGCTTTCAAACCATGCCAATGCCAGACGGGCGTGTTCGGGCTGCTCTATATCAGCAACATCCCAGGATTTGATGAGTTTGAAGGCATTCCACATTTTAGTAGCGAAGTTGCGTCCCTGTTCCGGGAGGCTTTCATCGAAAAGAAGGTCGCCTCCTGCCGGTGCACAGAGCAACATGCCCACCCTCACGCCATCAGCCCCGTATTTGTCGATGAGGTCGAGGGGGTCGGGTGAGTTGCCCAGGGTTTTGGACATTTTACGTCCTTGTTTGTCACGTACTAACCCGGTGAAATAAACGTTGCGAAAGGGCATCTTGCCCATGTATTCGTATCCTGCCATAATCATGCGTGCTACCCAGAAGAAGATAATATCAGGAGCGGTTACCAGGTCGGCAGTCGGGTAATAGTAATTGATTTCGGGATTGCCGGGATGGTTGATGCCATCGAAAAGAGAGATGGGCCACAGCCAAGAGGAAAACCAGGTGTCGAGGCAGTCTTCGTCGCGGCGCAAGTCGGTAAGTTGCAGCTGGCTGTTGCCGCTTTTTTCGCGGGCGAGACGCAATGCTTCTTCCTCGTTAGTTGCCACGACGTATCCGCCTTCTGGCAGATACCATGCGGGAATCTGATGCCCCCACCAGAGTTGGCGGCTGATGCACCAGTCTTTGATGTTTTCCAACCAGTGACGGTAGGTGTTTTTGAATTTGGGCGGGAAGAATCGGATTTGATCTTCCATGACCGGTGACAGGGCTATTTGTGCCAAATGTTCCATTTTCAAGAACCATTGCATGGAGAGTTTGGGCTCAATGGGCACGTTGGTGCGTTCGGAATAGCCGACGTTGTTGGTGTAGGGTTCAACTTTTTCCAATAGTCCGGCAGTTTGGAGGTCTTGTTCGATTTGCTTGCGTACCTCGAAACGGTCCATGCCTACGTATAATCCGGCGGCTTCACTGAGTGTGCCATTGTCATTGAAGATGTCAATAGATGGCAGGTTGTGTTTTTCTCCCAGCATGTAGTCGTTGACGTCATGGGCAGGGGTTACTTTCAGGCAACCAGTGCCGAATTCAATATCCACGTATTCATCTTCGATGACCGGGATGACGCGGTTGACTAAAGGAACGATGACTTTTTTTCCGCGCAGATGTTGGTTTTTAGGATCTTTTGGGTTGATACACATGGCGGTATCTCCCATAATGGTTTCCGGTCGGGTGGTGGCGACGATGGCGTAACCTTCTTCCCCTTCAATACGGTAACGCAGGTAGTAGAGTTTGCTGTGTTCCTCGCGGTAGATGACTTCCTCGTCGGATAGGGCGGTCTGGGCTTTTGGGTCCCAGTTTACCATCCGTACACCGCGGTAGATGAGCCCTTTGTTGTATAAGTCCACGAATACTTTCAGGACGCTTTCGCTCCGTATTTCGTCCATGGTGAAGGCGGTGCGTTCCCAGTCGCAGGAGGCTCCCAGCCGCCTTAATTGCTTGAGGATGATGCCTCCATGGGTATGGGTCCATTCCCAGGCATGTTTCAGAAATTCCTCGCGTGTGAGGTCGGTTTTCTTGATGCCCTGGCTTTGGAGTTTTGCAACGACTTTGGCTTCCGTGGCAATGGAGGCGTGGTCGGTGCCAGGCACCCAACAGGCATTTTTCCCTTGAAGGCGTGCACGACGGACGAGTGCGTCCTGTATGGTGTTGTTCAACATGTGTCCCATGTGAAGGATGCCTGTGACATTGGGAGGGGGGATGACAACGCAATAAGGTTCACGGTTGTTGTCCACCTCGGAGTGGAAGAAACGGTGTTCCAGCCAATAGTTGTACCATTTTTCTTCGCTTTCTTTTGGATTGTAGTTTGTGGGAATCATAATGCAATCTCTTATTTTTAAAAAAAAGCTGCCGGAGCAGCTTTCTTTGATTATTCTTCTTTTCTAAACCTTCTGTTTTTTTTCTTTTGTGCTTCCATCATTTGTTCCAGGTCTGCTTTTTGCATACTTCCGTCATAGTCGCAGATGTATTTGTCTATGAGGATGCGACCGCAGTATTCACAAACAATGATTTTTTTACGCGAGCGGATGTCCAATTGACGCTGTGGAGGGATTTTGTTGAAACATCCTCCGCAGGCGTCCCGGTCAACAGTCACGACTGCCAATCCGTTTCGGGCGTTGGCACGGATTTTACGGTATGCGGTGAGCAATCGTTCGTCAATATTGGCAGCGAGTTCTTCTGATTTTTTTGTCAGGTTTTCTTCGTCTTTATGTGTTTCAGCGATGATGTCATCTAATTCTGCTTTTTTTGCATCGAGGTCGTTCTTTTTTTCTTCATGTTGCTTTTTGGCAATTTCGAGGTCGACTTCTTTTTCCGCTTTCAGTTTTTGGGCTTCGCGGATGCGTTTGTTTTGCAGTTCTATTTCCAGTTTCTGGAATTCTACTTCTTTTGACAAGGCATCGTATTCACGGTTGTTGCGTACATTGTCCAATTGTTCCGTGTATTTTTTTATGAGTTCTTCGGACTTGAGGATTTCCTGTTTTTTAGCGGCAATGCTTTTGGAGGCTTCGTTTATCTCATTTTTGTAATTTTCGAGACGTGTTTCCAATCCAGCGATTTCATCTTCCAGGTCTTGTACTTCCAGAGGTAATTCGCCCCGCAATGTTTTGATTTTATCGATTTCTGTGTCAATCTTTTGTAGTTCATAAAGATGCTGCAATTTTTCTTCTACAGAGAGTTCTTGCAGTTGTTCATTGTTGTTTGTTGCCATATAATTTCCGTTACAAATTAACAAAGTTACTTACAAATAATATACGGGGTTGGTTTGAACCCTTGAAAACTGGATTGCAAAGGTAGGCAATTTTTTTGTAAGTAATTCATAAAAAATCTCTTTTGTGAATTGCTCACTTTCATAATGCCCGATATCTGCAATGATGATTTTATTTTCGGCTTGGAAGAAATCGTGGTATTTGAAGTCAGCAGTGATGTATATGTCTGCACCACTTGCTATTGCAACTTGTGTGAGGAAGGAGCCGGCTCCTCCGCAAAGTGCAACCCGCTTGATGAGAGGGGTGGGTATTGCCGTGTGACGGATGGTCTTGCAATGGAATTTTTCTTTTACGTGGTTCAAAAATTCTAATGTGTCAACGGGTTCTGGCAGGTCTCCAATAATACCGAATCCGAATTCCTGCTGTTCTGCTCCACCTTGTTGATTGACGGGTTGCAGGATTTGGCAGTGGGTTAATCCTAACTTTTTTGCCATGCGACCGCTGACTCCTTCTTTGACTGCATCCATGTTGGTATGGGCAGAATAAAGGTTGATGTTGTGCTGAATGGCTTTGATAAAGCAACGTTGGACGTAAGAGTCCGGGCGCAGGTTTTTTATTCCTTTCAAGGTTAAAGGATGATGTGAGATAATCAGGTTGCATCCTTTTTCCACAGCTTCATCAATGACCGGTTCTGTGATATCTGTTGTGAGCAGAACGGTAGAAATTTTATTTTCCGGATTCCCACAGATTAAGCCGGCATTGTCATATTCTTCTTGTAAGGATAGGGGGGCGAATGTTTCGATGTGCTGAAGTAATTCCTTTAGCTGCATTTGTTATTTGTTAGATGTGTGTATTTCTTGTAGTTCCATTTCTTTCCTGATGGAAATTAATTCTTCCCGGATATTTTTCAAGCGTTTGATGATTTCAAAGTTGTTTTCGGTTTCTGTTTTGTTCTCTTTCAATTTCAACTGAGCGCCTTTTAAAGTCATGCCTTTTTCTTTGACTAAGTGGTATATCAGGTGAAAATTGTTGATGTCATCCTGGGTGAACATCCGATTCCCTTTTTTGTTCTTGTGGGGTTTGATGATGTCAAACTCTTTTTCCCAGAAGCGGATGAGTGAAGTGTTTACGTTGAACATGTCGGCTACTTCCCCAATCGAATAGTAGGTTTTTAGTGTTTTTTTCCCTTCTTGTTCCATAATCAATCCATAGATTGCCCGTTGTTGTTTGCTTCTGCTACCAGTTGGTCGTATTCGTCCGCGCTTAGGTCGTTGAAATAGTAATTTATGGGGTCAACGGCAACACCATTTTTCTTGACTTCGTAGTGAACATGGGGACCGGTGGACTGTCCGGTATTTCCCATGTACCCGATGATGTCTCCGCGCTTTACTTTTTGCCCTTTCTTTACGTTGTAGCTGTCAAGGTGGGCATATTGTGTCTGATAGTTAAAACCGTGGTCAATCAGAATGCATTTGCCATATCCCTTGTGTGTTTCGGCATACACCACTTTCCCGTCGCCTGTCGCATAGACGGGAGTCCCTACCGGTCCGGAGAAGTCCATTCCTGCATGGAGTTTTTTGGTTTTGTATATGGGGTGGATTCGGTAGCCGAATGAGGAGGAAAAACGGACGGAGGGGTCATTCATGGAGACCGGAAGTATGGCAGGTATGGACGCCAGCATGTCCATTTTATTTTTTGCCAGCATTTCTATTTCATCATAGGATTTGCTCTGGATGTAAATGGCCTTGGTAAGTTCGTCCAGTTTTTTGCTGGTATTGATGACGATATCTGCGTCTTCCATGTTTTTAAGTGCTTCGTATTTATCCACACCTCCGGAGCCTGCCCGGCGAATGGAAGCGTCAATCGGTTCGGATTCAAAGATGACCCGGTATAAGTTGTCATCCCGGTTTTCGAGGTTTTTTAGGATATCGTCCAAACGGTTGATTTGGTTGTCCAAGAGTTGGTATTGGGCAAGCAATTCTTCTTTTTCCCGTTTGAGGGCTTTCTCTTTAGGAGAATCAATGACAGCCGATACGGTAAAAAATATAATAAGAGCCAGTGAAAGTGTTTGGAAAACTTTAACACATAACTTGCTCATTTTTTTCTTGAATGAGGTATTTATTTTGTCGTATGACAGTGTCTCCGGATTGAAATGATAGCCTGTTTTTGCCATTTTGCGCATTAAATTGAGATTTTTGGTGCAAAGTTAAAGAAATAATTTAATTTTGCAATCCGATGTAATCCGGTCTTGCCGACCGTAATAAGATTAGTTAAATATGATGAAATCAGCAGAAATCAGGCAGAAGTTCCTGGACTATTTTAAAAGCAAGGGGCACATGATTGTTCCGTCAGCCCCTATGGTAATCAAGGATGACCCTACGTTGATGTTTACGAATGCAGGGATGAACCAGTTTAAAGATATTATTTTGGGGAATGTGGCGCCCAAGAACCGTCGGGTTGCGGATTCCCAAAAATGTCTCCGTGTTTCGGGCAAGCATAACGATTTGGAAGAAGTAGGTCATGATACTTACCACCATACCATGTTTGAGATGTTGGGAAATTGGTCTTTTGGCGATTATTTCAAAGAAAATGCCATTGCCTATGCATGGGAATTTTTGACGGATGTCATGAAGTTAGACAAGGATCGGTTGTATGCGACCGTGTTTGAAGGGAATCAGGACGAAGGTTTGGCGCAAGACGCTGAAGCCCGTAAAATATGGATGCACTATTTGCCGGAAGACCGGATTCTCTTTGGAAATAAGAAGGATAATTTTTGGGAGATGGGCGATATGGGACCCTGCGGTCCTTGTTCGGAAATTCATATTGATTTGCGCCCGGATGTAGAACGGGCATTGAAACCCGGGCGGGAATTGGTGAATAAGGACCATCCGCTAGTGATAGAAATCTGGAACTTGGTGTTCATGCAATACAACCGGAAGGCGGACGGAAGTTTGGAGAACTTGCCAAACCATCATGTTGATACCGGCATGGGTTTTGAACGTTTGTGTATGGCTGTTCAAGGGAAGACGTCGAATTATGATACGGATGTGTTTTCTCCGATTATTGACGAGATTGCCCGTTTGAGCGGAATAAAATATGGCGAGAAAGAAGAGGCGGATGTTGCCATGCGTGTGGTGGCAGACCATTTGCGGACGATTGCTTTTTCCATTACGGATGGACAGTTGCCTTCGAATGTAAAGGCAGGGTATGTTATCCGACGTATTTTGCGCAGGGCTGTCCGTTATGCTTATACTTATTTGAATCAGAAGGATGCTTTTATTTATCGTTTGATGCCTGTATTGATAACAGTGATGGGAGAGCATTATCCTGAGTTGAAAAGCCAGCAGGTTTTGATAGAAAAAGTTATCCGAGAAGAAGAAAATGCTTTTTTGCGGACGTTGGATAAGGGTATTCGCCTGTTAGACCGCATTATTGCTACGACAAAAGAGGAGAATTTTGTGACAGTGCCGGGGAATGTTGCTTTTGAATTGTATGACACGTATGGTTTCCCGCTTGATTTGACGGAATTGATATTGCGGGAACAAGGGTTGGTGGTCAACCGCCGGGAGTTCCAGGCGGAGATGGCAGCACAAAAAGCCCGTTCACGTTCTGCTGCTTCTGTTGATACGGATGACTGGATAGAGTTGATTAATGACGATGTGCAGGAATTTGTTGGTTATGATTATACGGAAGTGGAAGTGAAGATAACTCGTTATAGAAAGGTTGTTACTAAAAATAAGCTGTTTTATCATCTTGTTTTCAATATAACACCTTTTTATGCAGAAGGTGGCGGACAGATAGGAGATAGTGGTTTGTTGATCGGTAAACATGAGGAAATACGGATTTTGGACACCAAAAAAGAAAATGGTTTGACGATTCATATTGTAGAGAAATTGCCAGAAGATGTTCTTCAGACTTTTGTTGCCAAGGTGGATAAGGATAAGCGGATGTTGACGGCGAATAATCATACTGCTACGCATTTGTTGGATTATGCTTTGCGGAAAGTGTTGGGAACGCATGTGGAACAGAAAGGTTCGTATGTGAGTGATGAATATTTGCGTTTTGATTTTTCGCATTTTCAGAAAATGACTGATGAAGAATTGACTGAAGTAGCTTCGATTGTGAATCGTTTGATTCGGAGAAATCTACCATTGGAGGAGTTCCGTTCTATTCCGATTGCCAATGCCCGGGAAATGGGAGCACTTGCTGTTTTTGGTGAAAAGTATGGAGACTTGGTGCGTGTGATAAAATATGGAGATTCCATAGAACTATGCGGAGGAACTCATGTTGCGGCAACAGGACAGATAGGTTTCTTTAAAATCCTTTCTGAAAGTTCTGTCTCGGCTGGAGTCCGTCGTATTGAGGCAATAACAGCGGATAAGGCGGAAGAGTATATTAATAATACTTACAGGAACTTGAATGAGATGGTGAAAATTTTGAAGAGCAATAAGAATCTGTTGGAAAGCGTGCGTGCTTTGGTGGAAGAGAATGAAGGATTGAAGAAGGAGACGGAGAAGTTTGCCAAGGAGAGTTTGCGTTTGTTTAAGGAACGTTTGAAAAATGAGAGCCGGATGTATCGGGATATCCGGGTGATTATTGCGCCGGTCATTGCGGAGCCAGCCCAGATAAAGGATGTTGCTTTCCAATTGAAAGGTGAGTATGACCGGTTGGTTTTTATCGCGGGAGGAGTTATTGCCGGCAAACCCCATTTGACTATCATGTTCAGCAATAATTTAGTAGATGAATTCGGTTTGAACGCGGGTCAGATTGTCCGTGAGGCAGCGCAGGAGATCAAAGGTGGCGGAGGCGGGCAGCCTTTCTTCGCAACTGCTGGCGGTTCAGACTCCGAAGGGATTGAAAAAGCCATCAAAAAAGCAGAGAAATTGGTGATGTATAAATTAAATGCCGAATTATAATGAATATTTCTGCTACAAAATAGGGTAATTGATATTTTTGTTATACATTTGCTATTGCTAATATAGCATTTGAATTATTGTTTAAATAAATTGAAGTGATTATGAAAAGGACATTAAAAACTGTCGCAGTGTTTACACTGGCAGGCTTTGTGGTTTCATCTTGTGCATCTTTGAATAAGATGAAAAAAATGGAGAGTGACATAGCTTATAAAGTTACTCCCGAGGTATTGGAGGCAAAAGGCGGGCAAGTTGATTTGAGTATAAATGCAACAATTCCTGCAAAATATTTTAATAAAAAGGTGACTTTGGTGGCAACACCGGTCCTGAAATTTGCAGACGGTGAAAAGGCTTATGAGCCGAAAACGCTGCAAGGTGAGAAAGTGCAGGGAAATAATGAAGTCGTTCCGTATGCAGAAGGAAAGACTGTTTCTTATACAGGAACAGTACCTTTTGAGGATGGTATGCGTGCTTCTGGCTTATATGTGAAATTTGTAGGCACGAAGGGTTCAAAGACTGTTGAGTATGAATCAAATAAAATCGCTGATGGCGTTTTGGCAACAGCCACGTTGGTTGACAATGCACCGGCAATAGCTATTGGTAAGGATGCTTTTGAACGGATTACCAAAGAAGAGAAAGAAGCTGCTATTTATTATCTGATTAATTCTTCACAGGTGCGTTCAAAAGAAAAGAGCTCTGACGAAATCAAGGCTATGGAGCAATTTATCAAAGATGCAAAGGCTGCAGAAGATTTGGAATTGAAAAATATCCAGATACAGTCTTATGCTTCTCCTGATGGTCCGATGGATTGGAATGACAAATTAGCAAATAACCGTGAAAAGTCTGCAGACAAATTTGTCAAGGATAATATGAAGAGAAACAAGATTGATGAGTACAAAGACTTGGATTTCTTCAAGAAGTTTGTTGTAGCAGAGGACTGGGATGGCTTCAAGAAAGCAATGGAAGAATCCAATATTCAGGACAAGGAGTTGATTTTGCGTGTATTGTCCATGTATTCAGACCCTGAAGTAAGAGAGAAAGAAATCAAGAATATTTCTTCTGCTTATTCTGCTGTTGCAGATCAGATTTTGCCTAAACTGAGACGTTCTAAATTCGTTGTAAATGTAGATCGTATTGGTAAATCTGATGAGGAATTGCGTGAACTTGCCAAATCTAATCCGTCTTCTTTGAATGTTGAGGAATTGCTTTATTCTGCAACTTTGTTTGAAGACAATGCAGATAAATTAGCAATTTACGAAGCAGCAAAACAGCAATTTGCTAATGATTGGAGAGGTTTCAACGATGCAGGTATGATTAAATTTGAAATGGGTAAAGTTGCTGAAGCAAAGGCTGATTTCCAGAAAGCTGATCAATTGTCTGCTAACAATAAGGTTGTAAAGAACAACTTGGGTGCAGTTGAATTGAAAAATGGCAATGTACAGGAAGCTGAAGTACTCTTTGGTGCTGCAACCGGTCTGGGAACTGAAGTTGATTACAACAAAGGTATTGTTGCCATCATGAAAGGTGATTATGCTGCAGCTGCACAACTTTTCGGTAACTGCAACTGTGTGAATGCCGCTTTGGCTAACTTGTTGGCAGGAAATACTAGCGTAGCTGCCCAGAAGTTGAATGACAACCAGACTGGGGATGCAATGGTGCCTTATTTGAAGGCCGTTATCGCTGCCCGTAACAATGATACTAATGCTGTGATTTCCAATTTGAAAGACGCTTGCGCAAAGGATGCTTCTTTGAAGCAAACGGCAGCAACTGACATGGAATTTGCAAAATTGTTTGAGAATGCAGATTTTCAAGCTATTGTAAAATAAGTATTTTTATCGGTAAGGAAAGGCTGTTGCTATTTGGGCAGCAGCCTTTTTTTTGGCTTTTTGCTTTGGGATATTTAGCTTTTCTTTAACTCAAATGTATTGTGTTATCCTCTATATTTGTTTTGCCGAAATGGGAAATGATTTTTATATAAAGAGGAATAAATGAAGGGATTATTGGTTTTTATTTTGGTTACCGGGTTACTGTTTTCTTGTGCTCGTGACAACACAGTCCAGATAAGCGGGCGGATGGAAAATGGTGATTCTATTGTAAGCATTTGGGTGGACGATAGCATCTATACCTTCCCTGTTGATAAGAATAATTTTTTTTCAGGGGAAATAGCATTGTCTCACAATGCTTATGCTACCTTATTGCATAATTCGCTGAATTTGTATTTGTCACCGGGAGAAGATTTGGAAATTTATGTAAATGCCTTGAATTTTTCAGGTTCTCTTTATTTCCGTGGGAGTTTGGGTGGAATAAATTCTTATTTGAAAGAACAAGAAGTCGCCATTTTTTTTGATAGGGAATACTATAATCTTAATGAGCAGGACTTTGTTCGGAAAATGAGAGACTTGATGGATGAAAAAACGAAATTGCTCGAGGCAAAGAATTTTGATGAGTCTTTTACACGTTTGGAAAAGCAGAGAATTGGCTATACCATTGCTGCGCGTGCTTCTTTTTATCCGATCTATCATCAAAAATTGAATCCGGACAAGAATTACAAGCCGGGAAGGGAGTTTCGTCAGTTTATGGCTTCTTTCCCTTTAAATAATGATGATTTGTTTGGATCGAAAGATTATCGGACTTTTTTGTTGAATTATATTTATATGCAAGGGACTTGGATTGATGAAGGGAACTATTCCTCCCAGATAGCCGATTACGTGTTGTCTTCTATCACAAATCCTGCAATCCGGGATTTTTTATTGATGGAAATTGTAACCCGTTATATATGGGAGAACAATGGACTTGTGGGGGCGGATTATTTGTTGTCTGTATTCAGGAAGGAATGTTCAGATAAGAATAAAGTGGCTTACATGGACAAGATTATCGCCCAATGGGCAAAAATTATGCCAGGCAAACGAGCTCCGGACTTTACTGTCATTGATCGGGACAGGCGGAATGTCTCTTTGAAAGATTTTCGTGGCTCTTACCTTTATATTACGGTATGGACAACGTGGTGTGTGCCTTGTAAGTCTGAATTGCCTTATTTGGAATTGCTGCAGAAAGAATATTATGCCCGGAATATTAAATTCCTGACCGTTGCAATTGACGCTCCGGATAGCTATGAAAAGTGGAAGACGTTTCTGAATCACCATCCCTATGCGGGCTTGCATACTTTTGCTGACGGGAATAGCGAGTTTGCTAAGGATTATATGATAATAAGTGTTCCGAGGTTTATTTTAATTGATCCTGATGGAAAAATCATTGATTCAAACGCTCCTCGTCCTTCCGGACAGATATTTCAGTATCTCTCAGCCTTTGATATATAGAGGATGACGTAAAAAATAAAATATTGCACAAACAATTTATAAAAAAAGTTTGGTGGATTTAGTTTTTTCTTATCTTTGTGGGAGTATAAGAAAAAAAATACAAAGACTGTAGATATGAAAAAGATTTGTTTGCTGATGGTTGCTTTTGCGTTGATAATGAGCGCTTGCAACTCCAATAAGGTAAAGATTCGCGGCGAAGTGCAAGGCTTGGCTGGAACGGTAAAATTGTTAGCTGAGATGCCTGGGCAACAGGGAATGGTAGTTTTGGCTGAACAAAATGTGACGGACGGTAAAATTAATTTGGTGACAGAACAGTTGCAGATTCCTGCTCGGGTGTGGATTGATATTGATGGAAAAAACACCTTGACTACGTTCGTGGATACCAAAGACCAGATTTGGGTTGAAGGTAAAATCAAATTCCCGGAAGAAATTGAGGTGAAGGGTTCACAATTGGATTTGGAATATGACAAGCTGAAAAAATTGTTTAAAGAGAAATATGAAGGTCCGCTGGAACCCATTGACAAGAATATCCAAAAATTAATGGCAAAGGAAAAACGGACTGCCAATGATGAGGTTATGCTGGGTGTATTTATGTTGCAGCGTCAACGTTATATTAAAGCGAGAGCCAATTACGTACGGGATTTGATAAAAGCTAATCCTACTCAAGAGTTGTCACTGATTTTGTTGCAGGATGAATTGCAGGACAGCACGGATTTGCAAAAACGTTTGTTTAAAACCATCAAGGTGGTGAACAAAGAAAGTAATTTATATAAGACCGTTGCAGAAAAAATGCAATAAAGGTAAAACCATGCACATGGTTTTGTTTTCCCGTTTTTATTACTTAGTTGTTTTTGGGGGGCTGCCAAGCCCCCCTTTTTGGTGATAGAAAAATTTGAACTGTTGGGAATTTTGATAATGTTGGAATAAATACTATTTTTACGCCTACAATATCTTTCTTCTATGATAAAAAAAATAATATTACGAATCCTCTTAGCTATTATGATTGTCGCTTTTACGGCAGTAGTGGTGGTACAATGGCTTTGGATAAAGTATGCCATAAAAGAAAGAGAGAATAAATTTACTTCCCAGGTTTATGATGTACTGAACCGGGTGGTCAACCGGATAGATGAAATCAATTACATCAAATACCGTAGCGAGATGAACAAGCAATTGGGCGAAATTAAAAATTATAATGACCTGATTGCTGCCCAGCAGGGCAATTCTGCTTATTCTGCTTGGTATTCTGATGATTTGGTGAATTTCTTGAACAACGACCTTAACCGTTTAAATGGAAAATCTTATTTGAATTTTCCGGCAGTGCCGTTGGCTTATTCCGGTTCAGGGAAGGTGGTGGATCAAGAATTTATCATGCAAGCCATCCGCTCTTTGGAAGTGCCTCAACAGGACACAAACTCGGATGCTGAGGTCTATTCCCGTTTGAATCAATGGTTGCGGGAAGTGACTTTGCACATGATGAAAGAAAAGGACCCGGAGAATGTTTCTGTTGAGCAACGCTTGGAAAACATCAATCTTGTTGGTTTATTGCTGAATGGTTTCAAGGCTTATAATATTGACCTTCCCTTTACCTATGAAATCATGACTAAGCAGGACGTGTTGGACAATGTACAGGCAGGGCGGACGGAGAACCTTTATTATGTTGAACTCTTTCAACAGGATTTGGTCAAAAAAGGATATTATTTGGGAGTGCGATTTGAATCGGTGCAACCCATTTTGCTTGAAAATATGGGATGGCTTTTCTTGGCATCGGGATTTTGTATCTTTGGGCTTTTGGCAGTGTTTATTGTTACTATTGCAATTATTGTAAAACAGCAAAAACTGTCTGTAATTAAAAATGATTTCATTAACAACATGACCCATGAGTTCAAGACACCGATAGCTACCATTTCGTTGGCGACCTCTGCCTTGACCAAGGAAAAGGTCCTGAACGACAGAGAGCAGATATTGAAGTTCAATGCCATGATTAAAAGTGAGAATAATCGCATGAACAAATATGTGGAACGTATTCTCCAACAGGCGAAATTGGATCGCAAGGAATTGCAAATGAATAAGGTGGATGCAGATGTGAATGAACTTGTACGGGAAGCGGTGGAACATTTTGCATTATTGGTGCAGGAGGCGGGAGGTACTTTGTCTTGCCATTTGGGGAAAGGCAATTTTATGCGGAAAGTAGATGAGGTTCACATGATGAATGCGGTATGCAATTTGATAGATAATGCAATAAAATATTCTGGCGGGGCTCCGGAAATTGCTGTTTATACCCAAGAGAAGAACGGGCATTTGATTATTGGTGTTCAAGACCATGGCATTGGGATTTCCAAAGAAGCTCAGAAAAAAGTGTTTAAACGTTTTTACCGGGTGCCGAGCGGGAATGTGCATAATGTAAAAGGTTTTGGTTTGGGATTAAGTTATGTCAAATCCATTGTAGAACTTCATGGTGGTATTGTCCGCTTGACTTCCAAGAAAAACAAAGGTACATTGGTGGAAATAGAATTATAAATAAAAAATAGATATATGGCACAGAAAATATTACTGGTAGAAGACGACCCTTGTTTCGGGTCTGTACTGAAATCTTATCTGGAGTTGTCGGATTATGAGGTAACTCTGTGTGTGAACGGTAATGAAGGTTTGGAAGCCTTTCGGAAAGGTAAATTCGATATTTGCCTGTTGGATGTTATGATGCCTGAAATGGATGGGTTTACATTAGGGAAAAAGATACGCGAGATGGACACGTCTGTGCCCTTTGTTTACATTACGGCGAAGAGCTTGAAGGAAGATGTGAAGCTGGGGTATGAAATCGGGGCGGATGATTATATTGTGAAACCTTTTGATTCAGAGGTCTTAATTTTAAAAATCAAAGCAATATTAAGCCGGAGTAAACATGAGGAGGCTGAACCTAAGCCGAAGATTATCCATATCGGGCAATACGAGTTTAACACGGAATTGCGCGTGATTTCCAAGAATGATGAGCAAATCAAGCTGACTCCGAAGGAGGCAAGCTTGTTGGAGATGTTGTATAATTATAAGGACGGGCTTCTTCCCCGTGAAAAGGCATTGACTGAAATTTGGGGAACGAATGATTATTTTACTGCCCGCAGCATGGATGTTTATGTCACCAAATTGCGGAAATATTTCAAGGATGATGAAAATATAAAAATCGAAAACGTCCACGGTTCCGGATTCCGTTTGGTGATTAGCGAATAGGCGCTCAAGGATTTTTTTTGAGACCGGATGATTGTGGAACAGCCCCTGTAAAGTCACTGCCGACTTTACAGGGGTTGTTGCCTAATGTTTAAGGTATGACTTGAATCTGGGTGGCTTGGCTGTGGGCGGAAAATTCTGGTGCGTAAATGCACTGTAGGTTGGCATGTCCGTCCTGGTAGTCACCGGTTTGGTTGGCTCGCAACGCATATTCAAAGACGTATGTCCCTCGTGGCAGGAAGTCAAAGAACAAATTGGTAGCGGCGTCTTTGGTCTCCTGGTAGTAGATGCGCCCGTCTTGCCAACGGCATCCGGAGAGTTGTTCCGCCGGTTCGAAGCAGGCGGCGCGGAGGTCTTGCAGATGGAGGAATTCCATGTCGCGTTGCGTTTTGACAGTCAGTCTTACGACCACTTTGTCTCCTAATTTCACCTTGCCTTCCACGGGTTGGAGGACAGTTTCTCCCTCCGGGTTTACCTTTTCGATGTAGAGTTTCTTATCCACAATCAAATCCGTGCCGTGGGCTTCGATGTCTTCGAGCGGTACGAGGCTTTGCAGGTACAGCCCGCCCCAGGATGGAGAATCCTGTTTTTTGGTGATGGCCACCTCCAGCATATTGGGTCGGATTTCTGTTGCCGGATAAGAAGCGCGGATGATGCCGAACAGGTCTTGTGCCCCGGCGGGTTCTAACGTCTGATTACCGATGCGCACTTCCGGCAGTTCTTCTTGTGCAAGGACGGTCTCCCCGTCCAACAGCAGGGCGTGGATGGCATCTACTGTCGAAGGCACGCTCTCCCACATCTGGGTGCGTTTCTGTTGCAACAGCCATTGCCGCATGGCGTTGGTCTCTTCGCTTTCGCCTTCCACAAGGCAGAATGCTTCCAGGATGGCGGTATGTTCCAGCACGGCGGAATTGCGGAACCAATCGTTCCGGTTGTTTGCCCAGAACATGCCTTCCTGCTCGTTTATTGTGGCGTATTGCCGTAAGGATTCCATGATTTCCTTGGCTTCCTTCTCGAAACCGTAATGATGCATGGAGACAGCGAGCAGGGCTTTTTCATACAGGGACTTTTTGCCCCATTGTTTTTGAGCCAATGCCATTAACTGCTTGTGCGCGGCGAGGGCGTCCCCTAATGGGATGTCACGGTAAAGGCTACGGACGTACAGGTAAATGACGTCATTGTAGGTCAGATTCTTGTGCTTCTCTTCCAAGTCCTTCACGGTAACTTGGTCCAAATAGCGCAGCCCTTTGGCTTGCATTTCCTTTGCTTTGCCTTCGGGGTCGTCCTGTCCGGCAAGGGCGGCGCGGTTCAGAATGCACAGCACGTTTGCCGTGATAAACCGGTTGGGGAACATGTCTTTGAACCAGCCCCAGCCGCCTTCGTCATTTTGCAGGTCAGCGAGCTTCTCCAAGGCTTGTTGTTGCAGGTAAGTCAGGCGGTTCACGTCCAACAGTTCGGTCAACTGTTGGATGCGTTCCGTCTCCGACTGTGCTTCATCCACCCACGGGGAGGCTTCCAATAGGATGGACTTCAATTCTGGGTCTTGTGCCAGAGGCGATTGCTGTTGCTCGTCCGGATGGGCTTGCCATTGGCGGAGGGCATCCACGAGGCGCGGGTTGTTGCGTGTGATTTCCGCGGCGATGGCGTTGGCATAGTATGCGGC
>DXFT01000072.1 GCA_019114285.1 Candidatus Odoribacter faecigallinarum
ATCCTGGTTTCCTTCCGCACTATATACTAACCTGTTCCCTGCCTTCTTCAACAAAGAAGTATCGCTAAAAACAGAATCCGCCGTCCCCTCATCCAATTCCACCCGCTCATTCGTCCCCAACACCAGCACCGCCTTGTTGCTGCCCGGCACAATCTGTGATTCCTCCCCACTCCCCACCTGTACCGCAACACCCTGCTGCATCCACCACAAGCCACCGCCAGCCAGCAACAACATCACGGCTGCCGCCCAACCGACCACTCGCAAACGCAGGCGTTTGCGCCTTGCCGACGATAAATCCGCCAGCCGTACCTTCAACGCCTCAAAGCCCTTGTCCACATCATAACGCACCTCACGCCCCACACGTATCCATTCTTTCTGCAAACCGACCAATTGCCTGTAATGGGCTTCCGACTGTTTCACCCATTCCCACAATTCCTCCACCTCGGCAGGCGTAGCCGTCCCCTCCAACCATGCCACTGCCAAATGCTGTATCCGTCCGTCCATTTCTGTCTTGATTTCTGCTTTCATTTCTCTTTATTTTTATCGTAAGACAGCCAAACACTAAAAATTACTTACAAGAAAACGGATTTTTTTACGAAAAAAATAAACAGCCTTGCCTTCCGGGCAAGGCTGAAACAAACAGAATATAGTTATAGACAATTATTTAACGAGAAGTCCACGCCAAGAAAAGCAACACCTCCTGATTGCGCAAATGTGCCAAATCCTGCTTCAAACGCTTCATCGCCCGATAAAGCTGCGCCTCCACCGTGCGGACGGAAATATGGAGCATCTCAGCAATCTCCGCGCTTTTCTTCCCTAAAAAACGGCTCAAGAGCAATATCTCGCGGCACTGACCGGGCAACGCGTCAATGGCACGGTTAATCTCTGCCACCACTGCCGTCCTCGCCTCTTCGGAAAAATAATGCTCTGTATTGTTCTCCCCGGCTTCCTCCCTTTCATGCAGGAAACGCGCAAAAGCCGCCTTCACCTTCTCATGCTCCAGCATATTGATTGCCGCATTATACACGGCACGATAAAGGTAAGACTTGACAGACTCCTCCACCCGGAGCACCGTCCTCTTCTCCCACAACGTGCAAAACACACCCTGCACCGCATCTTCCGAAGCGTCACGGTCGTGCAGCAACGACTCCGCATAACCGCACAACGGGGCATACCATTCCCGGAACAGCTTCTCAAAAGCCGCCTCATCCTTCCAATCAGACACCACTCCCCCCTTCTTTTCTTCCGGTACCTTTACCCCATCCATATCGCAAACACCTGTTTTTAACGGATTCATTTCTTTATTCTCGTCACAAAAATAATGACCTTACAGCAAATAACCAATATTTCCCCGCTGAATCTTTTCCCCATCCATCCCCAGCCCCATTGTTTTTCCCCTCTTTTCCGACCCGCCCCCGGCTTCCGGGTTCCTGCATTTATCCCCTCCTGCTCCCGTACTGCTCCCAGTTGTCAGCAACAGCAATGTATGTTTTCAGTATCTATTCATTTACTTATCCAACCAATAAAACTTATTTTTAAAGCAAATCAAATACTATTGGAATAGCGTTTGATTAGCGTTAGAATAGCGTTTGATTAGCTTTAGCTCTCAAGAAAAGGTATCGCAACCCATAGGAAAACCATAATGACTATCGGGAACAGGACGGGATTTGGGCAGGATTTCCGCGGGAAAATTCCTATTCGACAAAAAAACGGGCACGTCCGAAAAGACGCGCCCGCAGCTACCCCAGAACGTTTGTTTTTCCGGTTTTAACCCACCGGATTGGGTTTCTTTTTAGCGGTTTCTACCGGTTTGGCGATGGATTCGCGCATTTGCGTGTCCGCCTCGATATTTTTCATGCGGTAATAGTCCATAACGCCGAGGTTGCCGGAGCGGAAAGCATCGGACATGGCAAGCGGGATGTTGGTTTCCGCCTCAATGACTTTTGCTTTCATTTCCTGCGCCAATGCCTTCATTTCCTGTTCCCGCGCCACAGCCATCGCCCGCCGTTCCTCTGCCTTTGCCTGGGCGATTTTCAGGTCAGCTTCCGCCTGGTCTATCTGCAAGCCCGCACCGATATTTTTGCCCACATCAATGTCGGCAATATCGATAGAGAGTATTTCGAATGCCGTGCCGGAATCCAAACCTTTCTGGAGCACGACCTTGGAAATGGAATCGGGATTCTCCAGCACTGCCTTGTGGGAATCGGAAGAGCCGATGGAAGATACAATGCCTTCGCCTACGCGAGCCAAGACGGTCTCTTCGCCCGCACCGCCGACGAGCCGCTTGATGTTGGCACGCACGGTCACCCGGGCTTTCGCAATCAACTGGATTCCGTCTTTTGCCACTGCCGTCACCGGCGGCGTGTTGATAACCTTCGGGTTCACGCTCATTTGCACGGCTTCAAAGACATCGCGGCCCGCAAGGTCCACCGCCGTGGCAATCTGGAAAGTCAGTTCTATATTGGCTTTTGACGCCGATACCAGCGCATGCACCACTTGGGGGACATGCCCTCCGGCAAGGTAGTGGGCTTCGAGCATGTCGCGGTAGAGTTCGATGCCGGCTTTTTTCCCTTCAATCATCGCGCCGACAATGATGGTAGGCGGCACTTTCCGCCAACGCATCAGGACCAGTTGGAGCAACGAAATCTTCACATCAGAGACCAATGCCTGGAACCACAAGCCGACAGGAATAAAATACAAGATAAGCCATAAGAGAAAAAGTCCTCCCGCAATGGCAACGCCAAGCAGGATGAAATTGGTGCTTTCTTCCATAATTAAACAGATTTGAGTTTTACAATGATTTTATTTTTAAGTACTTTCACAACAACAACTTCTTGATTGGCATCAATATAGCCGGAAAGCGATTCGGCTTCCATCAGCTCGTTGTCCACCCGCACATTTCCCATCGGGGCAAGCCGCCCGACGGTCATTCCGGTATCCCCGACATGCACGGTAGTCTCGTCCACTCCCTCCACGGAAGCGTCCAGCTCGGCATGCAGGCTGAGGTTTTTCCACGTATTGGAGCGCAAGGCATACCAGGTCGCCAGCCCGCAAAAAAGAGCTGTCCCCAGCAAGATAAAATGCCCTACGGGGAGAGGGTAATACGTATAACCGAAATAAATGCCCGCAATGATGCAGACAAAACCCAATATCCCTGCCACATTCACCCCGGGAAACACCAGAAACTCCAACAATACAAGCACCAAGCCTATCACTATCAGCATGGTTACAATCAGCCATTCCATAAATACCAATTTACAAGCACCACAAATAGATGCGAATTATACGAGGATAAAGGTAAGAAAATACTTCCAAATTTCAATACTTATTGCTTACTTTGCAGCGTTTTATATAACAATATTTTATTTCGTATCTGATATAAAGGGAAATAACATGGATTCAGAACTGCATTGCGATGACGCATTTTACCATAAAGAGGAGCATTTTGACCCGGAACGGACAGAAAAGCTGAGCTACCATTATCATGAAATCCTCAAACTGTTGGGCGAGGACGCGGAACGCGAAGGGCTGTTGCAAACCCCCTTGCGTGTAGCCAAAGCCATGCAGTTCCTGACCCAAGGGTATCAACAAAACCCGGAGGAAATCCTGCGTTCCGCCCTTTTCAAGGAGGATTACCGCCAGATGGTGATTGTCAAGGACATTGAAATCTATTCCATGTGCGAGCACCACATGTTGCCTTTTGTCGGGCGCGCCCATGTCGCCTATATTCCTAACGGGTATATCACGGGGCTCAGCAAAATCGCCCGGGTGGTGGACGCATACGCCCGCCGGTTGCAGGTGCAGGAACGCCTTACCCAGCAAATCAAGAATTGCATTGAGCGCACCCTCCATCCGCTGGGCGTGGCTGTTGTCATCGAAGCCCAGCATTATTGCATGATGATGCGCGGCGTGCAGAAGCAAAATTCAGTCACCACGACATCGGATTTCAGCGGAGGATTTGAGAAACTGGCAACACGGGAGGAATTTATCCGCCTAATCAGTTCCAAGTTACGATAAATAAAGAAAAACAAACGCGGCGAAAACCGCATAAAACAATGATGAATATGAAAAGAGCATTTGTATTTCCCGGACAGGGAGCACAATTTGTCGGAATGGGCAAAGAACTGTATGAAACTTCGCCCAAAGCCAAAGAATTATTCGAGAAGGCCAATGATATCCTGGGCTTCCGCATCACTGACTTGATGTTTGCCGGCACAGATGAAGACCTGAAGCAAACGAAAGTAACCCAACCTGCCATATTCCTGCATTCCGTTATCCTGGCAGACAGCCTGGCAGAAACACCGGACATGGTGGCAGGACACTCGTTAGGAGAATTTTCCGCCCTGGTCGCAGCCAAAGCCCTGGCTTTTGAGGACGGTCTCCGCTTAGTGCATGCACGTGCATTGGCAATGCAAAAAGCTTGTGAAGCCAATCCTTCAACGATGGCAGCAGTCATCGGCATGCCGGATGCGAAAGTCGAGGAAATCTGCCAGGAAATCGAAGAAGTGGTCGTACCTGCCAACTACAACTGTGCGGGACAGATTGTCATCTCTGGCAGCATGAAAGGCATTGAAATCGCTTGCCAGAAGCTGACGGCAGCCGGAGCGAAACGGGTGTTGCCTTTGAAAGTGGGCGGTGCCTTCCATTCTCCGTTAATGGAACCAGCTCGCCAAGAATTGGAAGCAGCCATCAAGAATGCCAAATTTTCAACTCCGGTATGCCCCATTTACCAAAATGTGGATGCCAAACCCCATACGGTGCCGGCTGAAATACAGGAAAATTTAATCGCCCAACTGACTGCATCCGTCAGATGGACGCAAATCATGCAAAATATGATTGCCGATGGTGCCACCTCGTTCTTGGAAATCGGTCCGGGCAAGGTATTGCAAGGATTATTGAAAAAAGCCAGCAACGAGATTGAAATCAGCGGAATACAATAACTAATCATTACTCTTAGTTTCATAGTCTATAAAGTCTGATGTTCACGCAACAAACTTTATAGACTATTTTTGTATCTTTTTACCGGATTGTTATCCTTTTACACAAAGTTATTTTGTACCTTTACGGTTGGTAATTATACTTTTTAAGCTATGCCAAATAAAAAGACAAAACGACGCCTGAATATAACGTTCAGATTAGCGATCATACTCATTATCTGTGCGGTTATCGTATATTTATTCCCTAAAATCGGGAATTTCCAATACGAGTACCAGAAAGGCATGTCATGGAGGTATGAAACGTTATATGCGCCTTTTGATTTCCCGATACATAAAACGGAAGAAGAATTAAACGAGGAGCGCAAACAGGTGATAGAGGAGGAAGAGCCCATTTTTCAACGCAACAACCAAACCGCAAATGTAGAAACCGAGAAATTCCAGACTGCGCTTCATTCCTTTGAGAACGCCACGACACGGCAGGCTTTGCAACAGCTTGCGGAATGCCTGCAAGGGATTTACAATGCCGGCATCCTGCAAGTGCCGGAGAAAATGGATGCCGAAAGAATCCGTACCGTCCGCATCATAGAAAACAACCTTGCCGAAAGCGTAGAGTTCAGCAAAGTCTATACTTTAAAAAAAGCCTATTCTGTATTGAGCCAGAAAGTCAATGAATCCTCCTTGCCCAAATCCACCAAAGAACGGATTCTCAGTCTCAATCTTAACAATTACCTGCAAGAGAACCTGGAGTTTGACCTGAACAAGACGCTCCAGGCACAAGCAGAGGCGTTAAAAAACATCAGCCTCACCCAGGGCATGGTGCAACAGGGCGATTTGATTATCAGCAAACGCGAATTGGTCACGGCTGAAAAAGAAAAATTGTTGAACTCGCTCAAGAGCGAGTACCAGCATAATTTCGGTGAAACCGAAAGCTACATGCGAACCATCGGGGGACAGGTTTTGCTTGTCCTGGTGGCTCTTTCCATCTTTACCGTCTTCTTCTATTATTCCAAGCGACGGATTTTTTACCATACCCGCGAATTTATTTTCCTGTATGGTATGTTCTTGGCAACCATTGCATTGGGGAGCATAGGATACTACCAAAGCATCAATATGTTTGCAGTTCCGGTGCTGTTCTTTATTATCATTGTCAATATACTGATAGGCAGCCGTTCCGCCCTTTACCTGTTATTGGGCACCACTTTGCTGATTTCCTATTACGCCCCTAACAGCTACATGTATGCTTTCATGCAGGTAGCGGCAGGCATCGTAGCCATATTCAGCCTGACGCACTTGCAGCGGCGGAGCCAATTGTTTTTGTCCATATTGCTGGTGTTCATTACCTATTCCTTAGTATATACCGCTTTCTTGCTTGTACAGGAAGGCGAAATCCGGGTAACTCACCTTTTCGGCTATCTGTGGTTGTTGGTCAACTGCCTGTTGCTGATACTGACCTATCCGGTAATTTATATTTTCGAGCGTATTTTCGGTTATACGTCGGAAATTACCCTTATCGAATTATCCAATCCCAACCATCCTGCCCTCCGCAACCTGACTAAAAAGGCGCCGGGCACATTCCAACACTCCCTGATGGTTGCCAACCTGGCAGAAGAAGCGATTTACCGCATCGGCGGCAATCCTCTGCTCACAAGGACAGGTGCCCTATACCATGATATCGGCAAGACGTATGAACCCATTTTCTTCATCGAGAACCAATCCGGCGGCATCAATCCCCATGACAAGTGCGAATTTGACGAAAGCGCACGGCACATCATCAACCATGTGACCAAAGGTGTGGAGATGGCCAAGAAATATAACCTGCCGGAATGTATCATTGATTTTATCCGCACCCACCATGGAAAAAGCAAGGTGAAGTATTTCTACAACTCGTTTAAAAACAAATATCCTGACCGCGAGATTGACGAATCGGCTTTCACTTATACCGGACCTGACCCCGTAACGAAAGAATGTTCCGTAGTTATGATGGCAGATGCCGTAGAAGCCGTTTCCAGGACTTTAAAAGAAAAAACGGTAAGCAATATTACCAAAATAGTCAACGACATCATTGACAACCAGGTGAGAGACGGACGTTTTGCCAATGCCGATATTACCTTCAGGGACATTGCCACCGTAAAAAAAGTATTTATTGAAATGTTAACTAACATATATCACTCCAGAATCGCATATCCGGCACTGGAAAAGAAAGAAGAAAAAAATAACACAAACACTTTAACAAAATGACACAGAAAGCCATTACCATCAAAGACTTAGCGGAAAAACTAAACATTTCGGTGTCCACCGTATCCCGCGCACTGAAAGACAACCCGGAAATCAGCCAACAGACACGTGAAGTCGTTCAGAAATTGGCAAAAGAACTCGGATACAAACCCAATCCGATAGCCGTAGCGCTCAAAACCCGCAAAAGCAACACCATCGGCGTGGTGGTGCCTCAAATTGTAAGCACTTTTTTTTCCACAGTGGTAAAAAAGATAGAAGAAGTCGCAGACAGTTACGGGTATAACGTTTTGGTCAGCTCCTCCAACGAGAGTTTTGAAAAAGAAAAGAAGAATATTGATATCTTTCTTGCCAACCGCTGCGACGGCATCATCCTGTCCTTGGCTAAATCAACGACTTCTTTTGAGCATATCCAGAACATCATCAACACGGGTGTGCCTTTGGTACTTTTTGACCGCACGACCAAAGAATTAAATGTATCCAAAGTCGTGGCAGACGATGCTGACGCCGCCTACCGGGTGGTCATGCACTTGATACACGGCGGTGCCCGAAAGATTGCCATCCTGACCGGAGCCGAACATTTGTCCATCGGCAAGAACCGTCTCAAAGGCTACAAGAAAGCCATGACGGATAGCGGATTGGAAATCTACCCGGACCTCATTGTCCGTTGTGATGATTTTTCCGTTCCTGCCGCCAAAGAAGCGGTACTCAAACTTTTGGATTCAGAACATGTGCCCGATGCCATTTTCGGTATCAACGACGACATGGCCATCGGCGCCTTGGAAGCTGTCAAGGAAAAAGGGCTCCGCATACCGGAAGATGTGGCTATTTTTGGCTTCTCCAATAGCAAACGTTCCCGTTATATGACGCCCTCTGTCAGCACGATAAATCAATTTCCAGAAAAGGTTGGTGAAAAAGCTGCCGAATTATTATTCGAGCAAATCCTTGACCCCAGACACGCCCGCATTCGCGAAGAAGTCATCAACTGCGAACTCATCGTCCGCGAATCCTCCGACCGCTCCTACCTGGAAAAATAAATACTGAACAACCATAGCCACCCCTCCCATCACAACAAGGGGGGAGCTATGGTTTTATTTCTTCCTGGGGTTTCTCCAGCGTGACCAATACTTTATCAATGCGGGCACCGTCCATATCGACAACTTCCAGTGTGAAGTCATGCCATTTCACCGTCTCGCCACTCTGCGGAATATGTTCAAGTTCTTGCAGAATCAACCCTCCAAGAGTATGGCAGGTCTGATTTTCCAACAAATCCTGACGCTCAAAATAGCATAAGAAATCATAAAGAGAGCATTGCCCGTCCACCAACCATCCGTCTTTGTTGGCGCGTTTAATAATTTCCGGTTCCTCCCCGTCGTCATCCATATTTCCCACCAAGCCCTCCAAAATATCCCTCAACGTAATAATGCCGACACAAACGCCGAACTCATCACAGACCAATGCACGGCTGATTTTCTTGGCTTTCATCTGTTCCAATGCCTTATAAACCGTCATGCCTTCATGAAAATAAACCGCCTCACGGGTAAAGGACAACAAATTGAAATCCGGCTCATAAAGGTGAAGAACAAGGTCCTTTAAGTTTATGACGCCACGCACATGATCCAAATCTCCTTCTCCCACCGGATAAAATTCATAGAGTTCCTCACTCAATGTTTTTTTTATCTCTTCCACCGTCATTTCCGTATCCAACCAGACAATATCATTTTTATGCGTCATAATGGTCTCCACCTTCAAATCCCCCAACATAAATACCCGCTGCATGATGTCCTGCTCAACAGGCTGCACTTCGCCATCGTCCGTACCTTCCTGGATAATGGACTTAATCTCCTCCTCCGTAACTTTACTATTCTGGTCCTTAATGCCCAGCAAATTAAAAATCAATTCCGTGCTCTTTGCCAACAGCCAAACGAAAGGAAGGGTCAAAAAAGCCAACAAACGCATGGGAGGCGCCACTACCTTTGCCGTCTTCTCAGCAATGCTCATTCCAATCCGCTTAGGAACCAATTCCCCAAAAACAATGGTCAAATAAGTAACCACAACGACAATGATTCCCTGCGCCAATGCCGGAGCATAACTTGCCGATACCCCCCAGCCCGTCATGATAATTCCCAAATCATCTGCCATTTTCTTGCCGGAATAGATACCGGTCAAGATTCCAATCAAAGTAATGCCTATCTGGACTGTCGATAAAAACCGCTCCGGCTTCTCCGCCAATTTCAAGGCAATACGTGCCGGTTTACTGCCTTTTTTAACGTCCGCAGCAAGACGGGATTTCCGGGCTGATATCAATGCCACCTCCGACATGGCGAAAATCCCATTCAAAATAATCAAACCAATAATGATAAAGATTTCGTTCATAACTTATAGTGAAATTCACGAAACAAATTTAGGCATACCTCAGAGTTTCTGCAAAAAAATACAATACTTTTCATGAGGCTCAAAAACTCAGCTGAATGCGTGCTTGCAAAACATCAAAACGGTTATTGCCCAACGGCGATGCATCCGCCACCATCATGCGGGTATAATTGATTTTTGCCGCAATATATTTATTGACAAAATAATTCAATCCTACCGTCACATCCGACAAACGTCCCCCTTGAATACCGGCATCATTCAAATTGACTGCATCATAACGCACAAGCAATTCCAAACTTCCGGGTGCCGGGTTTTTCATCATGCCGGTTGCCGCATCATAATTATGCTTTTCGCCAAGCAATAAATACCCCGCCTGAACATAGCCCCCCTGCCCATTATAATTGGCAGCGTCATGACGGTTTAAATGTCCCAAATAATATTGCCCTTGAAAATACCATTTATTGCAAAGCAAAATGCCTTCTACATCCAATTTCCATTGATTAATCACATTGTTTACCGTAGCATCCAAAAAGGCATTGTCCCCGTCAGCCAGCAACATGGTCGGCACGCCACCACCAAAGCTAACTTCGTCTTTGCCATCAATAAAAACAGGAGCCACACCGATATGCAATAACTTTTTCTCTGCCATCCAAGGACGGGCTATTACTTTGGCAGAAAGGGTATATCCTTGCTCCAGCTGCCCGCCGGACTGCACATTGCCATTACTGAAAACGCCTGCCATCACATTCCACCAATCCCGGTCATAGCTATAGGTAAGTCCCAACTTGCGGCTTGTCCCCAATGCTTCATCCGCCGTGGCATGCTGCATGAAACGGTAATTGGAAGAACCGATACGGGCATACCCGAAAGGTTCATATTGATGCCCCAACTTGAAAACATGCCCCTTCCATGCATAACTTAAATAAATATCTTTAAAACTGATAGCTTTGTCAGCATATCCCAACTCAATTTTTGCTTCCCAATCTTCAAATAAAGTCAGTACCGTACCCAAGCGAACATCATTTACTTGAAAGCTACTCCCTAAATTCAAATGGTCATTCATGAAAAATCCCCCGTCAAAAAACACCCTGCCTATCAAACGCCACTGCAAATCCGGCTTCTTAACTCCTTTTTCGGCCTGTGCAAAGGAGGTGCTGGAGAATAGCACCACGCATAAGCCCAACAAACTAAAACGCATTAAATTTATTTTCATACATTGCTTTTAAATTCCTGACAAAAATAGGGAATGAAATTCTTACACACAAATTCCCGGCGAATTTTTCAAATGCTTATCTTTGCCCGCCTATATATTTAACAACAAATTTATTTCTTATGGAACAAAGTATCATTGAAAAAACTGTTACTGCTTTCAAACACAACCATTTTGATGTATATATTGCCAAGAATACCCAGGATGCCCAAAATATATTCTTCCAGGAAATATTTCCCAACTTGTCCATAGAAACGGTTAGCTGGGGTGACTCGGAAACCATGAAGGCAACAGGTGTGCTGGACAAATTAAAACAAAATCCGGACATCACAGTCATCCCGACTTTTGCCCCCGATATGAGCCGTACACAAAAAATTTATTGGAGGCGGGAAGCGCTGACTGCCGATTTATTCCTCACAGGCAGTAATGCCATCACACAAAAAGGGCAATTGGTCAACTTAGACATGATTGGAAACCGGGTAGGAGGAATTGTTTTTGGTCCCAAACATGTCGTGCTGTTCATTGGCATCAACAAAATCACTGCAAACCTGGAAGAAGCCATGCATCGCGTGCGTACCATTGCAGCTCCCCGCAACGCAATGCGCCACGAAGGTTTTCGCACTCCCTGCCATAAAACCGGTGTTTGCATGGATTGCAACAGCCCCGACCGTATTTGTAATGTCTGGAGTATTACAGAAAAAAGTTATCCAGCCGGGCGCATCAAAATTATTCTTATCCAAGAAGAATTAGGGCTGTAACTAAAACAGCCCTTGTCCCTTCAATTCCAGGTAAGTATTAATCACTGAAACGCTTAACTGCTCCGGTTCTGTCAAGACGGTACAAATGCCAGCCTTGTGCAATTCCACTGCGATACGGCGTTTTTCCGTGATAAAACTGCCAACCATCACTTTAAAATAAATATCCCGCATAGTGCGGGGCGTCATGCCCAATGCCCGGTTAATCTCTGTATTCTCAAACAAAACAACAACCAGCAAATGTTTCTTTGCCAGGCGCAACAAAGCCGGCAACCTCCGACGCATACTGGAAACCGTATCAAAATTAGTAAAAAGCACCAATAAACTGCGCGTAGGAATCCGGCGGGAGGCAGTCACATATACCTGTTCAAAATCAGGTTCCAGAAAAACAGTCTGTTGGTTATACAGCATTTCGTTGATAAGATTCAACTGAGTTTGCCGGTTATCTGCCTTGACAAAAGCATCCATTTTACTGGAAAATGCCAACAGCCCCGCCTTATCCCCCTTTTTCAAGACAACACAAGACAAGGCAAGAATGGCATTAATTGCATAATCCAGC
>DXFT01000010.1 GCA_019114285.1 Candidatus Odoribacter faecigallinarum
GAAAATCTCCGGTGTGGTTAAGGACCGGAACGGTGCGCCCCTGCCTGGCGTAGCCGTGGTGCTGAAAGGTACAACAGTGGGCACGGCAACGGACATGGAGGGGAAGTATGCGTTGACCTTGCCGGAGGGGAATTATACGTTGGTGTTTTCCATGCTGGGCATGAAAGTACGGGAGGAATTGGTAGGTGACCGTACGGAGGTCAATGTGGTGATGGAGGAGGACGCGACAGAAATGGATGAAGTGGTAGTAACCGGTATCTTCAAGAAAGCACGGGAAAGTTACACGGGTGCCGTGTCTTCCATTGATGGGGAGGAGCTGCAGATGTTCCGGGGACAGAATCTGTTGCAAACGTTGAAGAATATTGATGTTTCCATCAATCTGATGGCGGATAATATTAACGGTAGTAACCCGAACAGAATGCCTCAAATCAACATTCGCGGTAATTCTTCCCTGCCCATGGATGTGGCGGAATATAATCAGGAAGCCAATAATTCGGTCAATACGCCATTGATTATCATGGATGGTTTTGAAATTGAATTGGAGCGCCTGATGGACTACAACGATGAGGAAATTGAGAGCATCAATATTTTGAAAGATGCTGCAGCAACAGCAATCTACGGTTCTCGTGGTTCCAACGGTGTCATTGTCGTGACGACCAAACAGCCGGAACCCGGTAAGTTGCGGGTGAATGCAGAGGTGGGCATTGATTTGGAAGTGCCGGACCTGACCTCATACGATTTGTTGAATGCTGCAGAGAAATTGCAGTTGGAATGGGATTTGGGACTTTATAATAATGATGCGGCTCCCAGTAACGATGTGTGGTTCAAAGAGGCTTATGCCAAACGTGTGCGCGAAATTGCGGCAGGTACGGATACCGACTGGTTGAGCAAACCCTTGCGTACAGGTGTCGGTTCTCATTACAATTTGCGGATGGAAGGCGGTAGCGAGGAATTTCGTTGGAGTGCCAGCGCTTCCTACAAGGACATCAAAGGCGCCATGAAGGATTCTTACCGGCACAATTTCAACGCTTCGCTGACTTTGATGTACAAAGTGAAAAACTTCACGTTCAAGAATCAAGCGTCTTATGCAGTAACCAAGAGCCAGGAAAGTAAATACGGGACATTCAGCGATTATGTGCAACAACAGCCCTATAATGCGCCATACGATGAGGACGGGAATGTTATCCGGATGTTCGACGGCTTCCATGCGAATTATACGGGGTATCAAAATCCATTGTATGATGCTACGCTGAATAGTTTCAATAGAAGTGGTTATCGGACTTTAACCAATAACTTTGCCGTAGAATGGACTCCGCTTGCGGGGCTGACTGTCCGTGGGCAGGTCGGGATATCAGCAACAGACAATACAAGCGACCTGTTCTTGCCGCCGGAACATTCCACGTTCATCAATGATGAGTATTACTCTACGGAAGAGGGGTTCTTGCGTCGTGGTACCTATAATTACAGTACAGGCCGGGACAATACGTATAGTGGTAACATCACCGTTTCCTATACCAAGACTTTTGCAGACAAGCACCAACTGTATGTTGGTTTGGACTATGCCTTGGAGGAGCAGAGTGGATATACTTATAATATTGCAGCAGAAGGTTTCACGGATGAGAATATCAACTTCCTTGCCAGTGCGCAGCAATATGCCCGGGATGAGGGGCCCAGCGGCAGTCAATCCAAATCCAGACGTTTAGGTTTGACCGGAAACGTAAACTACATCTTTGACAATCGTTATTATGTCGATTTCTCTTATCGTGTGGATGGAAGTTCCACTTTCGGAAGCAAGAAGAAATATGCACCGTTTTGGAGCGTGGGTATCGGTTGGAACTTGCATAACGAAAAATTCCTGGAGGGCACTTTTGCCAATATTCTCCGTTTGAAAGCTTCTTATGGGCAAACCGGTACGCAACAAGGTTCTGAAGGTGCCAATACGCTTTATACGTTCTTGACTGATGATTATTATATGAATTGGACGGGTGCGGAATTGCAAAATTTAGGTAATCCGTACCTGACATGGCAGAAAACGGATGAGTTTAATTTCGGAGCGGAAGTCGGACTTTGGCAAGGACGGTTTAAAGGAGAATTTAACGTGTATAGCAAAACGACTAATAATTTATTGTCCAACATGGATTTACCCCATTCCATGGGCTTCTCTTCTTATGTGGATAACGTAGGTGAAGTGAAAAACCGGGGGTGGGAAGCTTCCGCTACGGTTTATTTGATTCGGGATGCCCATCGTGACCTCAACTGGATGGTCAGCGGACAGTTGACTTACAACAAGAATTTCATTTCCAAGTTGTCGGATGCGGTGAAAGAGCAAAATGAAGCTTATTTGCAGGAAGATGTGGATGTCGCTAATCTTTTCTATGAAGGTTTGCCGCAAAATGGTATTTATGTGGTACGTTCTTTGGGCATAGACCCCAGTACCGGTCGGGAAATTTATTTGGATAAGGACGGAAACCGGACGGATACCTGGCGTGCTTCGGACAAAGTGTTTGCCGGACAATCCGACCCGCGTTACCGGGGAATCGGCAGTACCATGTTGATGTGGAAAGGATTGACCTTTAATCTTTCATTTGGCTTCCATTGGGGAGGAAAACTATATAATCAGACCATTGTTGAACGCGTAGAGGTGGGACGCACCACTTTGATGGGACAAAATGTAGATGCCCGGGCTTTGTATGAACGTTGGATGAAGCCGGGGGATGTGGTCGCTTTCAAGGGGTATGATGAGAATGATACACGTGCTACGTCTCGTTTTGTAATGAAAGACAATGTGTTGGAAGTGCAGTCTGTGAGCTTGCAGTGGAAATGGGATACCGATTGGGTCAGGAAAAACCTGAGGGCAACTTCAGTCACTTTTGGAGTGAACATGTCTGACTTATGGTATTGGTCAACTGTAAAACAGGAACGCGGGACGAGCTATCCGTTTGCACGCAATATACAGGGAAGCATTAAATTCTTATTTTGATAATCATTAAACTGAAAGATATGAAAATCTATAAATCCATATTATGCTGTGCCATTGCGGGTTTATTATTCTCTTCTTGCAATGACTGGTTGGATGTCCAGCCTGAAACAGAATCCAAGGAAGAAAACCTGTTCTCGGAATACCGGGGGTTCAGAAGCGCATTGACCGGTTGTTACATGGCGATGGCTGATGACGACGCTTACGGTATGCGTCTGACCATGACCAACATCGAATCCTTGGCAGGCGTGTGGTATTTTGCAAGTGAACCTTACGGTACCAATGCGGACAATTATTATCTGACCCTCCACGATTATAATAATGATGATGCCCGGGAGGCGGTACAAACCATTTACTCCAAGATGTATAACATTATTGTCCAGTTGAATAAAATTATCCGGAATGCAGAAAGCAATCCGGGGGCATTCCCGAATGAACAGACGCAGGCTGTCATTTTGGGGGAAGCATACGCTTTGAGGGCTTATTGCCATTTGGATATCCTGCGTCTGTTTGGCGAAGTGCCTGGCGGGACGGGAGAGAAAGTGAACCTGCCCTATTCTGAAGTTGCTGCTTTTGATGAACGTCCGGAATATTGCGATTTTGCTACTTATAGTGAAAAGTTAATTGCAGACCTAACCAAAGCCGAGGAATTATTGAAAGACAATGACCCGGTTTTTGAATATACGTTCGAGGATTTGAATCAGCCGGCCTATTTGGATTTGGAGGATACTTACCTGGGCTATCGTCAATCTCGTATGAATTATTGGGCAGTAAAAGCTTTGCAAGCCAGGGCTTATCTCTATTTAGGCAAAACGACGGAAGCTTACCAGGCTGCCATGGCCGTGATTAACGGAAAAGATGTCAATGGCGAACCGGTGATGACTATTTCGGGCAGTTCCGACCGTGCTGAAGGCTACAAGGCTTGTCCGAACGAATGCCTTTTTTATTTGAGCAAGCCGGATGTAAAGACCGTTGCTGAAGTATTAATCGGTGGGGCAAGTTCTGAATATTCCGCCTCATACCTTTGTACACTTCCGGAACGGATAGATGACATGTTTCCGGAAAACCGTGCTGACGACAATCGTTATGGCACGCTGATGTGGAACAAGCAGGTTCAGTCCAATTCCGGATTTTATGCTGCGACTTTGAAGTATTATTTTCTGGATGATGCTGAGAACAAGACATTGTATTATCAGATAGTCCCGATGCTTCGGATGTCAGAAGTTTATTTGATTGCCATTGAAACTACGCCCGATTTGGCAGAGGCCAACCGGTTGTATGCAGAATACATGCTCCAGGGATGTAATGTCGGGTTGCTTGAAGATGCTTTTGATGCCGGAAGCGACAGGTCGGAAATGCTCATTGCGGAATATCGTCGGGAATTTATTGCTGAGGGGCAATTATTCTATACCTACAAACGGAATCAAGCCACCCGGATATTGTGGAGCGAAGAAGAAATGGCAGATGAAGATTATATATTATGGAATTGTGTCAATACAGAGTTCAATCCTTAATTTTAAAATAAGATGAAATACTTGAATATACTATCAGCCGGACTGCTGTTATTGGCTACGGCTTGCGAAAAAGACATTCCAAAGTTCAGTGACCCTGAATGTTTGTTGAATTTCTATTATGGCCAGGATGTAACGACCGAAGCCGTGACCGATGCCATGCGTGCGGGAAGCTATTCTTTCCGATTGAATGCTTCGGAAGACCAAACCATAGATACTTTCTGGGTGGAAGTGAGGACGATGGGCACATTGTCCTCAGAAAACCGCCCGGTGCAATTGGAGCAAATCATGCTCGGAGGAGACACGCTTAATGCGGAAGCCGGCGTGCATTATGTTCCCTTTAACGCCCCGGAAATCATGGCCTTGTCTTATGTGCCGGCAAATGCGACATCCGCGCGGATACCTGTCATTGTAAAACGCGACCCTTCGTTGACGACGGAAGGAGATGTGGTGTTGAAGATGACGTTTAAGGACAACGGTTATTTTTCGAGTGGATATAAAGAATTTTCCACTTATACGTTGACCATTTCCGACCGCCTGACTAAGCCGACGATGTGGGAAACTGTTGGGCTTGATCATTACTTCGGAACATATGGTCAGAAAAAACATGAATTGATGATTGAATGGAGTGGAGAAGCATGGGATGACACCTATATAGAATCTCTGTTCACCTATGTTGATTATGGCAGTTTTGGCATGTGGAGCGCAAAGGACAGCAATTATTTGGATTATTTGTCGGGCTGGTTTGCAGAACGTTTGGCAGAAGAAGAGGCTGTTTCTGGGCCCGTTTATGAAGATGATGGAAAGACAAAGGTTGATTTTACCCCGCTCCCATATTATTAATGACTTAAATGAATGGCATTATGAAGAAATACATCTTGTTTTTATGTGCTCTCGGACTGTTAAGCAGTTGCTTTAAAGACGACAGTACAGTCGCAAAAGAAGAAAACCGTGCCGCGGAAATCGTGGTCGAAGGTTTAAAAGATACCAGTGTGGTCTCTTTCAGCACCACATTGGAATTGACACCTACAGTTCCCGGATATACGGACGATGAATTGTCTTTCGCCTGGTATATTTATGGTGGAGAATTTGAAAACCAGACAGAAAATGGCTACCGTACCGTATCCATTGGCAATGAAAAGACATTGGTCTATCCTGTAGAGTTGAAAACGGGGACTTATACCGTGGTATGTGAAGCCACCCACAAAGAGACCGGATATTTCGGTTTGACAGAATTTACCATGAATGTGACGACTGCTTTTTCTGAGGGATTTTATATTTTGAAGGAAACACCGGATGGCAATACGGATATTGATATATATAATTACATACAGAAATCTTTGAAAGAAGATTTATTGGCAACAGAACATGGAGCTCCGATGTCTGGAGAGCCTCGTAACATGACGACTGTTTATGGGAAAACTTTCATGGATCCGACTACAGCCAAGTCCACATATGGAACGGGCTTGTTTGTTGCTTCGGGTGCAAGTGAATTTACTTTGTATAATACGGATGACCTTTCCAAGATGTTTGACCGTTCGGATTTGTTGTTCGGAGAGATGGAGGCAGACGAAATTCCGTATGGAATGGCGACTTTTAGTTATGACAATTTTTATTTTTCAAGCAAAGGAATTAGGTCAGAGATGGTTGGTAGTTCTGGATTTGGCAGTGAATTTGCTACCGGAAAATTGGGCATGCCTTCTGGTGCCGGAGCCAGCACCTGGATTCAAGCTTGTGATGGCAACGGGTTGTCTTATTGGAGTGAAAACGAGCACCGGCTGATGTATGCTTCTTCTGCTGATTGCAGGGAAATTCCTTACCGGGAAGGATATACCGGCATTCAGGTGAATTGGTCGCAGGCAGAGGTGGTCGCTTCTGGTTGGAATCATGTGGGAGGGATCAATACCATTTGGTTTTTGTTTGACGTTTCCGGAGAAGGGCGTTACCTGGTGCTCTTGGATGGTCCTGTTATTAATGATGTGCAGCAAATTGACCCCTCCTTGCATCTTGCCACAGCCGATGTGGTGGCAGGCAATGCCTTGACCGGACAATTTATTTATTCTATTGAGAATAACCGCCTGTACCGTTATAGCATTCCGGAGAAAGTGGAAAGCGAGTCTCCGTTGGAGGGGCTTCCGGCAGGCGAGGTGACCTACTTGGTGGATTTGTTTTATAGCAGTGGGAGTCTGTTTGATTACATCATTGTCGGCGTGCAGAATGGTGCCCAATATTCGGTATTGATGTATGAGATAGAGGGAAGCCGTCCGAAGGCAACTCCGGCGCATACATTTAGTGGTACGGGGACCTTAAAGAAAGTTTGTTATGTCCGTCCGACTACTGCTTATTCTACCCCCAATTATTATGCTTTTACGGAATATGCTGCCCTTTATGGCATGGGTCCGGATTTTCCCTATTAAAATAGAACGAATATGAAAAAACTGATGTTGATTATGCTGTTGGCTGCCTTGGCTTGTGCAGCCACAGCCCAGACAAATTTCCGTGATTTGTCTTATGCTGAAGCCCTTCAGGCTGCAAAGGCTGAAAATAAAATGGTCTTTCTGGATTTCTATACGGTCTGGTGCGGTCCGTGTAAATTTATGGCTGAAGAGGTGTTCCCGTTAAAGGAAGTCGGTGAATGCCTGAACGACCGTTTTGTTTGTATCAAAATTGATGGTGAAAAGGGTGAGGGGGTAGAATTGGTGAAACGGTATAAAATCAACGCTTATCCGACTTTTATCGGGATAGACGTTAATGAAAAAGAGGTTTTGCGTATAGAAGGATATTCCGCTCCTGACGCCTTCGTGAATATCATTGAACGTGTGTGGGATCCGGGAAAGGCTCCGGAGCGTATTAAAGAACGTTACGATAAAGGGGAACGTTCTGCCGAATTGGTGCGGACCTATGCTTCCTTGCTTCAGCAAGAAGCCAGGTTTGGTTCTTTTATGGAGAGATACCAGAAGGCGCGGCAAGTGGTTGAAGACTATTTTAACCACTTGGATGAGGCGGGGCGTCTGGCTCCTGAAAATACCTTTATCTATACCCAATATGCTTTGGACCCGGCAGATGAAAAGACCCGTTATATGATTGCCCATCAGGCTGATTTTGCTCCGGAATGCAGGGGGGAAATAAAGAATGCGCTTTTGGGTATTTATAACAGGGCAATTGCCGAGTATCTGTCAGGTGACGTGGATTGGAGCGCACAGGCTTATGAGCAGATAAAGAATGATATCAAAGTGGCAGGCTTAAATGACGATAAGGCTTTTGACCTGGCTTTTCAGTTTATAGAATGCTATGCTGCCGGAGATTTGAATGCCTATCTGAAATTGTGTGAAACGAAATTCGAGGCTTTGTCTGAAGAGGAACAGGAGGCTGTTTTAAGAGGACTTATCCGATTAGCTAAATCGGAGGACCAAAATGTGCTGACACGTGCTTCTCACTTTATCCGGCATGAATTGCCGAAAATGACGGTAAACCAATTGAGTTCTGTGATAGGCTCTTTGAAGAGAATTGAAAGCAATATGGTGAAATAATTTGTGTTTTTGGCTTTCTTACCTGAAAAGGTGGATTACATATCCTGTCCCTTCATCGCAAGGGATAGGATTATTTTTATAAGCTATTCCCTGCAAAAATGGATTCAAAGTTTACTTTTGGTGAGACAGTATTTCCATGATTTCTGTTTCAGGAATGTTTAATTGATGGGCAATTTCATTTATCGAATAGCCTTGGGTGTGCAGGAAAACAATAATATTTTGAAGTTTTTGATTTGTCATTTCGATTTCTGCATTTTGCTTTTCAATCTTTGCATTCTGCTTTTCAATCTCTGCGCTCTGTTTCTCAATTTTTGCATTTTGGAGCATGATGGTGGTGTCCCTGTCTTCTATTTCGGAGAGGATTTCATCTTCCACCTGCATGGCTCGGCGCACGTCCGGAGTGGAGGCAGCCTTGACGAGACGGTACATGACAAGTTGCTCGTCATTGCCATTGAGTTTCCTTTCATCGATTTCCAGAAAATGCCCGTTCTCTTTCCAACGGTAATCCTGGTCGAAGATGTTCAACAGGCGTTCCAGGTGATTGCGCGTGCGCCCTTTCAGGTAAGGGATTTGCACGATGATGGTGTCGTGCGTCAGGCTTTCGATGAAGGGGTCGGGCACGCCGTGGGTTATGGGGTTGGAGTCGTGGTCGAGATAACGGCGGCGGACATAGACAACGGGTTCCTGCAAATCGCCCAATTTGTGCCCCAGGATGTAGATGGATACCATGGGAAGGCTGAAGCCCTGGGGATTTTTATCACGAGGCGGTATGTTCTTCTCGTCGAGGTATTGCGTGCCGAGGTACTGCCGGAAACGCAAGGTCTCGGTGGCAAGCCATGTCTTTTGCAATTCAATCAGGATGAAGTGCTCCTGCCCGTCTTTTTCTCTTATCTTGGCAGAGAAGTCAATGCGGAACAGGGAGATGGGCTGCCTGCCCAAGTCGGTGTATTCGTGTTGGCGCATTTGCACTTCCACCACCTCTTTTTGCAATAAGGCGGAGAGCAGGATTTTGGCAACCCTTTCGTCTTCCATGAGGAATTTGAAAACAACATCATAGATTGGATTGGCAATGAGTGTCATGGTATTTTTATTTTTAATGTTATGCCAAGCAAAGGTACGAATAATTATAGGAAGAGGGGATATATTTCTTGCCTTTTTCGTAATTTTGCACAAAGAACGATGTCTTACGTTGAAATTTGGTAGCTTGCTATGAAAAAGGGTATTTGGTTGTCTGTCGGGGCGGTGGCGCTTATTGGAATCATTGGTTTTGGCATTTGGTTTATAAATGCCAAAAAAGAGATACAGTCGGAAGATAAGAATCTGTTTATCCCGTATAATTCGGCATTTGTGGTGACCGTCCACGGACAGTTGGCTGTGCCGGAACAGATGGAGGAAGCCGTGGTGGAGGGGGGAGGATTGTGGGGTAGTGGTTTGTTGGAGCAGGTGGTGGATTCCCTGCGGACTGTCGCTTCGATTTCTGCTTACCCTTATGTATTGGCTTCCCGGGTGGAGGGAAAAGGGGACGTTACTTTTTTATATGCGTTGGACAATACGAATGTCTGGGCAAGGGGGGAAGTAGTGGCTTATCTGACCCGTTTGTTTTCGGATAATAAGGAGCAGGTGAGAAAATACGACCGTTTTCGGATTTATACCTTGGCAAAAGGCAAGGAACGGGTGTATTTTACTGTATGCGGGGGTATTGTATTGGTTTCAGATTCTGACCTTTATATTGAGGACGGCTTGAAACAATTTGATTTGGAGTCGGCAGGGAAGGAAGTCGCCGGGCGGTTAAAGGATGTCAGCAAGTATTTTTCTGCGGGGGCAGATGTAAATGTTTTGATAAATACGGAGCTGTTTACAGATTGGTTGCCTTTATTTTTGCGGGCGGGGAAGTGGTTCCCCCATTTGGATGTGCGGCAACTTTTTAAATGGGGGACGCTGGATGGTGATTTCTCCGAGAAAGGCATTTTCCTAAATGGTTTCCTGGCTTATGAGGGTTTGGACAAATCTTATGCACGCACGCTTGCAGGGCAACGCCCTGGTGTCGTGTCGGTGGATAAGGTGGCGCCTGCTTGTTTGGTTTCCTTGGGCTTGTTGAATTTGGACCGTTTGCCGGATTATTTTTCTGCGTTGGAAGATTACCGTTACAGCACGGGGCGCAAAGGAGAGGTGTTTAATCGTAAGCAGCAGTATGCAAAAATGTTTGGGAAAACAAGCGAGGAAGAATGGCGGAATTTGTTACAGGGCGAATTTGCCTGCATTGGTTTGCCTTCAGGAGAAGGGGAAACAGAGGGGCTTGTGGTTGCTTTGCTGAAGTCAGGAAGTCTGGGGCAAGGGCTCTTGGGGAAAATGATGTCACACTATGCAGGTTATGCCGGCAAGCCCTTAAAGGATTACGAGCGGCAATACGCGGTGGATAAAGAAAAGTCGTTCACTTATTATGAATTTCCTGCAAAAGATTATCCGGTTATTTGTTGGGGAGAATGGTTTGACGGCATGGAGAGCGGTTACGCCTTTGTTGAGGGTAATTGTTTGGTATTTGCCACTTCGAGGGATGCGGTGGAGATGTTTTTGGAGGATTACGTGCATGGTAGTTTTGTGAGGGATGCGGAGTGGTATCAGCATCTGCAGGGGAAATTGGCAGGGAAATGCAATCTGGCGTATTTTGCCTGTACGGAAGACTTCTTGGCTTCCCGCCGGGAGGTGATGCAGGGCAGGGCGCGGGATTTTATAAAACGACAGGAAAAATTAGTTTCCTTGCTGCCTTCGTTTGCTTTCCAATGGTCAAATGAAGGGGAGATGCTTTATAATACTTTTTATTTTAGCATGGAGCCTTTGAAACGGGATGCCCGCCCTCACGTCCTGTGGCGTACACGCTTGGAGGCGCCGATGACGATGAAGCCTGTTGCTGTGGTCAATCATGTGACGGGGGAGCAGGAAATGTTTGTACAGGACAGCTCTTGCCGGGTTTATCTGGTGAATGATGCCGGACGGGTGCTTTGGACCTATCCTTTGGAAGAAGCTATCAATAGCGAGGTTTACCAGGTGGATTTGTATAAGAACGGAAAATTGCAATATCTGTTTTCAACGGCGTCGAAGATTTATCTGATAGACCGCAACGGCAATGCTGCCGGCAATTTCCCGTTGACACTGAGGGCAAAATGTACTCAGGGGATATCTGTTTACGATTATGACGGCAACAGGGATTACCGGATTTTCGCACCCGCAGAAGACCAACGGGTTTATTTGTACGACTTGAACGGCAAAGTCGTGCAGGGGTGGATGCCGGCACGGGCGGACAAGCCCATTGTAACACCGGTACGGCATTTCCGCGTGGAAGACAAGGATTATTTGGTCTTTGCCGACCGGTATCGCTTGTATATTCTTGACCGTCGGGGAAAGGAGCGGGTGAAGGTCACTTCTGTTTTTGACTTGCCGGTTTCAACGGATATCCGTTTGGTGCAGTGGAAGGGACAGCCCCGTTTGGCGCTTGCCGGCAAGGAGGGGACGGTTTACCTCGTGGCTTTTGACGGACGGGTGGAGACGGTATTGCTCGCAGGGATGCCCGAATCTTGGTCGATGAATGTGTCGGATGTCAATGCAGACGGCAATGAGGAATGCATCGCTACGGGCGGTAGCCGTCTGGCTGTCTATACCTTGGAGGGGAAACTCTTGTGGGAAAAACAATTTGACGGGGCGGACTTAGGTTATCCCTATGCCTATCGTTTTTCTGCTTCGGACATCCGGATTGGTTTGGTAGATACGGTCCAGTCCCGTTTATGGCTGTTGTCCGGAACGGGCGAGGTGTCCAAAGGATTCCCCGTGTCAGGCGATTCGCCCTTCTCGATAGTATTTGCCGGCAGGGAAGGATTCTTCCTGTTTGCCGGGGCAGACAAGGGGGCATTTATAAAATACAAGGTGCAGCGCTGACAGCACCTTGTATCTGGAGTTAATAAGGGGTTTTGTCGCTACTGCTTTCCCATAGGCGGAACTCTTCGCCGGCACCTGCTTCCCGGTGGTTCTCAAATGGAATGGAGCGTTGCTCTCCGTCCAATACGATTTCTTTATAAATGAAAGAATCGTCAAAGCCGCTGTCGGCGGCATCGTCTTTCGTGCAGGCGTAATACACCCGTTCCGGGCGAGCCCAGTAAATGGCACCCAGGCACATGGGGCAGGGTTCGCAACTGGTGTAAATCTCGCAGCCGGTCAGTTGGTGCGTCTCCAAAGCTTGGCAGGCGGCGCGGATAGCGTTCACTTCGGCATGTGCTGTCGGGTCATTGCTGGGCACCACCGTATTGCCCGACGAGGCAATAATCTTCCCGTCCTTCACCACCACAGCCCCGAACGGACCGCCGGCATGATTTTTCACATTCTCCACCGCAATGCGGATAGCTTCCCGCATAAACTCCGGGTTATAGCTGTATTGTTTTTTGTTTGCTTCCAAGGTTTTCTGTTTTTAAAGTTTTCTGTCTGGCAAATATAATGAAAGCCGAACGCAATATGAAAAAGAACAAGTCTTTTTTCTATTGCCGGAGGGCATTATATCCCGATATAACGAAACATCTTTGATGGGAAAATTGTTTAGTAGAAACTTTCCTTTTGATGGTATATATAAAATGTCCCGGACGAGGACAAATAAATGTCTATCCGGGACAATCGAACGGATTACAAAAAATCATGCGCCTAAACGTGAGGCTGCGGCTTGCCGTGCAGCCCGGGATTCATTCAAGCGTGTCCGAATTTGTTTATTCATCATGTTGTTGATTACAATTTTGGCAATGAGCCAAACCACCAAATATACAAT
>DXFT01000073.1 GCA_019114285.1 Candidatus Odoribacter faecigallinarum
CTTTCCAACCGCTTGGAAAAAAGTATCCGCGATACCATTCCGGAGGTTTATGACATTGTGGTGCATATAGAACCTTTTGGCACCCATCCGGAAGATGTTTTTGGCATAGAAGGAAAGATGCCAGAAAATAATGGCTTATAATTTTTTTACTTCCAGGCGATCCGGGCAATCGGCAAGCAGTTCTGCCATATTTTTATGGAGAACCGGATGTTCCCATTGGGGCAGGATTTCCGCAAGGGGAACCAATACGAAATTGCGCAGGTGGAGGCGGGGATGGGGAAGGATAAGTTCCGGCGTTTCCATGACGGTTGAACCATAAAAAAGCATATCGATGTCAATGGGGCGGGAGGTATAGCGGGGTGAATTTTCTAAACGGATGCGCCCGAGCGCTTTTTCCACATTCAGGCAATGATGCAGGAAGTCAAGGGGGGATAAGTGTGTTTCGAAGACTGCGACTTGGTTTAGGAATGGTTCCGTGCTTTCAAAGCCCCAGGGGGCAGTTTCATAGCATGAAGATAGCAGGACAAGTCTGTTTGTGACGGAAAGCTGCCTGATGGCTTCATGAATGGATTGGCGTCTATCCCCCTGGTTGCTGCCCAAGATGGTAATGGCTTGCATAATACATCGGATTGGCAACCTCCTTTATTGAGGTTGCTTTTGCTGTTGGTTTTGTTGTTGCTGGTTTTGCGGTTTTTTATGGAATTGGCGGTTGTTGTTATTGTTCTTTTTCTGGAAATTCTTGTTGTTTTGTTTGTTGTTATTATTGTTGTTGGGTTTGTTTTTCTTCTGCAACAGGTCTTTCGGAGCGGCAAGCGTCATGCCTTCCGGAAGGATGAGGGTTTCACCGTAAAGTGTGTTGATGTCTTTGTATATCTGTTCGTCTTCAACAGAGTCTTTGTTCCAGGTGAGGAAAGACTTTTTCATGTGGTTGGCGGTAAGCACAATGAGCGCTTTTTTCTTTTCCGGATTTTGCTCCTTGTGAATGGCTTCAATGAGTTTTTCTGTCATGACGCCATAGTGCCTGAATTTGATATTGTTGTTGTTGTAAGGTATTTTTTCCGGCTTTTCCTGCAACTGTTTCAGGGAAGGCAGCGGATAAGGCCAATCTATATCCAGTTGGAAGTTGGACATGATGGCTAAGTGGTCCCATAGTTTATGCCGGAAATCTGGCACATCCCGCAAGTGCGGATAAAGATTGCCCATTACGTCAATGACAGTTTTTGCGGCGCGTGTCCTTTCATTTCTGTCTTGAATGGTCAATAAATAGTCAACCATGGTCTGTATGTTACGGCCGTATTCAGGCTGTATCAGTCTTTTTCTTTGCGTATTGTATTCTTCCATATTTTTATCTCTCCTTTGGAAAGTATGAATGGTTTAATCATGGTGTTGTTTTAATTTGCCATTCATGATAATTCCGGGTATCGTCTATAAATTTCTCTTTGCGGTGTGCAAAGGTATATATTTTTCTGGTTAAACAATTGTATTCAATCGTGTTGGGTGTATATTTTTGCAAATTTTAATAATAGAATGCGGCTATCGCCTTCTGCAAAAGCGACTTTGGCTTTTTTCTGTACACCTAATCCTTCGATGTTGACAACCCGTCCCGTCCCGAATGTGGGATGCCAGATGACCATGCCGGGTACTATTTTGTTTGGGTCTGCCGGGGCAAGTCGTGAGCGGTCTATCTCGGGGAGAGGCGCAGCCTGTGCCTGTCGGATGGAGATTGTGGGACGTTGGCGTACGGAAGGTCCCGTTGTCGAATGTAGCTTGAAACTTGAAGGTTCATTCCGTAACGGGATATGACCGTCGAGGTAGGCCGCGTCTATTTCGTCAATGAAACGGGAAGGGCGGGGATAGGTGACTTGCCCGTTCCGGTAGCGGGTGGAAGCATACGAAAGCACAACTTGCTTCTCTGCCCGGGTGAGGGCGACATAGAACAAGCGCCGTTCTTCCTCTAAGCTTTCGGGAGTCAGTGTGCTTTGCTGGGCAGGGAAAAGTTCTTCTTCCAATCCGCTGATAAAGACCACGGGGAATTCCAAGCCTTTGGCGGCATGGATGGTCATCAAGGTGACTTTATCCCGGTCTGTGTCCTTCTCGTTGTCCTGGTCGGTCAGGAGGGCGACTCCTTCCAGAAAGGTTGGCAGGTCCCCTTGGTTGCCTTCTTTGTATGCCGTTTCACAAAATTCCTTTATACCGTTGAGCAATTCCTCGATGTTTTCCTTGCGGGACACACCCTCCGGCGTATCATCGTTTTTCAGTTCCTCAAGCATGCCGGAATGGCGGGCAATGTACAGGGCGGTATCATAAGCATTCTCTTCGGTTGCCTTGGTTTTGAATTGCTGGATGAGCATGGCGAACTTCTGTAGTTTGGCGATTGTGCCGCTATTGAATTGACCCGGCAGTTTGTCCATGTTGCACAGCACGGTCCACAGTCCTGTTTGTGACGCCCGGGCTATTTCCTGCAATTTGTCAATAGTGGAATCTCCGATGCCCCGGCGGGGATAGTTGATGATGCGCTTGAATGCCTCTTCGTCGTTTTGGTTGACCGTGAGGCGGAAATAAGCCAGCATGTCTTTTATCTCTTTCCGTTGGTAGAAAGACTGCCCCCCGTATATTTTGTAAGGGATGTTTCTCCGTCTCAAGGCTTCTTCCAACACGCGGGATTGGGCATTGGTACGGTACAGGATGGCAAAGTTGCTATAATCCAGCTGAAGGGTTTGGGCGAGCCGGTACAGTTCGTTGGTCACCTGGAAGCCTTCTTCCTTGTCGGAAAGGGCATGCAATACCTTGATTTTTCTCCCTTCTTCGTTTTGGGTGAAGATGCGCTTGGGGATTTGTCCTTTGTTTTTGCGGATGACACAATTGGCAGCATCTACGATGGTGGTCGTGGAGCGGTAGTTTTGTTCCAGTTTGTAAAGTTTGTAATCCGGGTAATCGTTTTTGAAATTCAGGATGTTTTCGATTCTGGCTCCCCGGAAGGAATAGATGCTTTGTGCGTCGTCGCCCACCACGCAAATGTTATGGTGGATGGCGGACAGCTTTTTGATGATGAGGTATTGGGCATAATTCGTGTCCTGATACTCATCTACCAGGATGTGGGAAAACTTTTGCTGATATTTCTCCAATACTTCCGGGTGGTCACGGAACAGGATATTGGTTTCGAGCAGTAAGTCATCGAAATCCATCGTGTCGCTTTGATGGCACCGTTGCTGGTAGCGCCTATAGATTTCCCCTAACAGGGGGCGCTTGGAGGCTCGGTCTTCTTCCTGAATGCGGGCGGATTGCACGTAAGCCGTCGCTGTGACCAGATTGTTTTTTGCCATTGAGATGCGTCCCTGCACGCTGTTAGGTTTATACAGCTTGTCATCCAGATTCATTTCCTTGATGATAGCCTTAAGCAGGTTGCGGGAATCCTGCGTGTCGTATATCGTGTAACTGGACGTATAGCCGATATGTTCAGCCTCCATCCTCAGGATTTTGGAGAAAATGGAGTGGAAAGTGCCCATCCACAGGCTGGCTGCCATTTCCGCGCCGATAAGGGTGGCAATGCGTTGTTGCATTTCACGTGCTGCCTTGTTCGTGAAAGTCAAGGCTAATATCTTATAGGCAGGCACTCCCTGGCTTAGCAACTGTGCGATACGGTAAGTCAATACCCGTGTCTTGCCGGCTCCTGCCCCGGCGATAATCAATGCCGGTCCCTCTGTGTTGGTGACGGCAATTTGTTGGGTATTATTTAATTCATGTATGAAATCCACGGCTTGTTTTTTTCCTTATGAAAAAAGCCGCTTGTCAGCGGCTTCTGTTTGTTGTGGTATCACCTGGAATCGAACCAGGGACACAAGGATTTTCAGTCC
>DXFT01000074.1 GCA_019114285.1 Candidatus Odoribacter faecigallinarum
GCATCATTCTTGCCCTTGGCGGCATTGCCCTGCTCTACCAAAGCGGTGACGGCACCACCCTCAGCCTGACGGGCGTACTGTTGGTCATGGCATCCGCCTTGTCATACGCCATCTACATTGTCGGCGTCAACCGCCCGATGCTCAAAGAAGTTGCTACGTTAAAAGTGACATTTTACGTCCTCGTGTTCGGCTTGGCGCTCTTTCTGGTCAGGGTAGATTTCGGCAAAGAACTGCATGTGGTCAATGAGTGGTACACTTGGCTCAACCTCTTGGCTTTGGCAGCCTTCCCCACTGCCATGTCATTCCTTTGCACCACCCGTGCCATCCAATACATCGGCTCCACCCCCACCGCCATCTTAGGGGCATTGGAACCCCTGACGGCAGTATTTTTCGGTGTGGTCGTATTCGGTGAATCCTTGACCCTGCGAATCGGTTGCGGCATACTGATGATTGTTGTCGCTGTCACGCTCATCATCGCAGGAGGCAATATCACGACGGTTCTGGTGCGTTTCCGGAAACTTTTCCCCCGGTTGCCCCACAAATCCCGTCCTTGATTCGCAATTACTGCTTGCCATTCAAAAAGGAAAGGATGTAATCCACGGTCTTGTCTATGCCATAATAAGAGGAATTGATGCAAAGGTCGTAGGACTCCGCGGCACCCCATACTTTATCCGTATAATAATTGTAATAAGACGCCCGCGACTTGTCCGCCTTGCGGATAAATTCCTCCGCATTTTCCGGCTTCAATTTGTCATTATACTCCAATGCCCGCTTGATGCGGTCTTCCATCCGCGCACTGATAAAAACACTCAGGCAATCCTTGTTGTCCCGCAAGATGTAATCGGCACAACGTCCCACCAGAATACAGGACTTCTCGGCAGCCACCTTGCGGATAACATCGGACTGGATTTGAAACAATGACTCATTAGACAAATAATCATTATTCTGAAACAAAGCGCTGTTCATGGAAAAACCCATGGTAAAAGCTTTTAGCAGACTATTGGAGGTTTTCTCATCCGCTTTTTCAAAAAACTCCCCGCAAATGCCGCTTTCCTTGGAAGCCAGATTAATCAACTCCTTATCATAATAAGCAATCCCCAAACGCTCTGCCAACCGGTGTCCCACAAGTCGTCCCCCGCTACCAAACTGCCTCCCGATTGTTATGATGACCTTTTTCGTATCCATGATTTTAAAATCTTATTGGTTGTGAATCCATACTACAAAACTATGGATTCTTTTCGAGATTCCAACGCCTGCACCTTAAATTTTTTCAATTGCCGCAACAACATGGTTCCCGTCACAAAGAAGGCAAGCATGTCCGCCATCGGAAAACTATACCACACCCCGTCCGTGCCCCAGAATTTCGGCAACACATAAAGAAAAGGCAACAGGAACAGTAACTGCCGCGTCAAGGAAAGGAATATGGCTTTCCCTGCCATGCCAATGGACTGGAAGAAACTTGTCGATACCATCTGGAAACCATTGACAGGAAATACCAGCAGCACGGCATGCATGCCATGTACAGCCAAAGCAACCAACACCGCATCATTGGTAAACATCCTCACAATGACCCCCGGAGCAAACTGGGCAACCAAGAAACCGATAACGGCTACGGAAATACCGCAAAACAAGGTATATTTCAACACCTTCATCACCCGGTCAAATTGCCGCGCCCCATAATTATACCCCACAATGGGCTGCATCCCCTGGTTGAAACCCATGATAATCATGATAAACAGAAAAGCTATCCGGTTCACAATCCCGTACGCCCCGACATACATGTCCCCGCCGTATGTTTTCAACCCGTTATTAATCATCATGACAATCAAGCAACTGCATATATTCATCAGGAAAGGTGCCATGCCAATGGCAACCATGTTCCCCATGATTTTCCATTTTACCTTGAAGATTCCAGACTGGAAATGGATATAACTCTTCGGATTGGAAAAATGCCGCAACACATACAGCAAAGAAGAGAACTGGGCACATATCGTCCCCAAAGCCGCCCCACGGATACCCATGTCAAACACAAAAATAAACAAGGCATTGAACACCCCGTTAATCAGCACCGCAAAAAGCGTTGCCATCATGGCACGCTGCGGATAACCCGATGCGCGCATAACCTCATTCAACCCCATATACACGTGGGTTATCACATTCCCCAGCAATATCACTTCCATATAATCGCGGGCGTATGGCAACGTCTCCTCACTTGCCCCGAAGAAATAAAGGATGGGATCAAGGAACAAAAAACACACCAAGGTAAACAACAACCCGATACCAATGTTCATCACCAGCACATTCCCCAAAACCGCCTCAGCGCTCCGCAAATCCTTCTGCCCCATCTTGACCGATACCAACGTAGAAGCCCCCACACCCACCAGCGAACCGAATGCTGCCGCCAGATTCATGAACGGGAAAGTCACCGCCAGACCCGCAATCGCCATTGCCCCTACTCCATGACCGATAAAAATACTGTCCATCATGTTGTAAAGCGATGATGCCGTCATGGCAATAATGGCAGGAACGGCATAACGCATCAATAATTTCCGGACATCTTCTGTCCCCAACGATAAAACTGCTTGCTGCGACATAATATATTCATTTAAAACTACCTATCCATCCTCCTTCGTTCAAGCCATCCCCTCGGAAGCCTGAATCAATTCACGCAAAGCATCAATAGCCTCAGCCTCAGGCACAGCGTAACGCACAACCTGGCGTCCCTTGTAGAGGTTCACCTTCCCGTTGCCGGCACCCACATAACCGTAGTCAGCATCCCCCATCTCGCCGGGACCATTGACCACACACCCCATCACGGCAATCTTCAAATGCTCCAGATGGCAAAAGGCAGCCTTCACCTTTGCCACCGCCCCCTGCAGGTCAAACAAAGTACGCCCGCACCCCGGGCAACTGATGAACTCTGCCTTGAAACGGCGCACGCCTGCCGACTGCAAAATGCTGCGCCCTAAATCCAAAGCAAAACCTATCTCCGGAATATCCGGCGTGCCAATCCACAACCCGTCCGGCAAACGGTCCAGAAACAACCCTCCCGTCTGGGCTGCCGCCTGCAACTGCAAACGCCCGCGGTCCGTACCCCTAAGCAATAAATGTACCAAAGTCGCATTATTCAACCCCAAAACATCCATTCTCCGGAAAGCCTCCCGGTAAGCATGATAATCCGCCCCCAACGACAGCACCAGTACCGCCCGGCTGTTCTTTTTCAACTTCACCGCCAACCCCTCATCCAATGTCTCCAAATCTTCCACCTTCACATACACAGGCATCATTCCCTGTGCCTCGGGCAAGTGCCGGTATTCCTCCACCGTGCATAAGGGAAGCGCATTCCGGTTATAGACATGTGCCACGTCCAGCAAACCCAAAGGCACCAGAACTCCCGTTTTCTCCGGCAATTTGGTCAATTCCGGTCCCAATGCCTCCGTATAAATCAACTCAGGCGTCCGGGTATTTGAAGCCAGACGCACTCCCGTTGCCGGGTCTGTTTCTTCCTCCAAGGCAAAACCCAACCTCCGGCTCACCTCCTCGTCAAACACAGGAACTCCGGACAAATCCGCCACCACCAACGGACGCTGGCAACATCCCTTCAACCCGTCTCCGCTGCTCTCAAACTTAGGCTCACTGCACAATTCCACCAAAGTGGCAGCCACCGGAATTTCTGCCTCCGGCGCTTCCGTCAGCGACACCCGGATGGTATCGCCAATACCCTCGTTCAGCAACGTCCCGATGCCCACCGCCGAGCGAATCCTCCCGTCCTCCCCTTCGCCTGCCTCCGTCACCCCGAGATGCAACGGGTAAGCCATTCCCTCCTCCCTCATCTCACGCACCAACAACCGCACGGCATCCACCATCACCCGGCAATCACTCGACTTCAAAGAAATTACGACATCATTGAAGTCCACAGACTTGCACACCCGCAAATATTCCATCGTCGCTTCCACCATCCCTGCAGGCGTATCCCCATAACGGCTCATAATCCGGTCAGATAAGGAACCGTGGTTGGTTCCGATGCGCACTGCCGTACCATGCCGGCGGCATACCTCCAAAAATGCCGTAAACTTCTTCTCCAACAAAGCCAATTCCGCCGCATACTCTACGGGCGAATAAGACAACTTCTTGAAAGTAGCCCGCTTATCGACAAAATTGCCTGGATTGATTCTCACCTTCTCCACATAGCGGGCAGCCACTTCCGCCGCCTCCGGGACAAAATGAATGTCAGCAGACAAAGGCGTGTCGTACCCCCGTGCCCGCAATAAATCATGAATATTCTTCAAATTCTCCGCTTCCCGGACACCCGGCGCCGTAATACGCACCAGTTGCCCCCCCGCCTCAATAATCCGTATCGCCTGTTCCACACAAGCCTCCGTGTCCATCGTCGGCGTATTCAACATCGACTGTATCAATACCGGCTGCTCCGATGACAGCACCACATTCCCTAT
>DXFT01000075.1 GCA_019114285.1 Candidatus Odoribacter faecigallinarum
CCTACTCTAAGAGTAGCAAGAATGCTTTGCCGGGTATTGGAGATACAGCCGGCAGCCATGCTTGGCTTTTAACACTGATGTATGTGTACGTATGTTGTAGATACCTCCTTAAAAGAAGGACATGTATTGGATTGGCATCTGTGAACAATAAGATTTTTAAGTTGGCTACAATCATAAAGGGATGGATTTTTGATAGAATCCAATGCCTCCTGATACTCATTGAGTAGATTCCTTAGTTTTGTATTCATTATTGATGCATCTGGTCGCTTTACTACTTGACCATTTTTGAATTGGGATTCGCTATCTATAATGAAATTGGTGACAATGTAAGATGTCTCTCTTTTATGACAGACGGCTACTCTGATTTTATGCCTGCCATTTTTGAGAACTTTTGCTTTGAAGATTGTTAGTTTTAGAGTTGCCATGGTGAATTAAAATTTAAGGATACGCAAAGGATAAGCTTTTCTGTCCAAATTTGGACTTTATTTCCTTTTTTTAATCCGCCTAAAGGGGGTTTTTTCGTAAAGAAAAAGGAGCTTTTTATCTAAAATATAGATATTTAGCTCCTTTGTTCCTTTGAGCCAATTGCGAGACTCGAACTCGCGACCTACGCATTACGAATGCGTTGCTCTACCAGCTGAGCTAAATTGGCATTGCGGGTGCAAAAGTAATATATTTTTTTTGAGAACAAAAATTGATGCCATAAAAAATAGCCGTTTATGCGATATTTTGTATCTTTGCACAAAATTGAGCTGATGAAATATTGGATACTATTGTTCGGGCTGCTGTTTATAGCGGAGGGGCTTGATGCCCAAAAGCGGAAAGGCGTGGAATATTCTACTGATGTATTGATGTTCGCCCCTCCGGCTGCCGGTTTTGTCAAATCCTTGGTACAGAAGGATTATACTGGCATGAAACAATTAATGTTGGGGGCGGCTACCAATCTGGCTGCCTGCTATATTTTGAAATATGCGGTGAAGAAAGAACGGCCGGACCATAGTGATAACCACGCTTTCCCTTCCAATCATACTTCGGTTGCTTTTCAAGGGGCAGCCTTTTTGCAGAAAAGGTATGGGTGGAAATGGGGAATCCCCGCTTATCTTCTTTCTGCCTATGTCGGTTGGGGCAGGACTTATTGCAAACAGCATGATTGGTGGGATGTGTTGGGAGGGATGGTCATTGGCATCGGTGCTGCTTATATTTATACCCGTCCGCTGGCAGAACGGTGCACGTTGAACGTTTCCCCTTCTTTGTTGGATGGGGAGCATCCGGGTGTCCATGTTTCCCTTGTTTTTTAAGGACTGTCCTTGCCTACGACTTGGAAGCTCTGGGTGAGGGTATTCCCTGTCCCGTCAACTAAAGTCAGCTTGTGTCTGCCTTCTTTTAAGTGCAGTTCCATTTGATGGATGTGTTGTGTCATGCCTAAATATTGGTCATCTACGTGCCAGTAAATAATCGCATCGGGGGAACGATGTACAGCCTCGAATACGGTTTTGCCTATTTCTCCGCCAAAATCCCGTGGAAGGAATACTTTGGTTCCGCGTGGGGGATAGACCATTTCCATGGCATCTTCTTCCATGGCATGGCAATCAGGGCGGAAAGGGGGAAGTTTGCGGTAATCGGAATGATTCCGGCAGTAATACCATTCCTGCACGGGGGGCAATACAAACCAGGAAACCGTTTTGATTTGGCTTGTGGGTTCGCATGCTGCTGTGACTCGCCAGGTTTCTGTGGAGTCCACATGTACCAGCCGGTGGTACGGGCAAGGTTTGGTTTGCATGCCAGCCCTGCATATATATGCCGTATCAGTTTCTTCACAAAATAGGGAAGCGCGATAGCCGCTTTTTTTGCATATACTGGCAAGCTGCATTTCTTCTACCGGGGGGTAGAACTGCTCCCTGCAAGGCAGCAGGTTGGCAACCTCGAACAGGATGGGGGCGGCGGCACGTACTCCTGTTAGCCCGGGACGTCCTTCCCCATCAGCGTTTCCTACCCATACTCCGATGACATATTCCGGGTTTACGCCTACTGCCCATGCATCGCGGAAACCAAAACTGGTGCCTGTTTTCCAAGACAGGTTCATGGCTGACACGAAATTTTTCCAGCCGGATTCCATCTCCGGGCGTTCCACATTCTCCAGAGCCTGGAAGGTCTGCCAGATGGCAGAAGCTTTCAGCGGGGCTTGGGTTGGCGGAATGGGGGTAGGGGATGTGGTATCGCTTGTTGCCCATAGCTTCAGTCGGTCGTATTCTCCGGCAAAGTACAAACCGTCCTCTTCGTTGTAATGCCTCAATGCAGAAGCCATGCCGCCGTATAGGTTGCAAAGATCCCATAAAGAAGTCTCCGCGCCTCCCAATATCAGGCTCAGCCCGTAATGGTCTGCCGGAAAGTGGAGGGTAGTAATGCCCAACTCCTTCAGATTGTCATAAAAGCGTAGATACGTATATCTTTGCAACAAGTGTACAAACGGAATGTTCAAAGACTGTGCCAGGGCTTGTGCGGCAGGGACTGCCCCTTTGAAATCGCGGTTGAAATTGGAAGGGGCATATTCCCCGAAACGGGAAGGAATGTCCGGCACCAACGTCCGGGGCAGGATGAAGCCCGCTTGCAACATTTCGGCATACAATGCGGGTTTCAGAATGCTCCCGCTGCTCCGGGACGCTTGGATTATATCCACGTCATTCCCTCCGCTGCCCGGACGGGGAGGACTGTTGCCCACATACGCTCTCACTTCTCCGCTGGGCACGTGTGCGACCAGTACGGCGATATTGTAAATATAATTTTGACACAATAAATTGGTGTGCCTTTCTACAATTTCATTGACTTGCCGTTGCAAATGCCGGTCTATGTAGCTGGGACATGCTTCCCCTTTCCTTTCGATGCAAGCCCGGGTGAGCAAATGCGGGGCAGTTGTCGGTGGCTTATGCAATTGCTGGGGCAAGGGTTCTGCAATCGCCAGTTGGTAAGTGTCTTTGTCCATCAGCCCGTAGCGGTGAAGTTTTCCCAGCAGGCGGTCTCGTTTGTCTTTCAACAGGTGGTTGTTCTTGCCCGGATAAATCAATGCCGGAGAATTGGGCAGCACGGCTAACAAGGCGGCTTCTGCCCAGCTCAATTGCTCCGGGGCACGGTTGAAATATTTCAAGGAAGCCGCCTGCAATCCGACAATGTTTCCCCCGAAAGGAGCATGGGCAGCATACAGTTCCAAAATCTCTTGTTTGGAATAACTCTGTTCCAGACGAAAAGTCAGGACTATTTCCTTCACCTTTTCCCAGATGGTGCGGGGAGGGTTCTTCCTTGACAGGCGGATGACCTGCATGGAGAGCGTGCTGCCTCCGCTTACGATGCTGCCTGCACGAAGGTTGGCAATGCCTGCACGCACGAGTGCGACGGGATCTACTCCGTGGTGGAACAGGAAGCCCTTGTCCTCGAATATCAAGAGGGCGGCGACATACCGCCCGGGCAGTTGTCCTCTCGCTTGAAACCGTATTTGCCCGTCATCGGCGGCTTTTATTCCGATGGTAGTTCCTTCGTGGTCCAGCAGCACCGTTGAATACGGCACTTGGAACAGCGGGGAAGGCAGCAAATTCCACCATGCAATGAGCAGTGCCAAAAGAAAACCGCAAACAAACCATCTGGTTCGTTGCGGCATCCTCCGGTATATTTTTCCCTTTTCCCTGTTCATGTCTTGCAGCAATACTTATATAATCCCTCCGTTGCGTCCTCCAATAAATCCAGTACCAGCTCGAAGCCTTTGTCGCCCCCGTAATACGGGTCGGGTACTTCTTCATAGCCTTTCATGTCCTGGCAGAAATCCGTCATCTTGAATATTTTCTTCCGTTCTTCTTCATTTTCTGCCAACCGTTTCAATTGGTGGATATTTTGTCCGTCCATTCCGATAATCAGGTCAAAGTCGGCAAAATCCTGCATGGCGTAAAACGTCCGCGCGCGGCTGTCCAGACAATATCCCCTTCGCGCCGCATGCCGCCTCATGCGCTCATCCGGCAGCGAACCTGAATGTCCGCTGTACAATCCTGCCGAATCAATGAAAAACTCTCTCTCCATGCCCCGCTCCTTCACCTTTGCCTTCATAATTGCCTCTGCCCCGGGGGAGCGGCAGATATTACCGAGGCACACGAACAATATTCTTTTCATCACTTGCTGAACAACGAATCCACAAATTCCTCTCGGTTGAACTCCTGCAAATCCTCCATTTTTTCGCCTACACCGATATATTTCACCGGGATTTTGAACTGGTCTGAAATCCCGATGACTACGCCTCCTTTTGCCGTCCCGTCCAGTTTCGTGATGGCAAGTGCCGTTACTTCCGTCGCTTTCGTGAACTGTTTTGCCTGCTCGTATGCATTCTGCCCTGTCGAGCCGTCCAGTACAAGCAGCACCTCGTTCGGCGCATCCGGCAGTACCTTCTTCATCACATTCTTTATCTTCGTCAGTTCATTCATGAGGTTAATCTTATTGTGAAGACGTCCTGCCGTATCGATGATGACAATGTCAGCCCCGTCATGCTTTGCTTTGCTCAACGTGTCGTAAGCCACTGAAGCCGGGTCTGCCCCCATGCTTTGCTTCACGATGGGCACATTCACCCGCTCTGCCCAGATTTCCAACTGGTCGATGGCTGCGGCACGGAACGTATCAGCGGCACCCAAAACAACCTTCTTCCCCGCAGCTTTGAACTTATACGCCAATTTCCCGATGGTTGTCGTCTTTCCTACGCCGTTGACGCCCACCACCATGATGACGTATGGCATCCCGTTTTCCGGCAAGTCAAATGAACTGCCGTCATTGGCAGCGTTCTCTTTCAGCAAGGCAACAATCTCTTCACGCAGTACACGGTTCAGCTCCTCCACGCCCATGTACTTGTCACGTTCCACCCGCGCCTCAATCCGTTGGATAATGCGCAACGTCGTGTCCACCCCCACGTCCGATGAAATCAGCACTTCCTCCAGATTGTCCAGCACCTCGTCATCCACCTTCGACTTTCCGACGATAGCCCTTGCCAACTTCTTGAAAACACTCTCTTTCGTTTTCTCCAGACCCTTGTCCAAAGACTCTTTCTTTGCCTTTCCGAATAAACCGAATAATCCCATGCCTGTTCTAATAATAAAAATTCGCGCTACTAAATTACGAATAAAATTGCACTTTCGGGTATTTTTCCCGTAATATTTTCCTTAAACACTGGTAATCAGTCATCTTAATTTGTGCGTATTAAAATGCGGACCCGCTTTCCATAGGAAAAAAAGAGCGGAAACAACGGTCAGCCCTGCCCCCAGCAGGTAAGCATAACTGAAATTCCCCAACCGCTCGCCGATATACCCGCCTGCCATCAGGCCGATGCCAATGCCCACATCCCAACTCGTGAGGTAGGTTGAAGTCGCTGTGCCGCGTTGATTATTGGGCGCGAGATTCACAAACAACGTATTGAATGCCGGAAACATTGTCCCGAAAGCAACACCCTGCAACAGCGCGATGCATAGAAAAACTCCCGAAGTAAACGCCGGCAGATGCTTCACCAACAGCGAACAGGAGGAAAGGGCAAGAAAACTGAAAAATGCCAGCCACATCCCTATGTTAATGACAAAAGTGACCTTCCCTTTGTCCACTTGTTTCCCCGAAAAAATGCGCGATACAGCCAATCCCACTGCCATGCACGTAAAATAAAGCCCCGTGGAAGCCGCAATCCCGATTTCATCCGCATACATTGCCACGTAGGTCGTCGTCATCCCGTACGGAATAGAAAGTAACAACAGCGAAATGCCTGCCGGTATCCCTTTCACGAGCAAAAAGCGGTCTAACGACACAGGTTCTCGTTTTACCGGTGCTTTCCGGGGCGTTTTGACCAGTGAAGCCATCAGGATGCCCAGGCTTCCTGAAGCTAGCGAACAAGTGAAAATGAACTCGTAAGAACATGTATTATGCATGAACAGCCCAATCATGGGTCCGAAACTCATGGCAAGATTGTTCGCCAACCCGTAGTATCCCACCCCTTCTCCGCGGTGCTCGGAAGGAAGGATATCAATTACAATCGTATTGCCTGCCACCGACACCATCCCAAACGCCAGCCCGTGCACAATACGCAGCGCAATGAATACCGCCAGCAGCGACGTGAGCATATACCCTCCGAAAATAACGGTAAACACTGTATAAGCAAGCAGGTAAAGCGGTTTGCGGCTGAACGTGTCCAGCAAATACCCCGAGAAAGGGCGTATGCACAGGCACGCAATCGTGTAACACGACAGGATGAAACCAATCATCGACTTTCCTGCCATGAATTCCTCCTCCAGGTAGAAAGGCAGTACTGGCATAATCAGATAGAAGGCAAAAAACAACAAGAAATTTGCCGCCAATATGTAGCAGAAGTTTGCTGTAAAGATGCTATTTTTCATGCCGCAAAAGAACAAATTTTACTTTAAACCGCGAACTTCACCGGTTTAAAAAATACAAAATATTTTTTGTTCCTTGTTTCCCGGACGTGCTTTCTTCCATAAAGCAAGTGGCTGTCTCAGAATAGCCTCCTTTTTTATCGTTAATCGTTCATTTTTAATCGTTTCCACGGTCTGATCCCGTTCTGTTCCCGTATCATCCCCAGTTCACTTCTGGTGATTCTTTGGTCCTCCTTTGGTTGGCATTGGCGGAGGAACGGGGAATTTTGGGGTGTGTTACCGGGATAATGTTTGATTTGCTCTTGTCTTTTCCGAGTAATGGCAGACACAAAAAAGGGCATGCCTATTTCAACATGCCCTCCTTTTCGTTTATAAGGTATCCGCGTGGGGGATTACAGCTTGCTGGCGTCAATTAAAAGTTCTTTGTTGTATTCGCCTTTGGCAAGTTTGTCTGCCACGTTCTTGAAAGCCTTGATGGTGTATTCCACGTCTTCCATGGTATGTTGTGCCGTCGGAATCAGACGGAGCAGCAGTTGTCCTTTCGGAATGACCGGATAGACCACGATGGAGCAGAAGAGGTTGTAGTTCTCGCGAAGGTCGAATACGACTTGCATGCCTTCTGCCACGCTGCCGGACAGGTACACGGGGGTTACCATGGAATTGGTGATGCCGATGTTCATGCCGTCAGCCTTGAGCCCTTCTTGGAGGGCATGGGCGATTGCCCAAAGTTTTTCACGTCGTTCCGGTTGGGTTTTCAACAGTTCCAGACGTTTAATGGCGCCTTCGACCATGGGCATGGTGAGGGATTTGGCGAACATCTGTGAACGCATGGTGTAGCGCAGTGACATACACACTTCCTCGTCAGTGGCTACGAAAGCCCCGAAGCCTGCCATCGCTTTGGCGAAGGTTCCGAAATAGAGGTCCACCTTGTCCTGTACGCCGAAATGCTCGCCTGTGCCGGCGCCTGTGGGTCCCATGGTGCCGAACCCGTGCGCATCATCAACAAGAAGACGGAAGTTGAATTCGGATTTCATGGCTGTGATTTCATCCAACTTGCCGAGGTCTCCTGCCATGCCGAACACGCCTTCCGTGACAACGAGGATGCCGCCACCGGTGGTTTCCACGTATTTTGTGGCATGCTCCAGCTGTTTGCGGAGGCTTTCCATATCGTTGTGAGTATAGACGTAGCGTTTTGCCGGGGAAAGGCGCAAACCGTCCATGATGCAGGCATGGGCTTCTGCGTCATAAACGATGCAGTCATGGCGTGAGGTCAGGGAGTCGATGATAGATATCATGCCCTGGTAGCCGAAGTTCAACAGGAATGCATCCGGTTTGTGTACGAATTCTGCCAATTGTGCTTCCAGGTATTCGTGGCGGGAAGTCTGTCCGCTCATCATGCGTGCCCCCATCGGATAAGCGAGCCCCCACTTGGCGGCAGCTTCTGCATCTGCTTTGCGGACTTCGGGGTCATTGGCAAGACCGATGTAGTTGTTCAAACTCCAGTTTAACACTTCTTTCCCGCGAAACATCATTCTGGGACCGATTTCTCCTTCCAGTTTCGGGAATGCGAAATAGCCGTGTGCTTCTTTAGCATACTGGCCGATATTTCCTCTTTGCTTTTTTACTCTTTCAAAGATATCCACGTCAATTATGTTTTGAAGATTTGTTGATACTTTTTAGTGACGCAAAATTAGTAATTGGATTGCAAATATGTATCTGCTGGAGGGGAAAAGTTGGAAGATTGGGTATAAGTACGCATTGGGGAGTGGTAAAAGTTTCCCTTTTATATATTAAGGTGGCATGCGGGTTAAAAAGTTTTTGTCGTTTGTTTTTCTCTTTGTGATTTTTCCTCTATCTTTGCGTGTTGCAAAAAGGGACGGTGTGGAGCAAAGACTGAGGGTGGAAGTGCAACTTGGTTTTAACGGATTTGTTTATGAAGAAAGTTTTAGTTTTTTTGGTCGCAAGTGTATTTTTGGCATCCTGTGGTGAGTACCAACAGTTGCTGAAAAGTACAGATTACCAGTTGATTTATAAGAAGGCGATTGAGTATTATAATGAAGGGGATTATCAGAAGGCTCAGAATTTGCTGGATGGTATCCGTACGGTTTTTAGCGGAACCAATAAGGCTCAGAATATTGCTTACTACCGGGCATTTTGCAGTTATAATATGAAAGATTATGAGTTGGCTTCCGGCTTGTTCAAGCAGTTTATCCAGACTTATCCTGAAAGTTCTTTTGCTGAGGAGTGTCTTTTTATGATGGGTTTTTGTGATTATATGGCTTCTCCCAAGCCCCGTTTGGATCAGTCGTTAACTGACAGGGCGCTGAGTGAATTCCAGTTGTATCTGAACCGTTATCCCAACAGCATGCGGAAGGAGCGGATTAATGAGTATATGGATGAATTGCGTGATAAGTTGTCCTATAAAGCTTATTTGAGTGCCCGGAATTATTACCAACGCGAATATTATAAGGCTGCAACGGTTAGTTTGCAGAATTGTTTGAAAGATTACCCCAATTCCAAATACCGGGAGGAAATCATGTACATGCTTTTCATGTCTAAGTATGAAATGGCAGTGAATAGTGTGGAGGACAAGAAGTTGGAGCGTTACAACAATGCCGAGGAGGAATATTATTATTTTGCGGAGGAGTATCCGAATAGCAAGTATGCTCCGGAGCTTGAAAAGAGATATGCGGAGATAGAGGCATATTTGGAGAATTATAATTTTGAAGAATAAAGACTGATAAAATAATTGCTAATTATGATCGATTTTAAAAGAGTAAAGGCACCGAATAACACCATTGTGCGTAATCCGGCTGTATTGGCAGAAATGGCAGATAGTAACATTTATGAGGCAGTAGCCATTATTGCTAAGAGGGCGAATCAGATTTCTGTGGAGATGAAAGAGGAATTGAGTCGTAAGTTGCAGGAATTTGCATCTTATACGGATAATCTGGAGGAGATTTTTGAGAATCGCGAACAGATAGAGATTTCTAAATTTTATGAACGAATCCCTAAGCCTGTGCTGATTGCTACTCAAGAGTTTGAGGATGGCAAGATTTATTTCAGGGGAGCTTTGGGTGAAGGCAAGAAATCCTGAATCTGCCGAAAATAGATATTTTAATGTACCGATGCTGGTAAATGGTATTTACTGTAGCGTGGGTACATTTTAATTTTTAATCAGATGCACGATGTTGAAAGATAAGCATATTATTGTTGGTATTACAGGTAGTATTGCAGCCTATAAGGCGGCTTTGTTAGTTCGGTTGTTAGTGAGGGAAGGTGCGGAAGTGAAAGTGGTAATGACCGAATTGGCAAAACAGTTTATTACGCCACTGACCTTGGCTACATTGTCGAAGCATCCGGTGATGGTGGAGTTCTATAATCCGGAGAATGGGGATTGGCATTCGCATGTAGATATGGGGTTATGGGCTGATTTGTATTTGATTGCTCCGGCTACGGCAAATACGATTGGTAAGATGGCACACGGGATTGCGGATAATTTGCTGTTGACGACTTATCTTTCGGCGAAATGCCCGGTGATGGTGGCGCCGGCAATGGATTTGGACATGTACCGCCATCCTGCGACACAGGAAAATTTGAGGATTTTGCGCGGTTATGGTAATATGATTGTGGAGCCTGCCGAGGGAGAACTTGCCAGCGGGTTAGTGGGGAAAGGGCGCATGGCAGAACCGGAGGAGCTTGTGGAAGCAGTGCGGAATTATTTTGCGCAGAAAGGAGAATTGAAAGGGAAGCGTGTATTGCTAACAGCGGGTCCGACTTATGAAAGTATAGACCCTGTGCGTTTTATTGGCAATTATTCTTCTGGTAAAATGGGCTTTGCTTTGGCTGAAGCATTTGCAGGACGGGGAGCGGAAGTAACGTTGGTTGCTGGTCCGGTGCAGTTGAGGACAACGCATGCGGGTATTCGGCGGATGGATGTGAAGTCTGCCAAGGAGATGTATGATGCGGTAGTGGGAGAAATGGAGCATCATGACATTGTTGTTTCGTGTGCGGCAGTTGCTGATTTTAAGCCGGTACATTGTGAGCAGAGGAAGGTGAAACGCGGTAAGGAACACTGGACTTTGGAACTTGAACCTACTGCCGATATTGCAGAGGAATTGGGGAAAAGGAAAAGGTCAGGACAATTATTGGTGGGGTTCGCTTTGGAGACGAATGATGAATTGAGTAACGCGTTGCAGAAGCTGCATAAAAAGAATTTGGACTTGATTGTCTTGAATAGCTTGCGGGATGCGCATGCCTGTTTTGGTTACGATACCAATAAGGTGACACTGATTGACCGCGATGAACGGCAGTATTGTTATGAATTGAAAACCAAGCGTGAAGTTGCTGAAGATATTGTGGACAGGGTGGTTGAATTGATGGGGAAATAATATTTTATTTTGAGTAAGTGAAATTTGGAGGGAAATTATTTCTTGTTTCAGAATCTTTCTTTACCTTTGTGTCCTGATATGGCATCAGGATATTTACATATTGATTTCTTGGGACAGTTTGTCACGCATTTGTGTGGACAAGATTGTCAATTTATTGATAAAGCATTGAACCAACATTGTCGTAAGGCAGGTTGGTTTTTTTTTAATCTGGAATGTACTTTAAATATAATGATATGAACACACACAGCTTAGTATCCATTGAAGATTACACGAAAGAAGAAATTCTGGAAGTGTTGAAACTTGCCTCCGAGTTTGAAGCTAATCCGAATCAGCCCTTATTGGAGGGGAAAGTGGTTGCCTCTTTGTTTTTCGAACCTTCTACCCGTACGCGTTTGAGTTTTGAGACAGCAATCAGCCGTTTGGGTGGACGCATAGTCGGGTTTACGGATGCATCTTCTTCCAGCGTGACCAAAGGCGAAACATTGAAAGATACCATCAAAATGGTAGATAATTATTGTGACCTGATTGTTATGCGGCATCCTGTGGAAGGAGCAGCGCGTTATGCCAGTGAGGTGGCTGTGCATCCTATCCTGAACGCCGGCGACGGTGCAAACCAGCATCCTTCACAGACCATGTTGGACCTCTATTCTATTTACAAAACGCAAGGTACGCTTGAGAATCTGACTATTTGCATGGTAGGGGATTTGAAATACGGGCGTACAGTGCATTCTTTGTTACAGGCAATGAGCCATTTCCACCCGACATTCTATTTCGTTTCTCCGGAATCGCTGAAAATGCCTGAGGCTTATAAACTTCATTTGAAAGAACTGAATATTCCTTATTATGAGTGCCGGGAACTGGATGAAGCCATCAATAAGGCGGACATCCTTTATATGACTCGTGTGCAACGTGAACGTTTTGCAGATCCTTTGGAATATGAGAAAGTGAAAAATGTTTATATCCTTCGTAATGCAATGTTGGCAAATGCCAAGGAAAATATGCGCATCCTGCATCCGCTGCCTCGCGTGAACGAGATTGACGTTGATGTGGATGAGAATCCGAAAGCCTACTATTTCGAGCAGGCACGCAATGGTGTTTTTGCCCGTCAGGCGATTATTTGCAAAGCATTGGGATTGAAGTAATGAATTATGAACATTAAAACGTATTGTCATGTCAAAGAAAGAATTACAAGTAAGTGCGATAGAAAACGGCACGGTTATTGACCATATTCCTGCCGATAAATTGTTTGCAGTCATTAATGTATTGGGGCTTGCGGAATTGGATAATGCCATTACTTTCGGCACAAACCTGAAAAGTACCAAGTTGGGGAAAAAGGCTATTATCAAGATATGGGACAAATTCCTTGAAGACGATGAGGTAAATAAACTTGCTCTTGTTGCTCCGTCGGCAAAGATTAATATTATCCGTGATTATGAGGTCGTGGAGAAAAAGAAAGTAAATGTGCCTGAAAAAGTCGAGGGGATAGTAAAGTGTATGAATCCGAAGTGCATCACTAATTATGAGAAAGTACGCACGAAATTTACTGTAGTGAATAATTCTCCGATTGTTCTGCGTTGTCATTATTGTGAGAAATTGACAGATCAGGAGCACATGGAAATGATTTGATGTGAAAGAGTTGATTATCTTATTTTTATGTATCCCCGCCTTCATCTGGGCGGGGATACGTATTAAAAGGCAAAAAGAATTACTGTTAAATCTTCATTGCCTTCCTCTATTTGGTATAAAAATTGCTTGCAAAAGGCAGGTAATTCCTATTTTCTGTGATAGGGATGGAAAAAATAGAATGTAAGGCTTAATAAATACTGGAAATGAAAAGAATATTGATAGCAGTTTCTGTCTTGTTCCTTGCTTTTGGTTGCAAGGACGATGACAGTCGTGACGACACTATTTTGGACATGGATAATGTTGTCGGTAAGGATTGGTATTATAACGCTTGGATGGGCAATAAGGAAGGGATGGAGACTCCCGATTTGCTGGAAGTTGTCCGTTTGGAGAAAGGCGGACAACTCAAGTCGGTTGAGTTCGGGGGACGGCAGGAAATTACGGTTGGCACATGGCTGAAAGACGGTAACCGGCTTACAATGCAATATACAGACGGAGAAACCGTGACATGGGATGTCCTGCACAGTGGGGAAGATTACCTGCAAGTCCTGACAAATGAAGGAGGGAGGCGGGAATACCGTTCTTCGCTTGATTATTTGGGAGAACTGACTGCGGATGCTTTTTTGATGAACGAGTACAGCGAATATGATAACCAATACCGGACTTATATTGCTGCGGATGTGCGAGGAAATATCGATGTACGGGAAGGCATGTTGTTATTGGGCAATGGGGGGAATGTCGCTTTGGAAAACCACGAATATTATTGGTCTGCCCAGAATGCTTACGAGATTCAGGATTTGGACGAAAACCGTAATGTTCGTTTCTATGTGCGTATAGGGAAAGATAACCATGTGAAGTTGAGTGATAGTATTTATACTGAAAATCTCGCCCATCGTTCTCCTGCAGAAATGGATTTGCAGGTAAATACCAACGGGAGCGAAATAGACGTAACATGGAATCCCTATGTCGGGCAACAGGTATATTATCGGGTGGAAATTTTCCGGAATGACAATCCCGTGAATACAGCCCAGCCTTATTTCTTAAGCCGCATACAGCCGGTAGGTTCTACTTCATTGTCTATTACCCAGAGAACGACAGGGGAGGTAAATAAGTTGGCTGACTTGCAACCCAACCAGAGCTATAGGCTTCGTCTTACGGCATTGCTTTATGAGTCTGGTGTTGACCCGGTGAACGATTATTACGCATACGCAAATCTCCAGGCTGTGGCTTATTTTGAAAAGCCATTCGTTTGGGAATGATATCCTTCAGAGAAAAAGTCGGCAAGCAGGTGTGCAAGCGCTTGTGGCTGGTCGGCGTGGATGCTATGTCTCGCGTGGGGTATCACAACGTAGTGGGCAGCGGGGAAATACCTCTCCCTTGCAGCGTGAAAATCACATTCCTGTAAATAGTCGGATTGCTCGCCTTTAATAAAAAGTACAGGGGTGTGGGATGGCTCTGCTGCAACTTGTTCTTCCCATTTCATGATTTCTGGCAGATTGTGCCGTAGGGCAGGAAGGTTCACTTTCCAACAGAAGCCGGTGGAAGTCCGCCGGATGTTCTTCAGATAGAATTGCCGAATCTCCTCTTCGTGGAAGTTTTCTTGCAAATACCGGTTCAGTTCCTTCCTGGACTGCATGTTGCCTAACGGCAGGCGTTCAGCCTGGCGGAGCAGCCAGGAATGGATACGTCCGGCGTCTTTATAACGTTTGGGGGCAATGTCAATGACACAAGCCTTCTCAAAAAGCCCCGGCTCATGCAACAATAAATGCATCAATGTTTTTCCACCCATGGAATGCCCTGCTGCATAAAGCGGGCGTGGTAGTTCCAACTCTTCAATCATTTGCAATATGTCGTGGCACAAGGAGGTGTAATCCATTGTTTTGCAGTGCGGCGATTGCCCGTGGTTACGCATGTCCGGGAGTATGACCCGGAACTCATTTTCTAATAAATGGGCGACGGGCAGCCAATTATCGGAGGCTCCCCATAATCCATGCAGTATAAGGAGCGGCTTCCCTTTGCCAAGGCTGCGGTAAAATAGTTTCATGTCTATTTATTTTTCTGGCAAATATACTTTATTTCTCTGGAAAAAGACTTTGTAGGAAATCCTTTGTGGTGGGATTTTCGCTTGGTTTGAAAATTTTATGGCAAAATGGCGGGACTTGCCTGCTTTCTGCGTATATTTGTGCATTTAGAATGAGTATTAAAATTTAAATGATAAATCATGAAATATGTATTATTGACATTAATCGGAGTAGCTATGATGTTTAACTCCAATGCCCAAGGAAAAGTACTGACCATGGAGGATGCAGTGCTGGGCTATCATCTTTATCCGAAGAACCTCTATGTGCAATGGCAGGGGGAGCGGAATGTATTGACTTCCGTGCGTGGAAACGAATTGGTGGGGCAGGATGCGGCGACAGGCAGAGAGACTGTGTTGATGACGCTGGCGGAACTGAATGCCGCCCTTGGCACGGATTTGAAGGGCTGGCCGCAGTTCAGCTGGAAGGATGCGGGGACGCTTGTCGTTGCACGCCAAGGGAAAATGTATGAAATTGATGTGGAGAAAAAGGCGGTAGCAGGGACTTACACGATTGCCAGGGGGGCGCAGAATGTGACTCCGAGCGGGTATGGACTGGTTGCTTATACGAAAGGCAACAACTTGTATTATACGGATGCCAATGGCAACGAGTTTGCCGTGACTGCTGACAAGGACCCTAATTTTGTCAATGGGCAGACGGTGAGCCGCAATGAATTTGGTATTGCCGGTGGAATTTTCTGGTCGCCGGATGGCAAGAAGCTGGGCTTCTACCGGAAAGATGAGAGCCAAGTGGGGACGTTTCCTTTGCTGGACATTACCACCCGCACGGGCAGTTTGCGTGAAATCAAGTATCCGATGGCGGGGATGAAATCCGAGCAGGTGAGCCTGGGCATTTACGACATTGCCTCTGGAAAGACGGTGTGGGCGGATGTGACCGATTTCGGCAGGGAGCAGTACCTGACCAACATCGCCTGGGGACCGGCATCCGATCGGGTGTACATCCAGGTGCTCGACCGTGACCAGAAGCACATGCATTTGAATGAGTATTGTGCCCGGACGGGGGCTTTCGTGAAAACCCTGCTGACGGAGGAGAACGAGAAGTATGTGGAGCCCTTGACGCCGGTTGTGTTCCTGAAGTGGGATGATTCCAAATTCATTTACCGGACGAACAACCGGGACGGTTATTTCAACCTTTACCTTGTTTCCGCTGCCGACGGGAAGGTGTTGAAACGCTTGACTCCGGTGGAGGCAGACGTAGAGTTGGTGGGACAAGACGGCAGGTATGTGTATTATACGTCTGCGGAAGTCAGCCCGGTGGACAATCATTTGTTCCGGGTGGATGTGAAGTCCGGGAAGAAGTTGCAGTTGACGAAGGCGGAGGGCTGGCATTCCGTGAAGATGAGTGCCGATATGGCTTATTTTGTGGATAATTACAGCAGCCTGCGCGTGCCGCGGGTGGTGAACTTGGCTAAGAATGATGGTAAAGTGGTCAAGGAATTGTTGAGGGCGGAAGACCCTACCCGTGATTACAATTACGGGGAAATTACAATGGGCACGGTGAAGTCCGCCGATGGAAAGTATGACAATTATTACCGGCTGATTAAACCGATGGATTTTGACGCTTCGAAGAAGTATCCCGTTATCCTTTACGTTTACGGTGGACCCCATTCCCAGATGGTGAGGAATACGTGGCAGGCAGAGTTGCGACGTTGGGAGATGTACATGGCACAGCACGGATATGTTGTGTTTGTCATGGACAATCGTGGGACCTCCAACCGTGGGGCTGATTTTGAGAAAGCCATTCACGGGCAATGCGGTCAGGCAGAGATGGCAGACCAGATGGAGGGTATCAAATTCCTGAAGTCCTTGCCCTACGTGGATGCAGAGCGCATTGGCGTGCATGGCTGGAGTTACGGCGGCTTCATGACTATCTCATTGATTACAAACTATCCCGATGTCTTTAAGGTGGCCGTGGCAGGCGGTCCGGTGATTGATTGGAAGTGGTACGAGGTGATGTACGGTGAGCGTTACATGGATTCCCCGCACAGGAATGCCGCCGGGTATGAGAAGGTCAGCCTGATAAACAAGGCGAAGGATTTGAAGGGGAAACTTCTGATTTGCCAGGGGGCAATAGATAATGTCGTGGTGTGGGAACAGAGCTTGAGCTTTATCCGCGAGTGCATTAAGAACAATGTGCAGGTGGATTATTTCCCTTATCCCTGTGCAGAGCACAATGTGATGGGGAAAGACCGTATCCATCTGATGCAGAAAGTAACGAATTATTTTGAGGATTATTTGAAATAGTGATTTTGCCATATTTGCAAAAGGGCATGAGGCTGCGTTAAAATGCAGCCTCTTTTTATTTGGTTCTCGGTGAAATCAGGCTGTGTTCCCGGTCTGTTCACGTATCAACTTAGGTTCACCTTTGGTTCAATTCAGGTTCACCTTTGGTTATAGACCAAAAGTGAAGTGGAGATGAACAGGGCGTGAACCGCAATTGTTCCCTGAACAGCGAGGGAATACGTGTTGTGTATTATCGGAATAGAATGGGGGAAAAAATAGTCTTGTCTTGTTTTTGTTTTTTTTGTTGTGAATATTTGGTGATGTAAAAAAAATGTCTTTACTTTGCGGCATCCATTCAATCCTTAAGAAAGATTGTTTGAATTATAAAGAGGAGTTGAGAGACCGGACTCTGTGATGCTCCGACAACCTGCGGTTTAAGTTGCAAGGTGCCAATATCCGGCCTGATAACAGGAGTTATAATTTAAAACAAAAGAATGATGAAAAAGGCAGATTATTTATTCGATTCTAATGCCCGGGGTAGCCGGAATTTATTGTTTTTCTCTCTCTTTGTGTCTGCAATGGATATGCGCTGCATGCGCTGATTCTTTATTATTTCCCCAACAAAAGACAGATGTTTCCAGGCAGCCTGGGAGTCATTGTGATGTAGTAGTGCAATGTATGTACATCCTGTATGAAGGATGAATGTGGAATGTTGTACGAAGTGTGTCCGTACTGTCGCTTTATGAAAACTTATTTTTTAATTTGTCAATCAAGGATATGAAAACATACGCAGAAATTAATGAGAAGATAAAGAAAGGAACGGCTGTCGTATTGACGGCCGAGGAGGTGTCAGAGTTGTCAAAATCGCTAACGGCGAAGGAGATTGCCCAGAAAGTGGATGTCGTGACTACGGCAACTTTCGGTGCGATGTGTTCTTCGGGAGCTTTCCTGAATTTCGGTCATGCTACGCCGCCTATCCGGATGGAAAAGATTGAGTTGAACGGGGTGAGGGTGAGTGGTGGTTTGGCTGCAGTGGATACGTATGTGGGTGCCACGGATTGCGACCCTGCCGTGCCGGCATACGGGGGGGCGCATATTATCGAGGATTTGGTGAACGGGAAGGATGTGGTGTTGGAGGCTTGGGGGAAAGGTACGGATTGTTATCCGAGGAAACATATCAAGACGGTGATTAACAAGGATAGCATTAATGAGGCGATTCTTTATAATCCGCGGAATTGTTACCAGAATTATAATGTGGCGACGAATACGACCGACCAGATTAAATATACTTATATGGGGACGTTGTTGCCGAGGTTGAGGAATGCTTCTTATAGTTCGGCTGGGGAGTTGTCACCTTTGTTGAATGACCCGGAGTGCCGGACGATTGGGTTGGGTACACGGATTTTCCTTTGCGGGGCGGTGGGGTATGTGACTTGGAACGGGACGCAGTTTTGTACATCGAAACCGGTGAATGAGTACGGGGTGCCTATCGGGAATGCGCGGACAATTGCCGTGGTGGGCGATTTGAAGGAGATGAGCAGCCGTTATTTGCGGGGAGCGTATGTGGAGAAGTACGGGGTGACGATGTATGTGGGTATTGGGATTCCGATTCCTGTGTTGGATGAGGATTTAGCGCACCGGGTGTCTATCCGCAATGAACAGATTGAGACCAATGTGGTGGATTACGGGACGGGAGGACAGGTGTTGGGACGGACGAATTATGCGGCGTTGCATAGCGGTTGGATTGAGGTGGCGGGTCATCGGGTGCGGACGGCTCCTTTGTCGAGCCTGGCGCGTGCGCGGGAGATTGCGGGCGTGTTGAAGGGGTGGATTGAAAACGGTTCGTTTTTATTGACGGAGCCTGTGCGGGCAATGCCTTCGGAGGCGAGTCTGAAAGGGTTGGAGGAGAAACCTGTTGTGAATAAGTAAGGGATGTGTAATTTGTAATTTGATGTGCCATGATTAAGAAAGTTGTTTTGTCTTTTCCCGTGGATGCCACGGACCGTTCATTGACGTATGATTTGGTGAAAAAATTTGATATCCGGATTAATATATTGAAGGCTGAAATCCAGGCAGGGAAGTCTGGAAACTTGTTGGTGGAGCTGGAGGCAGACGAGGAACGCCTGAATGAGGGGATAGATTATTTACATGAGAACGGGGTGACGGTCAGCCCTGTGTCGAGCAAGGTGTCGTATGATGCGGAGCAGTGCATAGATTGTGGCAATTGCGTGTCTGCCTGTTTTTCGCATGCTTTGACCATCGGTGAGCCGGACTGGAAATTGCATTTTAATCCGGAGAAGTGCATTGCCTGCAAGTTATGCTTGAAGTCTTGTCCGTTGAAATTGTTCCGGATTGAGTTTGCTGATTAATGGAGGGGGAATTGAAGGTATGGAGTATGTTGACAGGAGTTATCGGCGGCGTTTCCGGGGTGACCGTTGGAAGTATTTTGTTGCCCGGTATAAGGAAAGTGATTTGTGCATCGGGGTGGATAGATTGTCGTGGCGGGAGGGGATTCCGGTTTATGCGGAGCAGTTTGTCCGGAGATTGCGAGGGGAGATGGATGCGTGGATTGCCGGGCATCCGGAATATGAGCGGTCGCTTGTGCCTTGTGAGGCGGATGACGCACCGATGATTTTCCAGCAGATGTCGGCAGTGGCGAGGGTGAGCGGGATTGGTCCGATGAGTGCTGTGGCTGGGGCTGTCGCTCAGAAAGTGGGGAAGGCGTTGTTGCGGGAATTTGGCGTGCGTGAGGTGGTGGTGGAGAACGGGGGAGATATTTATGCGTCTATTTGTGAGGATGTGGATGTTTCGGTATTTGCGGGGAAGTCGCCATTGTCTGAAAAGGTGGGGTTGCATATCGAGGCGGGGGAGTCTCCTTTGGGTATTTGTACTTCTTCGGGGACAGTGGGACCTTCACTGAGTTTCGGGAAGGCTGACGCTGTGATGATAGTGTGCCGGGACGCTTTGCTGGCAGATACGTATGCTACGGCTTTTGCCAATAGAATCCAGACTGTGGAGGATGTTCCGGGGTGTATTGAGGCTATCAGTAAGCAAGAGGATATTTTGGCTGCTATTGCCATTAAGGATGACAAGATGGGTGTGTGTGGGCGGTTTGAGTTGAGGTTGTTTTAATTTTGAATTTGTTATGAAGAAGTTAGCTATACAAGATGTTGCAAAAGAACGGATATTGATATTGGACGGGGCGATGGGGACGTCTATTCAGCAGTACAAGTTGGGGGAGGAGCGTTTTCGTGGAGAGTTGTTCAGAGAGCATCCTGTCCCTTTGAAAGGGGATAATGATGTGTTGAATCTGACTTGTCCGGAGGTTATCCGGGAAATACACCGGGCTTATATTGAGGCGGGGGCTGATATTATTGAGACGAATACGTTTAATTCCAATGCCGTATCACAAGAGGAATACCGGCTGGAAGGATGGGTTTACCGTTTGAATTTTGAGGGGGCGCGGATTGCAAGGGAGGAGGCGGATCAAGCGGGTGAAGGGCGTGTCGTTTATGTGGCAGGCAGTATGGGACCGACTTCCCGGACATTGTCGCTTTCGCCGGATATTAACCGTCCGGAGTATCGTCCTGTGGATTTCGATGCGCTTGCCGCCACGTATGCCGAGCAGGCGAGGGGATTGATTGACGGCGGGGTGGATTTGTTGTTGGTGGAGACGGTATTCGATGCTTTGAATGCCAAGGCTGCCTTGTATGCCATCTGCCAGGTTATGGAGGAGAAGAATGTTGTTTTGCCTGTGATGCTGTCCGCGACTATTAATGACCGTAGCGGACGGACTTTGACGGGACAGAGCCTGGAGGCATTGTATGTTTCCGTTTCCCATTTTCCGTTGTTCAGTTTCGGGTTGAATTGTTCGTTTGGGGCGACGGATTTGTTGCCGTTCATGCAGGAATTGTCTGCTCGGGTCCCTTGTCGGTTGAGTATTTATCCGAATGCCGGTTTGCCCAATGAGATGGGTGAGTATGAGGAGGTACCGTCCTTGACAGCTTCGTGCCTGCGTGAGATGGCGGAAAAGGGATTGGTGAATATAGCCGGCGGATGCTGTGGAACCACTCCGGCGCATATTGCGGCTATTCGTGAGGCTTTGGAGGGAATATCTCCGCGTGAGGTGCCGGAGGAGGGGGATGGATTAGTCGTTTGCGGTTTGGATGCCGTGGTGGTGGACAAGGAGAAGAGTAATTTTGTCAATGTTGGTGAGCGTACCAATGTGGCAGGTTCTGCCAAATTTGCCAAATTAATCCGTGCCCAGGATTACGAGGGGGCTGCGCAGGTGGCACGAAAGCAGATAGCAGACGGGGCTTCCATCATAGACATTAATATGGATGATGCCTTGCTGGACAGTGCCCGGGAGATGGGCACCTTTATTCGTTACATCAGCAATGACCCTGATATAGCGAGGGCTGCGCTGATGATAGATTCTTCGGATTGGAGCACGATACTTGCGGGGTTGAAGAACGCCCAAGGGAAGTGCATTGTTAATTCCATCAGCCTGAAGGAGGGGGAAGAGTCTTTCCTTGCGAAAGCCCGGGAAATTCACCGTTTGGGTGCCGCCGTGGTTGTCATGGCATTTGATGAGGAGGGGCAGGCTGTGACTTATGAACGAAAGATAAGCATCTGTGAACGAGCTTACCACCTTTTGACAAAGGGAGCGGATTATAAGCCGGAGGATATCATTTTTGATGTCAATATCCTTGCCATTGGGACAGGGTTGGAGGAACACAATAATTATGCCGTTGATTTTATCCGCGCCGTGGCTTGGATTAAGCAGCATTTGCCGGGATGCAAGACTTCGGGCGGGGTTTCGAACCTTTCTTTTTCTTTCCGGGGGAACAATGTAGTCCGGGAGGCAATGCATTCGGTATTCCTTTATCATGCCATTCAGGCGGGATTGGATATGGCGATTGTGAACCCTTCAATGTTGCAGGTGTATGATGAAATCGAACCGCGTTTGCTGGATGCCGTGGAGGCGGTGGTGTTGAACAAGTCGCCTGAGGCGACGGAGCGCTTGATTGAGCTTGCCGGTGAATTGAAAGGTGGGAAAGCGGTGGAAGAAAAAGGGGAAACTCAGGAAGCATGGCGTATCCGTCCTTTGGAAGAGCGGTTGGAGTATGCATTGGTGAAGGGGAATACGGATTATCTGGAGGTGGATTTGTCTGAAGCATTGGGCGTTTATCCTTCTGCGGTCGCGATTATTGAGGGACCGCTCATGCAGGGTATGGACCGGGTAGGGCAGCTTTTCGGGGAAGGCAAGATGTTTTTGCCTCAAGTGGTGAAGTCGGCAAAAGCGATGAAGGTGGCAGTGTCTTTCCTTCAGCCGGAAATCGAGCGGCAGAACCAGCAGCAGGGACAGCAGACGAGGAAACCTAAAATTGTGATTGCCACAGCCAAGGGAGATGTCCATGACATTGGGAAAAATATTGTCCATATAGTGTTGGCTTGTAATAATTTTGAAGTCATAGACCTGGGGGTTATGGTGGATAACCAGCGGATTATAGAGGCCGTGCGGCAAGAAGGTGCGGATTTGGTCGGTATCAGCGGGCTTATCACTCCTTCATTGAATGAGATGGAGCAGTTGTGTGAGTTGCTGCAGAAAGAGCAGCTCCGGGTGCCGCTGATTGTTGGGGGGGCTACTACTTCTTCTGTCCATACGGCGGTCAAGTTGGCTCCCAAGTATGATTATTGTGTGGTGCAGGGGGGAGATGCTTCGCGGACAGCCGGCATTTGCAAGCGTTTGATGGGGGAGCGGGAAGTTTACATTGCCCAAGTGAAGGAAGAACAGGAGCGGATTAGGGCGCAATACGAGCTAAAGCATTTGAAGTTGCTTTCTTATCCGGAGGCAAAGGCGAAAGCTCCTGTATTTGCGAAGGAGAGTTATGCCCAGCCGGAGGGCTTCGGGGAGCATCATTTTGTCGGGCGGCGGGTTGATTTACAGGATTTGGCGAGCCGGATAGATTGGACTCCTTTTTTCCATTTCTGGGGGTTCAAGGGCAAATACCCGGAGATTATTTACCAGAATGAGGAGGCAGACAAGACTTACCAGGCGGCTTTGGAGATGTTGGGGACAGTGATTGCCGGAGGGGAATTTGAGGCTTCTGTGGTGGTTAATTTCTTTGATGCCTGCTCGGAACAGGACGACATAGTGTTGGATAACGGGCATCGCTTGCCTATGTTGCGTCAGCAAAGGGAAGGAGAGGTTTGCCTGAGTTTGGCAGATTTTGTTTGCCCTGCCCATTACGGTAAGAGCACGATAGGGCTTTTTGCCTTGAAAGTGGAGGATTTGAAGCCTGTGTGTGATTGTCAGGATTTTCACCATTTGTTGCGGGAGAGTTTGTGTGCCCGTCTGACGGAAGCATTGGCTGAGTGGATGCAAGAACAGGCTGGGGAAGGGCTTGCCATGATTCGTCCAGCCTTTGGGTATTCAGCTTGTCCGGACCATTCCTTGAAGCAGGATGTGTTTGAACTTTTGGATGCGCCTCGGAAAATAGGGGTTTCCCTGACTTCTTCGTATGCCATTACGCCGGTGACCAGTTTGTGCGGTATGTTGATAGCTCATCCCCAAGCACGTTATTTTAGCATTGGTGGCATTGGCGAAGACCAATTGGCAGATTATTGCCGCCGGCGGGGTATCTCCCGGGAAGAAGGAAAAAGATTGTTAGGAATTTAAACAAGATGAATTATGGCTAAGGTAATTGATATTATACAGCAAAAGAAATCGCCTTTCGCTTCGTTTGAGTTGGTGCCTCCCCTGAAAGGCAGTGATATTAGGAAATTGTACCATTCCATTGAGCCGTTGATGGAGTTTGCGCCTCCCTTTATAAATATTACGTATCATCGGGATGAGGTGGAGTATCAGCAGAAGGCGGACGGGACTTTTGAGAAAGTCATTTTGACGAAGCGCCCGGGGTCGGTTGCCATTGCTGCCGCCATTATGAAGCGTTTTCCGGTAGAAGTTGTCCCTCATTTGATTTGTGGTGGGACAACTAAGCGGCAATTAGAAAATGACTTGTTGGATTTGAATTTTCTGGATATTCAGAATGTGATGGTACTTCGTGGAGACCCCATTCCGGGGCAAAAATACTTTGTCCCGGAACCGGAAGGATATAAATATAGTGCTGAATTGGTACGGCAAATTCATAATATGAACCAAGGAGTATATTTAGATTCCAGTTTGACTCATGCGGTGCCGACTAATTTTTGTATTGGGGTTGCGGGTTACCCGGAGAAACATTATGAAGCGCCTAATCTTGCCATGGATATTGAAAATCTGAAGCATAAAGTAGATGCCGGGGCAGATTATATTGTCACCCAAATGTTTTTTGACAACCAAAAGTTCTATACCTTTGTAGAGAAATGCCGGGCTGCAGGGATAACCGTGCCCATCATTCCCGGATTGAAACCGATTTCCACGCCAAAGCATATTGAGATGTTGCCTCGTGCTTTCAGCATTGATTTGCCGCAGGAATTGATGGAGGAAATCCGGAAGTGCAAGAGTGATGACGGGATGTACCAGGTGGGGATTGAGTGGTGTGTTATGCAAAGCCGGGATTTGCTGGCTCATGGAGTTCCTGCCATTCATTATTATACGATGGGTAAGGCAGATAATATCCGGGAGATTTTGAAAAGGTCATTTTGATAGATAAGATTAAAAGAAGTCGTTTATGAATAAGTTGGGTAATGAACATTTGTTGTTGAGGCATAAAACAGTTTTCCTTTGTTCCCGTTTGACGCCGGAGGCGCTGCAAGGGCAGATATTGGATTGGGCAAATGCGCTTTCTCCGGAACAGGATTGTGTCTTGTGCGGGAATCATTCTTATATGGAGCAGGAGGTTTTCAAATGTTTGTTACAGAAGCAGGTGCCTGTGATTTGGGCACTTGCAGAGTCATTGCCCCAACAAGTGGCAGGGGAGGTGGAAAAAGCATTGCGGGAGAACCGGTTGTTGCTTATCACCTGTCATGGTGAGGGAATATGCCATGTTACCCAACAGGCGGCTTTTGAACGCAATCAATGGATGTTGTCTATGGCAGATGAGGTGGTTGTGGGGTTTGTTTATCCGGGAGGAAATGTTTCCCGGCAAATTGCCGGAATGGAACATGTGCGGATTTTGACTACCGGGGACTTTCCGGAGGATGTGGCTTCATCCCATTATAAATTATTGTCTTCGAAAGGGGATTTGTCTTTTGAATTGATGGAAAATCCCTCCGGACCTTATTTGAAAATTACTCGCACTTACTTGAAACAACCGGCATTGGAGATGCTTCGGATTGACAAAACGGAATTGCAACAGTTCCGTTTTGCCATAGACCGGGCAATAAAGTATTGGGGAACGGAAGAGCAGGCTTCACGCCAATTCACCGGAAAGGGGTTTGTGGCTTGGTGGAAGAGGTTATGGCATTGGGGTAAATAGTGCTATCCGTTGAGGTTGAATTTGACTCGGTTGACAATGGAACGTCCTAAGGTGAGTTCATCCGTGTATTCTAAATTGTTACCTATGGAAATTCCTTTGGCGATGGTGCTGATGACTAATTTTTCTTTGTTTGCCAGTCTTTTATAGATATAGTAACCTGTAGTGTCTCCTTCAATTGTCGCACTGAGCGCAAAGATGATTTCCCGGATATTGTTGTCATCTTCCACCCTTTTTATTAACGATGCGATGTGCAAATCTGTCGGACCGATACCGTCCATGGGGGAGATGACTCCTCCCAATACGTGGTACAGGCCATTGTATTGGGATGTAGCCTCAATGGAAAGGATATCCTTGATATTTTCGACAACACAGACAAGGGTCCTGTCCCGCTTGGGATTTGAGCAGATATCGCAAATCTCCCCATCCGTGATATTATGGCATACGGTACATTCCCGAATATTTTTTTTCAGGTCAATGATACTTTCTGTAAAGGCTTTCACTTCCTCATCCTCCCTTTTGAGCAAATTGAGAACGAATTTTAAGGCTGTTTTCCGTCCTATTCCCGGCAAGGAAGCGAATTGCTCGACTGCTTTGTCCAATAATTTTAAAGAATTCACTTTTCCTCCTATTTCTTGGGTTACTCTTTAAAATGTATGTCTTTTATAATCATTTGAATGTCATTCCTTCCCATAAATTCGTTCTCCTGAATGGTGTAACAGATGTCGAAAAAGCGTTCGTTGTTTATTTTTTCATACAAATGTCCCATGCCGAAAGCGATGCCGCTTCGGTCATTGCAGATGTGGGTGTCATCCACCACCACTAATTTCAAGTGTTCGTTATGGCGTCCCACTTGCCTTGTCCCTATGAAATTTGTGACATTTTTGGTGGCAAATACAGGAATGGTATTATTGGGACCGAATGGGGCGAATTTCTGAATATCATGGTACAATTCCGGGGTAATGTCACTGAGGGAGATGCAGGCGTCTATATTGATTTGTGGAGTCAGCATATCCTCTGTGATAGTCTCCCGAACAATCTGTTCAAATTTTTGTTTGAACGGCTCCAGGTTTTCCAGTTTCAGTGTCAATCCCGCTGCATATTTGTGCCCTCCGTAATTTTCCAGGTATTCACTGCATTGCGAAATGGCGTAATATAAATCAAAGCCTTCCACTGAGCGTGCAGAACCTGTTGCCAGTCCATTGGATTCCGTCAGGATGATGGTAGGGCGGTAAAAGGTCTCCGTCAGGCGGGACGCAACTATTCCGATAACTCCTTTATGCCACTTGGCATTGAAGAGGACGGTCGTTTTTCTGGACGGCTCAAGTTCAGAGTGGGTAATGTGCCGGATGGCTTCTTCTGTAATATCGTGGTCTAGTTTCTTGCGCTGGTCATTGAAGTTGTTGATGTCCCATGCAATGCCTTGGGCGACGCTTTCTTCATCAGCTGTCAGTAGTTCTACTGACTTCCGTCCGGATTCCACCCGTCCGGCGGCATTGATTCTCGGGCCTATGCGGAAAACAATGTCATTGATGGTGATATTTTTGTTAATCCCTGCAACCTTGATAATTGTTTCTAAACCTAAACTTGGCTCGGAATTTAATTGTTTTAGCCCATAATAAGCCAGAATCCGGTTTTCTCCTGTCAGCGGCACAATGTCGCTGGCAATGCTGACACACAATAAATCAAGCAGTTTGTATAATTCCGATATGGGATAATTGTGTTTTTTGGTATGTGCCTGTACTAATTTGAAACTTACGCCGCATCCACTTAACCATTTGTAAGGATAAGTACAATCTAAGCGTTGCGGGTCAAGGACTGCGACAGCTTCTGGCAGGGTGTCCCCGGGAGTATGGTGGTCACAAATAATGATATCCACTTGTCGGGAGCGGGCATATTTGACTTTTTCTACTGCCTTAATGCCGCAATCGGTAATCAGCATAAGGGAAAAGCCGTTTTCCGCTGCATAGTCGATGCCCTTGACAGAGACTCCGTAACCTTCCGTATATCGGTCTGGAATGTAATATTCCAAGTTTGCCGGGACACAATGCCTCTTCAAATATTTATACAAAAGGGCAACGGCGGTCGTGCCGTCCACATCGTAATCTCCGTAAATTAATATCTTTTCATCGGCTGCGATAGCCTTGTCCAACCGCTCCACAGCCTTGTCCATATCCTTCATGAGAAAAGGGTCATGCAACATGTGCAATGAAGGATTAAAAAATGCCTGAGCCTTTTCTGTGCTGTCGATACCTCGCTGCAATAAAAGGTTGGCTATAACGGGGTGACAATTAAGTTTTTTTGCAAGTTCCTCTATTTTAGTTTGCTCCGGAGGAGTATTAATTATCCATCGTTTTTTCATTATACATTTTCAATTAGATTACAAAGTAGCGGAAATTCCTTCGAATTTCAAAGCATAATGCGGAATAATTTCATACCCTTGAAGCAATACAGATGTATTTCTGTAGCTTAAAAGAGATGGGGGAAACAGGTACTTTTATTGCACCTGTTTGAGCAAGAGAGCGCCAAGCCCGATGCTGTATCCCTGGGAAATAAAAATGACTTCCCCTTTGCCATTGGTTACAAGGACCAAAGGTAAATTGTCCGGATTCGTTAATTCCAATTCTTTGTCCAGGCGGTCTAATAACTGCCGGTTGGCATCGACGTCAAATGACAGGTTGTCCGGGAAGGGACGAAAGTCCTCTGTATGGAATTTGTCACGGTTGGCTGCATCCTTGAAGAAAAAGAACAGAGGGGTTTTTATGGCTTCAAACTCTGCTTTGGAAGCCCCCATGTCCCGGAGGAAATGATTGGTCGGTTCCGTTCCGGCGTCCAAAATGGCGAGAATAGAATATTGGTCTTCCTTTAAGCCGTTCATGGATGCCGGGAGGGTGATTTGCCCTTTCTTTTGCCGCATTTCCGGGCATGCGGGGATTTCCATATTGACGGTTGTTAATCCTCCAGCCTTAACCTCAAACGGGAAAAGCCGTGTATAAATGGCTCCGGAACTGTGCCTGTTTCCGGTGAAAAGGATATAACGCCCTTCTTCTAATTCTACGGGGCGGGTGAAAATCTGTGAATACGAGGCGCCGGCTCCCATATCTACGGCTGCATTGCTGCCAAGGTCGATGGTCCGGATAGTATTGCCTTCCACTTTGCCGACGGTGAAATGCAGGAAGTATTTGGGGTCCTTTACGGGAGCCCCTTTGTAATTTATCATCAGGCTGCCCCGGGATATTGTTTTTTTATCTGCCGTAAAGCTGGCAGTTCTCCACTCATCTTCTGTGAAATATTCCGGTTTGTCTGTCATGGGGTTCAACCGGGCGGGGATGCCCAAACTCCGGCAAGCAGCCACAAAGAATACTCCCCGGGATTGCAGGTCTGCCACGCCTGATGCTGCCACTCCCGTTGGGGGGATTGTGTAGCGTGAAGTGTATAAACTGTCCGTATCTTTTAATTTTCTGGTATAGTCAATGAGCATTTGCGCATGGGTAATGCCTGCATGTTTCAGATATGCCTGCAAGGAATGGCGGTATGCTGTTAACAATTCGTTGCCCACCCTGGGGTTTAGGATATATTCATTAAACAAGGCATTGTCCCGGTAGGGGGAAGCCCCTTGCAAATGGCTTGCCCATACTTCGGCAGGGGTGTCCTGCAAATCTTTTTCAGGGACAATGGATAGCAGTTCCATCGCCATTTCCCGTTGCGTGGAGGGGGTGGTTCCCATGAATCGTGCTAATTCCGCATGGTTCCCCCGTGAAGCAGTCATGAGGTGTTGCCATGTTTGGGGATGGATGCCCCATGACTTGGCTTGTTGGGCAAGGATTTCAGAGGTGGGGAAGGTGGCAATGTAGGCGTTCCGGATGGAATCTTCCAAGGCTAACCGTTTTTCGTTTACAGCCCGTTCCTCGTCACTTACTTCGGAAGGCAATTGGCGCAATACGGGAGGTACGAATGCTGCTTCAAACTCCTTTTGCATTTGCTTCTCAGCGGGATATAGTGTGACGGTCAGGGTATCCTGTTCATCTACCTGGAAGGGGGCATATCCCCAATCCCCGTTCGCCCATGCCCATACCAAAATGTCCCCTTTCCCCAGCGTCAAGGCTGTTTGCCCTTGCTCATCAGCGCGGAGCGTTGCCACCGGATAAAATTCTCCATAATTGAAAATCCGGTAATCTACTTTGGCTCCGGGTACAGGGTGTCCCATGCTGTCCACGACACGTACCACCGTGCGGGCGGTGGGAGTATAATGGGAGGTGACATTGACGATGGAATTGTCCCTGTCTGTTTTCACCAGCTCTTCCGTTCCCTCGTATTTGCCGAACACATCTGCCACTACGTACATGGCCTGTTGTACGGGAGAAGTGAACCAGGCTAAATTGAGCCGGGGTTCCGGTTCGCAGGCTCCAAGGTATTTCCATTCGCCGTCCACCCAGACCTCTATCCAGGCATGGTTGTCATCGCAATGCGCCCAGCGGGGGGTATAGATTTGCCGGGCGGGGATGCTGACGGAACGCAATGCCGCCAAGGTGAAAATAGATTCTTCACCGCATCTGCCGTAACCGGTGCGCATGGTTGCCAGGGGCGAAGTGGTTCTGGCATTGGTAGGTTTATAGATGACATGCTCATGGCACCAATGGTTGACTTCCAAGGCAGCCTCTTCCATGGTGGCACACGATGCCACCCGCTCTTTCAAGGCATGGTAAAAGGCGGTGCGCGAAGAATCCAAGGCTTCATTGTTCCCCCTGACGGGCAATACAAAATGGCGGAACACGTCTTCCGGAATATTCCCTCCCCACGGCATTTCCTGCCTGGCTAATAATGACTGGCGTACATTTTGCAACAGAAAGTCACCTCCCCAATAAGCAATATCGCTTATCGTGGAATAAGCGTACAGGAAAGTCAGCGCCTCCCTTTCCTCTTGGCTCATGGGCTTGTCGAATACCGCATACAATTCCTTGGCATGCTCCCCGAACAATGCCTTCTTTTGCAAGAAATCAGTTTCCACTCTTTCCCTGTATCCTTCGTCCGAAATAAAATGTTTCCCATTGCAAGCCGCCAGCATCAAAAGGATGCTGCAATAAAATCCTATCCGTTTCATACCAATACCCCTATTTGTTTTTTCCATTGTTACCTATTTTGCACCCCTCAAAGATACGTAAAAAATTTATTGCCTCTATACTGGTCGCTTTTCAATT
>DXFT01000076.1 GCA_019114285.1 Candidatus Odoribacter faecigallinarum
CCTTCGGAGTACCCTGCGGGTACCTTACGGGTATAAACATACTACCAAGGTACCCCGAAGGTACCCGCAAGGTACCCGGAAAGTCCTAGCAACATCAGAGAAACATAAGAAAAACAAAGCAGGAAACACCCGCCTGTGATTCTAAAAATAAAACCGGATATTTTAAATGAAAGAGCCATGACATTTCCCTAACTTTTCACCAGCCAATGCACCGTTTTTCCATTTTTCCTGTTATATTTGCGTGTTTTTTGCATGAAAACGATTAAATAAGGAAAAATGAAATACACAAACGAAATGGACAGGGTAAGCTACAGCCTGGGGCTGAGCATTGCCAACAACTTGTTATCGACAGGGATAAAGGACATCAACACGGCAGCGTTCAACGACGCGCTCGAAACCGTATTCCATGGCAGAATGCCGGAAATCATGCCTGACGAGGCAGAAAACATCTTGCAGGACTACTTCGAAAAACTGCAAGACGAAAAAGGCCATGCCGCCAAAGAAGCCGGCGAAAAGTTCTTGGCTGAGAACAAACAGAAAGAAGGGGTGGTATGCCTTCCCAGCGGGCTGCAATACAAAATCCTGAAAGCCGGCAACGGACCCAAGCCCGGCGCGGACGACACCGTGAAGTGCCACTACGAGGGGCGCCTCATCGACGGCACCGTGTTCGACTCCTCCATACGCCGCGGAGAACCGGCAGAGTTTCCCGTAAGCGGCGTCATTGCCGGTTGGGTGGAAGCCTTGCAGATGATGCCTGTGGGCTCCAAATGGCAACTTTACATCCCCTCCAAGCTGGCATACGGCAGCCATGGAGCAGGACGTTCCATCGGACCCAATGAAACCCTCATTTTCGATGTTGAATTACTTGCCATCGTATAAACAATTATTTAATCATTATAAATTAACAAACACAAAATGAAAGCAAGAAACTTATTACTCACAGTGGCAGTAGGCGCATTGGCAATGGGATGCAACAGCGGCTCACTGACCCAGACATCCGCTCCGCTGAAAACGGCTGCCGACACGGCAAGCTATTACCTCGGATACTTATATGGTACAGGCATGCAACGCATGGGCTTGGAAGAACCTAACATGAATGCCATTGTCGCAGGTTTCAACAGCGCCCTGCAAGAAAAAGAAACTGAGGTAGCCCCGCAGGCAATGGAAATGTATCTGAACCGCTATTTCCAAAATCTGGCTATGAAACGCGCCATGGAAAACGCTGAAAAAGGCAAGAAATTTTTGGAAGACAATTTGAAAAAAGCAGGCGTGGACACCTTGAGCGATGGCATCCAATACAAAGTCATCAAAGAAGGCAATGGTCCAAAACCAGCCACCACAGACAAAGTAAAAGTGCATTACAGGGGAACCTTAATTGATGGAACAGAATTTGATTCTTCCATCAAACGCGGAGAACCGGCAGAATTCCAACTGAACCGTGTCATCCCGGGCTGGACAAAAGCCCTGCAACAAATGCCAGTCGGCTCCAAGTGGGAAATTTACATCCCTGCCGACCAGGCTTACGGTTCCCGTGGAGCCGGTCCTATCGGTCCGAACGAGACTTTGATTTTCGAAGTGGAATTGTTGGACATTATCGCCCCGGAAGCTCCGAAAGACAAAAAATAAACCAACCCAAGCAGGGAAAGGCAAGGAAGGTGGCTGATGTGCCACCTTCCTTTTTTATCCCCAAAGTTTTTCCTACCTTTGCGCCACGAATTTCAATTTACCATCACAATGAATTACGAAATAAGCGGAAAACTGATTTACAAAGAAGAGACTCAACACATTAGCGACAGGTTTCAGAAAAGGGAATTTGTCATTGAAGTGGAGAATGAAAAGAATCCACAATGGAACGACTTTGTCAAGGTGCAACTCATCCAAGACCGCTGCGACCTGCTGGAAAACATAGCCCTGAACGAAAACATCAAGGTTTATTTCAACATCCGGGGCAGGAAATGGGAGAACAAAGGGCAAGTGACTTATTTCACAAACCTGGAAGGCTGGCGCATCGAAAAACTCCAACAGCAAGCACCGGAAAGCATTCCTGTGCCGGAATACCGGGTGGAAGACATTCCTCCTCTCCCCGACGCGGATGACCTGCCTTTCTGACAAGAATCACAACATCCCCAAAGCGGCGAACATGCGGCTGTAAGCGGCTGCCTTGTCCGCCAGCGGCTTCGGATAAGCCCGCGAAGAGGAAGGCATCCGGAAAAAACGGAGATGTCTTTCCCCATAAACAAAGCGGGTACATTCCCCCACCCGGGGCGCATCAGCGCCCACCAGCCCCAAGAGCGTATCCGTCGCTTTCTGCCCGGTAGTCACCACAGCCTCACAACAAGGCAGGCAGTCCAACGCCCGATGCAGGTCAATCGGTTCTACAATCTCCAAGTATTTATCGGAAGCGTTATCTTTCAAACGCACCACCCGCTGCCCGGCATCCGAAAGAGCAATCCCTTTCTCTGCAAGGAAAGACCGGATGGCACCCTCACGGAAAGCATTGCCCTGCTCCGCCAGAAAATAATCCTTGTCCCGAAAGAAAACCAATCCGAAAATCCGCCACATGTCATTCTGGAAATTAGGGTAATAGAAATCCATACGCCAGCGTTCGCGCTTTGGAGGGAAACTCCCAAGCATCAACAACCGCGCATGCTCCGGGAAAAAAGGCTCCAGAGGATGGGTCTCAACAAGAGCTTGTCTGTCCATATTCCTGATTTTGATTTATTTCAATCTACTAATCCAAAATGCCGGAGCGTACGGGCAATCCCGTCTTCATCCACCGGAGGGGCGACATAATCCGCAGTCGCCTTCACCTCCTCGCCGGCATTACCCATTGCCACCCCAATGCCGGCATATTCCAGCATCGGTATATCATTGCCCCCGTCCCCAAAAGCCATGCATTCCGCACGGGAAATGCCAAAATAGCCCAAGAGCTTTTCCATGCCTACCCGCTTGCTTCCGCCACGGGGCACTATATCCGTAAAAAGAGGATTCCAGCGTGTCGCTTCGCAACCGGGCAATTGCGCCATTACCTCCTGCTCCTGCGCTTCCCGGAAAAAACCTATCAATTGGAATACTTCAGCCTCCAATGCTTCCCGGAAATCCCGCACAGGAGGCACAGGAAAATTCAAAAGGCGGAACACCTCGTCTGTTTCCGCATTCAGACAATTGATGAACATGTCGCTCTCGCGCACCACAATGCAAGGGAAAGCACCTGCGCCCGCCTCAATGACAGCCAAACGGCGCACATCTTCAGCGGGAATAGCCTTTTTATAGACCAAGCGGTCCTTGCCTGCATAACAGCAGGTCCCGTTCAAAGTAACATACCCGTCAAACTCCAACCCGTCCAGGTTATTAATCACCTTCCAATGCCTTCCTGTAGCAATGAACACCTTGATGCCCTTTGCCTTCAACTGCCCGATGGCTTCTTTTGCCGATTCGGGTATCCGGTGGGTTGAGAAACCCACCAAAGTCCCGTCTATATCAAAAAATACTGCCTTTATCACTTCTACCCGATATTTTATATGCCCCAGTTATTTCCCCTCTTGTCCCGCAATAAATCCCAGAAGCGCCAATTCATAAGACTGCAAGCCAAAACCCGCAATCACCCCCCGGCACACAGGAGTGAGGAAAGAATGCCTCCGGAACTCCTCCCGCCTTGCTGTATTTGAAATGTGGACCTCTACCACCGGCGCGGGGACAGAGGCGACAGCATCGGCAAGGGCAAGGGAAGTATGGGTGTAGGCTCCCGCATTCAGAATGATTCCGTCACAAACAAAACCGGCTTCCTGCAAGCAATCAATCAACGCACCTTCACTGTTCGACTGGAAATAATCAATCTGTACTTCCGGATATTTTTCCTTCAACCGCTGCAAAAAAGCATCAAACGGCTCCTTGCCGTAAATCTCCGGTTCTCTCACCCCCAACAAGTTCAGGTTGGGCCCGTTCATAATCAACAAACGCATGATATTTTATCTTTTTATCGTCCGAAGGTGCAAAAATACAGATTTTTCTCTGTATCTCCGGCAAATTTGAAGCAGGGAATACAAAATATTAAAATAATACTTATCTTTATCCCCGAAAAGAAAGAGTGTATTTTTACAAACTATACTACATTGTATTAACCATATATAAAACAACAAAAATGACTTGGGACAACGCGCTTGAAAGTTACAAGACATACCTGATTTTAGAAAAATCACTGGCAAACAATTCAATTGAGGCGTATTTGAATGACATCAGGAAACTCATAAAATTCTGTGTTTATGAACGCCATGTTGAGGAACCGGAAAATGTGACCTATGAACAACTGAAAGAATTTTTAGTCTATACCACTCAAGACGGGACCTCTGCCCGGACACAAGCCCGGCTGATTTCAAGCATCCGTTCCTTTTTCAAATTTCTTGTTTACGATGGACGTCTCTCCTGCAACCCTGCACGATTGGTTGAGGCTCCCAAAATAGGGCGAAGGCTTCCATGCACATTGACTGTAAAAGAAATTGATGCCATGATACAGGCAGCGGACCTGAGTAAACCCGACGGGCAGCGCAATCGCGCCATCATCGAGATGCTCTATTCCTGCGGCCTCCGTGTCTCGGAACTGACAAGTTTGAAAATATCCAACATCAATTTCAACAAAAATATCATTAAAGTGGAAGGCAAAGGAAACAAGGAACGGCTGATTCCGCTCAGCAACAGGGCAAAGCAGGAAATCAAGCAATACATGCCCTTCCGTGAACAACTGGACATTGCCCCGGAAGCTGAGGACATCCTTTTTCTAAACAAACGGGGAGGCGCGCTCTCACGCGTCATGATTTTCAACATCATCAAGCAACTGACGTTCCTCGCCGGCATCAGGAAAAATGTATCCCCCCATACCCTGCGGCACTCGTTTGCTTCGCATCTGGTCACCGGAGGAGCTGACTTGCGCGCCGTACAAGACATGTTAGGACACGAATCCATACTTACAACGGAAATATACACCCATCTGGATGACAAGTTCCTGAAGGAAACCATGGAAAAATACCACCCCCGCTCAAAAAACAACATCAACCACGCCCAGGACGAGTAAGACCTATGAATAAAGCAGAATTATTAAACAAAATCAATAGCGGCGACAGCCAACAGTTGGCAGAAGCCATACAGGAATTTCAGGAAAACGGCGATTTGGACATTGCAGGCGCCCTGTTAGAACACATAGGGCAAATCACGGACCCGCGACAGCAAACCATCCTCTCCAATCTCCTGGCAGATATCAAGGACAGCAAATTCAGAAACCTGCTGGTAAACAATCTTCAACAAGCCGGCGACAATGCAACCCGTGCCGCACTCCTACGCATCATCTGGGAATCGGCGCTCGACTATTCCGGGTACTTGGAAACGCTCCTGCCTTTCCTCGAAGCGGAAGATTTCACCGTAGCCTTTGAAGCCTCCACCGTCCTTGAGAACCTGGTACACCACCTCTCCCTCGAGCAACAGGACCTGCTGTACCAAACTGCCAGCCGTTTCCCGGAAGAAAAACAATACCTGGTCTCCAACATTCTGGAAGCCTTGGAACAATTTGCCACAGGGGATATGGGCTGAAAGCCCCTCCCCTCAAACACCTGCCCCCCACCATTCCTTCACCCTCTCCACCCGTTCCTCCAGCGGCAAACCGGCATCAAGCCAACGGATTTCAAAACCTTCACGCTCCATCTTCCGGAACCATGTCATCTGCCGCTTGGCAAACTGGTGAATGGCGACATTCAACTGTTCCACCATTGCATCGTATGAAAGTTTGCCCGTCAAATACAAGGTCAAATACTTGTATTCCAAACCATAATATATCAAATCCTCCGGAGCGACCCCACTGTCCAGCAACTGCCGCACTTCCTCCACCATGCCCTGCTCCAGCCGCTCATGCAACCGCCGGGTAATACGCTCCCGCCTTACTTCGCGGCTGACCTCCATCCCCACAATCAACGGACGGAGTTGCGGAAAATCCTTCTCCTCGTATGGATGCGTACGGTAATATTCCTCTATCTCGATTGCCCGGATGGCACGCTTGGGAGTATCGATTTCCGTGGTATTATGCAACTTCTTGTAAGTCGCCAGACGTGCTGCCAACTCCGGCAAAGGCATCCCTTCCAGCGAAGCCCGCAACTCCTCATTCACCGGCACCGCCAGGAGTTTGTACCCTTTCAACACAGCCTCCACATACAACCCGCTCCCCCCACACAGCACAGGCACCACACCCCTCCGCCGGCAATCCTCCCACACCCGCAAAAAATCCGCTTGGTATTCAAATACATTGTATTTATAGCCCGCCTCAACAATATCCACCAAATGGCAGGGCACTTGCTGCCCTTCCACCACATACTCCTCCAAATCTTTCCCCGTACCGATATCCATCCCGCGATACACCTGCCGCGAATCCGCACTGATAACCTCTCCCCCCAACGCCAGCGCAAGGCGAACGGCGAACGCCGTCTTGCCGCTTGCCGTCGGACCGATTACTGCCAATAAATCATACATCATTTTCCTATTGTTTGTGTCCTGCAAAAATAACGAAAGTCAGGCGCAATGCGAAAGGAGACCGTCCTTATTTCATATAACGGGAGTGTATTCTATACAATTCACCGGACACCTCCCCCAATGTGCCCCGACATCCGAAACAACAGCCGGACTATCCCCCAAAACAACCCAAATACCGGCATCTGCAAAAATAAACAAAGAATAAGCCTCCAAAAAAATAAATAATCAAAAGAAAAAAGATATATTTGTAGGCAACAAACACAACAATTAAGTACAAACAATTACAGTTATGATGAACGACGAATGCGTAGAAATCCGGGCGCTTGAGCCCGAAGACCTTGAGTACCTCTATAAATGGGAAAACGACATGGACCTCTGGGATGTCAGCGACACGCTCACGCCTTTCTCCCACTTCACGCTGAAGAAATACATCGACAATGCCGACAAGGACATTTACGAGACCAAGCAACTGCGCATGATGATTGTGCGCCTGGAAGACAACATGCCCGTGGGGCTGGTGGACCTCTATGATTTCGACCCCTACCACATGCGGGCAGGCATCGGCATCATGATACATAACATGGAGAACCGGAAACAAGGCTACGCCTCTTCCGCCATCCGGCTGATGCTCGACTACTGCTTCGAGACACTGGGGCTCCACCAGGTATATAGCAGCATCCCCAGTTGCAACATCGCCAGCTTGAAACTCTTTGAATCACTGGGCTTCACACAGACGGGCTATCGCAAGGAATGGCTCAAGCGCGGCGACAATTGGGAGGATGTCATCTACTTCCAGCAGCTCGCCTCCACCTGGAAACAATCCTGATTCTGGCGGTTCACGCCATGCCGGCAATACCGCCCGAAACGAACAACCAAAAACAAGGGTGCGCCCCAAGGCATACATGCCAAGAGGATGCACCCGTATTTTTTTTGCCTTGTTTCCCGGCGGCAAGCCCAAGGTTGTCTCCGGGGTGTCCGGGGGCAAATCAAACATCAACCCAGCATCCCTCCCACAGCACCCCCCTTCCTCCCCCAATGCCAATGAGAGGAAGAAGGGGGATAAATCGGAGTTGAAACGGCTTTGATACGGGAACAGAACGGGAACAGACCGTGAAAACAATTAAATATCAACGATTAACGAGGCATGCCCCAGGACAGACAAAAGGTAAAAAATAACGCCTCCGGACACCTCCTCCCCACAAAAAAAGCTGCCATGCAGGCAGCTTCTTTATTCATTCTACGCAATTACCGGATTAATATACCCACTGGAAGTCATCCACATACATGACATTGTCGGAACATCCATTCAGGTAGTCGCCATACTTGCTGCAAGAGCAAGAAATCACCAACGTATAGTTGCCTTGCGGCGCAGCAGCTTCAACATCATAGAAATTCAATGGGATGGTCAAATCCACAAAGCCATCGGTCTTTGCCGTAATATCATATACACCGTAAGCTATCACCTTCTCATTGTTTTTGTCCAAGCCTTCCATGGTTGCAGGATTCCACATACCGCTCGGAACAGTAACTGTAGGATCAAAACTCATTCCGGACAATACATTATGCCTGTCTTTCCAATCGACAATGCAAACAAAGACTGTTGCAACATCCGCGTCTCCTTCTTTCAATTTCTCCCCTCCAAAATCCACTTTGCCTAATGCTTCCATGGAATAGCGCAATTTCAATGCACTGGGACGTGCCGTATAAGTATATTTTTGCCCAAATGCAGCAGTACCTACCAAACCCTCCATTGTAAAACTACCTGTAAACAGATTACCAGAAGCTACCGTAATAAATGCATTGGCACTTTCCAATTTCGCGCAGCTATTATCTTTATCTTCCGTGCATAATCCTGATGTAGTACCATTATTTCCACTATCCCAAAAGCCTTCTGCATCAGCTGCATTAGGATAAGCAACATTTAAGTCTGTTCCTGCTAAAGTTTTCATTATCTTAGTTGACCAACTGGACATGTCTCCATTAGGG
>DXFT01000077.1 GCA_019114285.1 Candidatus Odoribacter faecigallinarum
TCCATACAAATCCTCTTTATAGTCAAACAACCAATCCGCATCCTTCAGGCGGGGATGCCGCCGGTCCTTCTCCGAGAGCACCACTTCACCAAGCGGAAGCCGCCAGTCTATCCCCAGGTCCGGGTCGTCCCATGCCAACGCGCCCTCGCTCTCCGGCGCGTAGAAATTGTCGCACTTGTACTGGAACACCGCCTCGTCGCTCAACACTGCAAACCCATGCGCAAAGCCACGCGGAATAAAGAACTGCAGCTTCTCCTCACCGTCCAGCTCCATCGCCACATGCTGCCCGAACGTCGGGGAGCCCTTCCGGATGTCCACCGCAACGTCCAGCACCCGCCCGCTCACCACGCGCACCAGCTTCGACTGCGCGTAGGGAGGCTTCTGGAAATGCAAGCCGCGCACCACGCCGTAGCGCGACTTCGACTCGTTGTCCTGCACGAACTCCACCTTCCCCACCAAACGCTCGAACTCCCGCTCCGAATACGACTCAAAAAAATAACCACGGGCATCCCCGAACACACGGGGACGCAACACCACTACCCCCTCTATCAATGTCTCTATCAATTCCATAGATACCTCATATTTAAACATGTCTATCTATTCCCTTTTTCGAACTCCTCCGCCATCCGCATCAAATATTGCCCGTAGGGGTTCTTCAGCATAGGCTGTGCCAATTCCCGCATCTTGGCTGGCGTAATCCACCCTTGCCGCAAAGCAATGCCCTCCAGGCAGGCAACCTTCAATCCTTGGCGCTTCTCAATCACCTCAATAAAAGTCGATGCCTCGCTCAGCGAATCATGAGTCCCCGTATCCAGCCACGCAAAACCACGCCCCAGCAATTGCACCTTCAATTCCCCGTCCTTCAGAAAACGCTGGTTCACCGAAGTGATTTCCAATTCACCACGGGCGGAAGGCTTGATGCCCTTCGACACTTCCACCACCTTGTTCGGATAAAAATAAAGCCCGACAACGGCATAATGGGACTTCGGCTCTGCAGGTTTCTCCTCTATTCCCAACACGTTGCCCTCCTTGTCAAACTCAGCCACGCCGTAACGCTCCGGGTCACTGACCCAATAACCGAACACCGTCGCCTTCTTCTCCTCCTCCGCCGTCCTTACCGCCTCCCGCAACATGCGCGTAAAGCTCTGCCCGTAAAAGATATTGTCCCCCAGCACCAAACAAACCGAATCCTCACCGATAAATTTCTCCCCTATAATAAAAGCCTGTGCCAGACCGTCCGGACTGGGCTGCTCCGCATACTCGAAACGCACCCCGTAATCCGAACCATCCCCCAATAAACGCTTGAACCCGGGCAAGTCCTGAGGAGTGGAAATCACCAATATCTCCCGGATGCCGGACAACATCAAGACCGATATCGGGTAATAGACCATCGGCTTGTCATAAATCGGAAGCAACTGCTTGCTCACCCCCTTCGTGATAGGGTAAAGCCGTGTCCCCGAACCCCCTGCCAATACGATTCCTTTCATAAACAAATTGTCCTATATACGTGTACTTTCCATCCACATCAACAAAATAATAAAGAGCGCGTATGCTTCGATTCAACTTTATTACGCGCTCTTAATCCATTACTCGTCCGCAGGTTCAAAATCTTCCTTGCCAACCCCGCACAACGGGCAAACCCAATCTGCTGGAAGATCTTCAAAAGCCGTCCCCGGTGCAATATCGCTGTCCGGGTCTCCTACTGCCGGGTCATAAACATACCCGCATACTTTACAAACATATTTTTTCATATCATATAAATTAAAGTTTCAACAACTCTTACATGCTATCCCCAATAACTATTGCAAATCCTCCAATATGCTGACAATGGAATCGAACACCTCATCCATCGTCCGGTCGCCTTGAACATCCTTGTGTACCCCCTTCTCCTTATAATAATTGGCGACATGTACCGTTTTGTCGTTATATTCTTTAAAACGCCGTTCAATGACTTCCTCATTGTCATCCGCACGCCCCTCAATCTTTGCCCGCTCCAACATCCGCCGTTTCAATTCAGGATAAGGCACATTGATACAAATCAACCCCTTCAAGGGAGCCCCTTCCTTCTCCAGCATCTTATCCAAAATCTCCGCCTGCGCCACCGTACGGGGAAAACCGTCAAAAAGAAAACCCTTTGCCCCTCGATTGTTCGCCATGCTATTGGCTATCAATTGGACAACGAACTCATCAGACAACAATTCCCCCCGGTTGATAATACTCTCCGCCATCTTGCCCAACTCTGTTCCATTCGCAATCTCCTTACGAATCATGTCACCGGTTGAAAGGTGTACCAATTTATATTTATCTACAATGCGTTTAGCTTGTGTACCTTTGCCTGCTCCCGGAGGCCCGAATAATGCAATGTTCAACATAACTACTTTATTTTTCTGCCAAAGATACGGAAGATTTCATATTAAAACACAAAAAGGCATACATTTTTCTACCTACCCCCATCTTCGCATTGGTAAAAAAACAATTTGGAATTATCTTTGTGGCAAATCCAAGAAATATCCCATGGCAAAAAAACGCAGCAATAAACAGAAAAGAAAAAAATCCAAGTCCCGGAACTGGAAATGGAAAATATTCAAATACAGCTTCTTGTGTTTGTTGGTCATTGCCATTGCCGGAGGTCTGTTTATTTGGTCAATTTATGCCGGCTTATGGGGCAAACTGCCGACTTACGCAGAGCTTCGACACATACAAAACGCCGAGGCTTCTGTCCTGCAAACAGAAAACGGGGAAATCATCGGAAAATACTATGTTGAAAACCGCATTAATGTCAACTACCGAAACATTTCCGTCCATGCCATCAATGCACTGATTGCAACGGAAGACGTCCGCTTCTACCAGCACGAAGGCATCGACAAAATCAGCATGGCACGCGTATTCTTCAAAACTTTCCTGTTAGGCAAACGAAGTGCAGGAGGCGGCAGCACCATCAGCCAGCAACTTGCAAAGAACCTGTATCCAAGAGAAGAACAGCAAGTCACTTTCATGCCTGTCATCAAATTCAAAGAAATGTTCATAGCCCGACGTTTGGAAAACACCTATACAAAAAATGAAATACTGACACTGTACCTGAACACCGTCTCCTTCGGTGAAAACACCTTCGGCATTGAAAGCGCGGCACAGAAATACTTTTCCACCTCCGCCTCGGAACTCACCCTCCCCCAGGCTGCAACCCTTATCGGCATGCTGAAAGGTCCCTCCTACTACAATCCCCGCCTCCATCCCGAACGAAGCCTCCAACGACGCAACACCGTGCTCAACCAGATGGTGAAATACGATTACCTCACCGAAGCCGAAGGCGAACAACTCAAAGCCCAAAAACTCGACTTGCGTTACAAACCTGACAACCATTACAGCGGCATTGCCCCCTATTTGCGCGAACGCATCCGGCAAGACGCTCTCCGCATCCTGAAAGAATACAACGCAACCCACGACACCCATTACAATCTTTACGAGGACGGGCTCATCCTCACCACCACCCTCGATGCCGAAATGCAACGCTATGCCGAAGCATCCGTAGCTGCCCATCTTCCCTCCCTGCAAGCCAGCTACGAAAAGCACCTTCAAGGAAAGCAACCGTGGGACAAAGACCCGGAAATACTGGAAAATGCCATCCGGAACAGCAACATATACAAGAAATTAAAAGCAAAAGGAATGTCCGAAACAGCCATCCGGAAAGAAATGGACCGCAAAAAACCCATGCTCATCTACAATCCGGCAGCAAAAGAAAAGCGGGTAAACTTCTCCTCCATTGACTCCATCAAATATTACCTCAAACTCTTCCAGCCTGCATTCATCGCCGTTGAACCGCAGACGGGAAAAATCAAAGCATACGTCGGCGGTTTAGACTACAAATATTTCCAATACGACCAAGTCACCGCACCCCGCCAAGTAGGCTCCGTTTTCAAACCTGTCGTTTACAGCGCAGCCATCCGCCACGGTGCCCGCCTTGATGCCTATTATTCCAACAAACAGGAAACCTATCCGGAATACGACAATTGGACGCCCCGCAATGCCGACAACAACTACGAAGGCTACTACACCCTGAAAGGTGCCCTGAGCCAATCCGTCAATACCATTGCCGTCAAAGTCCTCCTGCAAACCGGCATCGACACCGTCATCTCCCATGCCCGCCGTCTCGGCATCTCTGCCGAATTGCCCGGCTACCCCTCCCTTGCCTTAGGGGTTGCCGACATTCCTCTTCAAGAAATGGTCAACCCCTACCTTGCTTTCGCCAACAATGGAAAACTGACCGAACAATACTACCTGTTAGAAATCAAAACCCAAAACGGGGATATTATCTACCGGGCACCCAACTCCC
>DXFT01000078.1 GCA_019114285.1 Candidatus Odoribacter faecigallinarum
CTCTGGTAATAACCGATGACCGCAAGGTTCAGGATAAAGAAAATAAACGCCGCCGAGAACCAAGGGAAACCGTCCACAGCCAAATGTGCCGCCGGATTGTCAAGACGGATAAACAACCCCACCAGCACATGCGGGAAAAAGACAAACAGCGCCGTAATGACTACCCCGCAAGCCACTGCCGTAAGCAAGGCTATCCGCTCCGTTGCCCTCACCCGCTCCAAACTCCCCAACCCAAAGTTATAACTGATGATGGGCTGCGCCGACTGTGCAATGGCATTCCCCACCATGAACACGAACGGCATATAATAACAAGCGATGCCGAACGCCCCCACCCCGTCATCACCCAGATACTTCATAAACACGTGGTTGCCCATGAACATCAGCATCGCCATCGTAGCTTCCGTCAGCAGGGCGGATGACCCGATGCGGCACTGGTAGCCGACATTCCGCAACGAGAGGCGCAAACTCTTCAGGCTCCATTTCAAGCGGCAGGGACGCAACCGGCGGGCATAGCGGAACAAATAAACCAAACCTATGGCACTGCCCATAAACATCCCGATGGTACCAGACAAGGCAGCTCCCTTCACCCCCATTTCCAACGGAATGATAAACAACCAACTGAGTACCACGCTGACCAACGCGGCAACGACATTGCACACCATCGCCAACTTCGGTGCGCCGTCCAAGCGGATAATAAACAGGCAAAGCGCACACCACACTTGGAACAGCAACATCGGCGTAAACCACAACAGATAGTCCCGCACCAAAGGCGTCAAATGCTCCGACGCCCCCAGCAGCCGCGCCGTCGCCGAAGGATACGCCAACATCAGCGCCGAAGGCACCACCGTGACAAGCGTCACCGCCAGCAAAGCCTGCGTCACATTGAGGCGAGCCACTTTCACCTTTCCCCGCGACAAATGGATGGAAGCCACCACCGACGCACCCGCACCGGACATCAGCCCCACGCCCGTAAACAACATCAGCACAGGGATGCAAATATTGATAGCAGCAATGCCATCGCTGCCTATCCCATGACCAACAAAGACCCCCTCGGCAGCCGTCACCACCGACATGCTCAACATCCCGAACAGCGTCGGAATGAAATACTTTCTGAACAACGCAAACACGTTCAATTTTCCCAAATCAATCGCATCTCTTTTCATAGTCTTTATTTTATACAGTTAAACATTCCTATTCCATAGCCACTGCCACAAACAGAAGAAGCCGGACAAGCTGATTGGTTTTACCCAGTCATCTTATCCGGCATCCGATATTGCTGCCCTCCGATGAGGATTACAAAACGCTATTCCCGTTATGGCGCCGCAAAGGTGGGTCAAAGATTCGAACCATGCAAATTTTGCTGCAAAATAATTCACCGGAACATTCACTTCGCCAAGACATTTTATGCAGAATTGTTTTGCAGAGATTTACAAAAGTTTGTAGATTTGCTTTTCGTAAACGATAACATAACCCAAGATGAAAATAGGAAGTTTTATTGTCATGGCAACTTTGGTATTGGGAGCATGTGCCCCCACACGAGAAATACCGGAAGGGAGATTCCGGATAGAAGGACGAGTGAAAAATGTACCAAAGGGCACAATACTAAATTTAGTGGATACGGAACAAGTAGAATATGTCATAGTACAGGCAGACACCATTCGGCGGGGAAAATTTGTATTCCAGGACACGGCAACCACGAGCCGGGCATTGGTCCTGGCAATCGACCAAGAGGGCTTTCCCAATACCTGGCTACCGGTGTGGGTGGATTCGGGGAAGTACATCCGGATAAAAGGGAAAGACAAATTATTAGACCTCTGGACCGTGGAAAGCGACATCCCCGAGCAACAGGAATCCAATCTTTACACCACCTGTGCATTGGAAGAAAGACGGCTACTGTCTGAAGCTACCATTGAGCAGGCATCGCTATTGAGACGCCTGCACGGGACAACAGCCATCAGCCAGGAAGAAAAGGAGCGGTTGGCAGACCGGTTGGATTCCGTCACCTATGAAGTGACCGCCTTGACCACAGCACTCCTGTCCAAAGAGTTAGAATACATGCAGACGGCTCCCAAAACGCCGATGTGGTGGGAACGGCTGGACCGTTATACAAAATACGCCCGTTATGCAGCAAAGGATTCCGCTTTCACCAACCGGGTGCGTAAGGTATTCAACCGCTTGACGGAGGAGGAAAAGGAAGCAGGAGATGGCGCAGACATCGCCTATTACCTGTTCATGATGAAGTCGGTCGGCATCGGGGAGGCGATGATAGACGGCGACTTGTACGACCGGGAAGGCAAGGTGCATCACCTTTCGGAATTAGAAGGCGGGTACATCCTGCTCGATTTTTATGGCACCGGGTGCTACCCCTGCCGCCAAGCCTTGCCGGAATTGGAGGAATTACTGGAAATGTACCCCGAGAAACTGCATGTGGTAGGCATCAACCGGGAGAAGCAGGAAGCCTGGATTCAATACCTGGACGAGGTAAAACCTGCCGGCTTGCAATGGAACGAGGCACATGCAGCCCGGAACGGGCTTTTCAAGGCGTATGGCGTGTTGCCTATCCCACACTATGTGTTAATTTCTCCGGAGCGGAAAGTAGTGGACAGCTGGACAGGCTACGGCGAGGGCAGCCTGAAAATGAGACTCAGGAAATGGCTGAAATAAGCCCTGCCGGAAGACAGCCCATGCCGGGGGATGGGGAGGGGTTGTCTTGGGGTTGTCCGGGGGACTTAACCATACCACCCCGCTCCTTACCCGCACCCATCAGTGACGCTATTCGGTAATGGGAGCCGTAAGGGAGCGGAGTGGTATGGGCAAAGGGGCAAGTTTACCCCAGGGCAACCCGGAGACTGCCACTGGAAAAAGAGGGCGCATCCCCCGCACGGGCACAAGGGAAGCAGGCAATGGCTTTTAATTTTTTTCAAGGGAATGGCGGATTATTGGGAATAATAGTGTACTTTTGTTGCAAACAGTAAAGAAAAAGACTTATGAAATTTATCTCATGGAATGTGAACGGGCTCCGGGCATGCCACGGCAAAGGGTTTGAGGAAGCGTTCAAGGCTCTGGATGCGGACTTCTTCTGCCTGCAGGAGACCAAGATGCAAGAGGGACAACTGGACCTGGCATTCGAGGGTTACCGCTCGTATTGGAACTATGCGGAGAAGAAGGGGTATTCGGGGACTGCCATTTTTACACGGCACGAGCCCCTCAGCGTCACTTACGGCATCGGCATGGAAGGGCACGACCGGGAAGGACGGGTAATTACGCTGGAGATGCCGGGATTTTACCTGGTGACGGTCTATACCCCCAACTCGCAGGACGAACTGAAGCGGCTGGACTACCGGATGGAATGGGAGGACGCTTTCCGGGAGTACCTGCTGAGGCTGGACGCACAGAAGCCGGTGATTGTATGCGGCGACCTGAATGTGGCACACCAGGAGATTGACCTCAAAAACCCCAAAAGCAACCGGCGGAATGCAGGGTTCACGGACGAAGAAAGGGAAAAATTTCAGACGCTGCTGGACGCAGGGTTTATCGACACATTCCGGTATTTCTACCCGGACCAAAAGGAGATTTATTCCTGGTGGTCTTACCGTTTCAAGGCACGGGAGAAGAACGCGGGGTGGCGCATTGACTATTTTCTGGTATCCGAACGGCTGAAGAGCCAATTGCAAGGCGCCAGCATCCATACGGAAATTTACGGTTCCGACCACTGCCCCGTAGAAGTGGTGTTAGACTTATGACCATGCCCATCAGCGACGAGGAGATATTAGCTGCTTTCCGAGAAGATATGGACAAGGGCGGACGGCTGTTGTTTGCACGATATTACCGTCCTTTGCTATTGTTTGCCGACACCTTTATGGAGCACGCCGGCAGCCCAGAAGACATCGTGCAGGATGTTTTCTACCATTTTATCAAAGCGAAAGTTTACCAAGAAATCGACGCGGGGACATTGGCAACCTACCTGTTCAAGAGCGTTAAACATGGTTGCATGAATGCCTTGCGAGACCGGAAACCGGTTTGCGGACTGGAAATGCTGAAGTACGAAGCAGCCGAGGAAGAAGCCTTGAGTTTCTCGCCGGAATTGGTACAACGCATCCGGAAGGCAGTGGAAGCACTGCCGGAAAAGACGCGATTAGTCGTGCGGGAAGTTGTAGTAGCCAGCAAAAGTTACAAAGAAACAGCCCTACAGTTGGACGTGTCGGTCAATACCGTAAAAACCCTATTAAGCCGGGGATTGAAGGAATTGCGCCGGCAATTTCCTGACCCAGTACTGTTTTTTGCTCTTTTCAAGGGAGCATAACAATCATTTGTTCAAGTTGTTGCATTTTTTAACATAAAAATCTTCCTTATTTCATTCACCCATTTCTGCTTTTATGTGTCTTTCTTGGTAAATAACCAAAGGAAAAAACATGTTGAAAGACACAAACATCATAGACGAATATATTTTGGATTACCTTGCCGGAGAAGCTAACAAAGCAGAAATACAGGAGTTGGAAGCTTGGCTTGCTGAAACGGGCGACGAGGGGAAAGCCCATTTCAAGGCAATGGCACGCCATTTTTATGCTGTGCGCTGGAGCGGCATGCGGGAGGAGGACGAAAAGCACATACTGCAACTTTGCGGTTTATCTGTGAAAAGGGTCAAGAGAAGCCTCCTATTACGCCGCTGGGCAGTAGCTGCCGGCATCGCCCTGCTAACGGCAGCAGGGACGGCAGGATGGTTCTTGCATGAAAGGGAATCAAGCCCCTTGTACGCCACACAAGAAGCTCCCCAACTTATCGACCATACCCGCCCTATGCTGCGGATAGGAGACGAAAAGCCCATCGTACTGCCGGAAAACATGCAAACCCTCCTTTCATCTGAAAGAGGAAGCATCGAGGTAATGGATTCAAGCGTATTAGCCTACTATGCCCTTGCCACAAACGGGACCGGCAATTCCGAGTTTCACATATTGGAAGTACCGAAAGGTTGTGAATACCAACTGCAATTAAGCGACGGGAGCAAGGTGTGGTTGAATGCGGAGAGCCGGCTACGCTATCCGGCAGTCTTTCCTGTCGGGAAACGGGAAGTCTATCTGGAAGGAGAAGGATATTTCGAGGTAGCAAAGCTGGAGAATGCCCCTTTCATTGTACACACGGAAGACATGGAACTGGAGGTCTTGGGGACGAGTTTCAACATCCGTTCCTATAAAGATGAACGCACTACAGTAACGACGTTGTTCACCGGGCGCATCGGTCAGTTTTTTCCGGAGGCAGGCACTAGTCTCGAATTATCTCCGGCACAGCGTTCTGTATTCAGCCGACAAAAGAAATCAGTGAGAACTGAAAAAGCGGATGTGCGGGAGGCTCTAGCCTGGAAAGAGGGCAAAATCGTGGCACGCAACGAGCGTCTGGAAGACATCTTCGTGATGCTGTCCCGGTGGTACAATTTCAAGGTGTGCTATACGCGCCCGGAATTAAAGGACATGCGTTTCCACCTACACACAAACCGTTATAAAAGCATCCGGGAAGTTCTGGATAACCTGACAGCAACGAAAGGCATCCAAGTGGATTATTTCGGCGATACGATATACATCAGATGATTTTATGGGAGGCAGAGGTCCTCCTTGAAATATAGAGTTCATTAATATTAATTATTCACCAAAATCACACAAACGTATGAGAGATAAGCAGAGATTGCAACAAGTTGTGCAAAAAATGAAATTACTTGTGATTCTCACCTTGGCAGGATTTTACACCTGCCAGGCAGAAGCCTTAGGGCAGAACAACCGAATCACACTGCATGTCAGCGATGCCGTATTGTCGGAGGTATTAAGGCAAATTGAAGACTTGACCGGTTACATGTTCGTCTATAAATCGGGAGACATCGAACGAGCAGGCAGGGTCACTCTGAAAGCAGAGAACATGGAAGTAAGCGAAATCCTAAACAAATGTTTCGCCGGGAGCGGACTCAGCTATGTTTTCGAAAACGATGTTATTATCATTAGCAAAGCAGCTCCCCAACCAGAAGGACGAAAAATCACAGGGAAGGTGACAGATGAAAACGGAGAAGCCTTGCCAGGAGTCACGGTCATTATCAAAGGAACATCATTAGGTACATCGACGGACATTGATGGCAATTATGTCCTTACCCTGCCAGCAGGAGACCACGTATTGGTATTTTCCATGGTGGGAATGAACGAAAAAGAAGTAGCTGTCGGCAAACAATCAACCCTCAATGTCATTCTGTCAGAAGGAATGACGGAGATGGACGAAGTGGTAGTGCAAGGCATTTTCCAAAAGAAACTGTCAAGCTACACGGGTGCAGCTGTCACTGCCAGTGCCGAAGAAATCAAACAAGTAGGATCACTGAACGTCATTCAGGCACTGAATGCAATCGACCCTTCTATCCGCTTAGAGAGCAATCTCTTTGACGGTTCTAACCCGAACGTACTCCCGGAGATTACCATCCGCGGGGAGAACGGGCTTGACCTGCGCCAAAATTCAGACGAGAACATGGAAAACCCGAATGCCCCACTTTACATTCTGGATGGGATGGAGGTTTCCGCCCGGCAAATCTATGACATGGATATGAACCGTATCGAATCGGTAACCATCCTGAAAGATGCCTCTGCCACCGCCCTGTACGGTTCACGCGGTGCCAACGGTATTATTTTAATTACAACGAAAGCTCCTCTACCCGGGGAAATCCGTACTACTTTCAATGCCAATTTCAATGTTTCTGTCCCTGATTTGCGGGATTATAATTTGATGAATGCGGAAGAGAAATTAGAATTCGAACGTCTGGCAGGCTTATGGACAGGAGGTACGCAAGAAGAACAAGAAAGACTTGACCAAGAGTATAATGAAAGATTGAAAGAAGTGCAACGCGGAGTCAATACTTACTGGCTTTCCAAACCTCTACGTATCGGCGTCAACCAACGGTATGCCCTCTATTTTGAAGGCGGTAGCAACCAGTTCAGGTATGGTATCAACCTTCGCTACGATAACGACCAAGGGGTCATGAAAGGGTCAGGACGTAGCCGCCTAGGCTTGGAGGTCAATTTCAGATATAACATCGGCACTAAACTATATATCAACAATACTGCTACATTGGAAGAAGTAAAAGAAAAGAATTCGCCCTATGGCAACTTCTCAACATACGCTTACCTAAACCCCATCGACCGCCCCTATGATGAAGAGGGAAACTTGATTGAAGAGTTCTGGCCCAACAATGAAAG
>DXFT01000079.1 GCA_019114285.1 Candidatus Odoribacter faecigallinarum
TTTGCGATAAAGGTAACAAAAATATCCGTACTGCCGATATTTCGTGCAAAATGACTTCTTTCACTGCCGGTATTTCGTGCAAAACAGCCTTCCCCACTGCCGATATTCCGTGCAGCAATCTATCTCACAAAATTACCAAACCGCCAAATTCGGTAGAATTTGGTGGTTGTACTCTCCAAATTTGGCAGAATTTGGCGGTTTCCTGAACAGAAAAGCAGCGACAGCGGGGCAACAGCACACCTGCCTGTCAGCCGATATGTTTCTCTAAGAAGAGTGCCAAGTCTTCATTGTCCGGGATATCCAACTGCTTGCGAAGGCGCCCGCGGTCCTTGTGGATGGTGTGAGTGCTCTGACCGAATATGTTTGCCACGTCTATCGTGTTGAAGCCCACCCGGAAGAGGCAGCACAGACGGACTTCCTTGTCCGTCAAGCCGGGATAAGCCGCGACCAGTTTGTCCTTGAAGCCATCGTGCAACATATTAAGCGTCGTATATAAATCTTCCCACGACAATTGCCCTTCCCCATTGCCAACCAGTTGCAAGTCCTTCAGCGAAAGCCCTTTCTCCTGCGCCAGGTTACGCAGGCGGACAATATGGCGCACAGATTCCAAGTTGCGGGAGACAGAATACTGCAAACGCTCACCGGAACGGAGAAGCAATTGGTTCAGCCGGGAGGCAAGGTCCTCGGCAGCGATGCGCTTTGCCTCTTTCTCGCGCAAGTAACGCCGGAGCGAACAGATAATGGCTGCCGCAACCAATAGCGCCACGATACCCATTGCCAAATAAAAGTGGTTGCGGTTACGGAGCCGCTCCGCCTGCAATTCCGCCTTCTTGCGGGCATAACGCTCGTGCATCTGCTTGCCCCAGCGGGCACCGGGACGCACGTATGTGGTGTCGGTGATGGCATCGTAGCGGACAAAATTGTCGTAGGCGTTGCGGTAGTCCCCCCGCAGGCGGTAAAACTGGGAGAGGAGGTAATAGTATTTCTCCCGGTCATGGATGCCGCCCCGGGGAAGAAGCCCGGCAGCCTGTTCCAACTGCCCCTCCAGGGAATCCGCCTGCCCCAAGGAATAATACACGGAGGCTTTCAGCAACGCCGAATGCAAAAAGCCGGCGGGGGAAGCAGCATATACCCGTGCGCTATCGGCATAGACAAGCGCCTTCTCTTCCTGCCCTGCCTTGTGAAAAGAATATGCCATTTCGTAATAGATGGCGGAAGCCCGGAGGGAATCGCGTATCTGCATGGTATATGCCGTCAGCTTGCCATACCAATATAATGCCCGGTCGTAATCCCCCAGGCAAAGGAGCGCCTTGGCAGCCTGGAGGGCATAACGCCCGGTAGCCAGATTGCCCCGCAAAGGCTCATTCTCCCGGGCAAGGCTTAGCATTTTCTCGAATTGCTCGGCTGCCTCATCGTTGTCCCCTTCGGCGACAGCAAGGCTGCCCCATTCATAATAGACACAAAAAAGAGGCAATGGGTCAGGCAAACTGCCTGCCATGTTTTCCGCCTCTTTGAAACAGGCAAATGCCCGGTCATGCTTGCCCAATTCGCGGAACGCCCTGCCCACGCACAGGTTCAGGTAAACTGCCTTGTCAAGTTCCCCCGTGCGGGTGAAATAGGCGATATCTCCCTCCAGCAAGGTGTCGATGGGGCTGACATGTCCCCTGTCATAACACGCCTTGGCACGCAGGTAGAAATAGTTGTGATAGCATTCCGGCGCCAAACGGCTAATGTCATATACGGAATCGAGGCTTTGCATACGTGTGCAAGGGGACAAGTCCCCGCTTTCCAGCAAGCGGTGAATGATGGGGTCGTGCCTGCCGCACCCCACCAGAAGCAACACCAGGGTCAAATATGCGCTTATCTTCATGTCTCGTTCAGTTTCCTCTGCCGGCAAATATAACGATTCATTCCGAAAAAACCATACCCCGTTCCGCATCGTTTTATGGCAGCCTCAAGAAGAACAGATAGCATGTTAGTAATGGGAATAGTTATTCTTGTTTATCAAGTTCACAACCACTTTCACCATCACATCCTTTTCCTCCGTACGACTTTCGGCTATCATCAACGTAAGGGCTACAAGGGTATTATCGGCGATGCGCTTTGTCCCGTCCGGATTATAAAGAATGCCGTTACCCGCCATAAACCACAGAAAAAGCGTAGCAGCAATGCGCTTGTTACCATCACTGAACGAATGATTCTTTGTTACGAGGTAAAGCAACATGGCGGCTTTTTCTTCTACTGACGGATAGAGGTCTTCCCCACCAAACGTCTGGTATATCTGCCCGATGGAGCTCTTGAAGGAATCATCTTTTTCATGGGCGAACCATTGAGTTCCGCCAAACTTGGTTTTCAGTTCTTCGATAGCTTGCATAGCCCCTTCATAAGTGGCATGGAATTTTGCTTCATTCGTGGTCTGCTCCACTGCCAACTGCTGGTAATCGTACTTGTCCAACGTATCGAGGGCATAAGCATAGTCGGAAACCACTTCTATCAGATTGACAGCATCATCAGAAGTTAATGTTTCGTGTACTTTGACCGTCCTGCCCAAGACAGCCACCAACTGCTTTAGTTCCGTATAGCGTTGCTCCGTCAAAGCCTTGTTGACGGCATAGCCTTTTAGTAAATATTCTTTTAGTACCCTGTTTGCCCAAATACGAAATTGCGTACCGCGCTGGCTTTTTACACGATAACCTACAGAGATTATGACATCTAAAGAATAAAAAGCAACCAATTGCTTAACTCCATCAACACGCAAAAAATGCGTGTTGATTTCTTTTTCTAATTCATTTTCAGAAAACACATTATTTATATGCTTCCTTATTGTTTTCTCATCGCGATTAAATAAAGTTGCCATCTGATTGGCAGAAAGCCATACAGTGTCATGCTCTAATTTAACATCTACAGTCGTCTGCCCATCGGCAGTCTGATAAATTACAATCTTATTATCCAATACCATAACCCAAACTTCTTAATCCCATAAACATACAAAACTCTCCATAAACAATTCAGGCTCCCTCTGACCGAGGAAGCCTGAAAATTTATCAAGACTTCAAGGCTTCCAGGACTGTCGTGTCATCCAGGAAGTATATGGGATAGAAGCCGTCATCGTCCAGGACGTGCCTGCCGATAAATGCCTTTATCATCGTGTCCATCACTTTGCGGGAAGCCCGGATGCCTTTCGCGTCACGCGCTACCCCGTGGCGGGCTGCATAATCCGCCATCTCGTCCACCAAGTCAAAAGGCTTCAGGTAATCCAACAGTTGCCTGTAATCCTTGATGCCTTTCATTTCCGGACGATGGCGGTCCATAAAATCAAACGTATATTCATACAACAACTGGCTGTTGCGGGAAACTGCCACCAGGTAATCCGAGAAGCCCGTCGTATCGTTAGGCACAAAGACATCCGGCATGATGCCGCCTCCGCCATAAACAGTGCGTCCGCCGACAGTCTGGTACTTCAAGTTCTCGTCAAAATGGATGCTGTCTTTCTGCAAAGCCTCGCCATGCAGGAAACGCTCGTAAATGTCGCTGTAATACTTCTCAATGCCCTGGTCGTAAGGCTTCTGGATGCACCGCCCGGAAGGGATGTAATAACGGGCAATGGTCAACCGCAAGGCAGAACCGTCAGGCAGGATGCGCTGGTCCTGCACCAAACCTTTGCCAAAAGAACGCCTCCCGACAATCGTGCCCCGGTCATTATCCTGAATGGCACCGGCAAATATTTCGCTGGCAGACGCACTGAACTCATTAATCAGCACATCCAAGGGCAAATCCTGGTAGCGCCCCTTGCCGTTGGACTTGAAGTCCATGCGGGGAGATGCCTTTCCCTGATGGTAAAGGATGAGCCTGCCTTCCGGCAAGAACTCATTAATCATCTGGACGGCGATGTCGAGCACGCCGCCTTCATTGTCCCGCAAATCGACAATCAACTTGCGCATGCCTTGGGCAGAAAGTTTGTCCAACGCCTGGATAAACTCATTGTAGGTGTTCATGCCGAAGGTGTTCACCCGCACCAATCCTGTGGTGTCGTCCACCATATAGGCAACCGCCACGCTTTTGATGGGAATATTGCCCCGCGTCACGCGTTTCCGGATGGGCTGGGCTACCCCCCGCCGCACCAAAGTCAGTTCGACCTCCGTGCCCACTTCCCCGCGCATGAGCTTCATGATGTCGTCCGTGTTCATCTTGACGCCTGCCACCAGCGAATCATTCACCCGCACAATGCGGTCGCCGTCCTCCAGCCCTGCCTGTTCGGAGGGACCTCCCGGCACGACTTTCACAACCGTCACCGTATCCAGGTATTTATAGAACTGCACGCCAATGCCCCCGAAATTGCCTACCAACTCCTCGTTCACACGCATCATGTCTTTCGCCGGGATATACACGGTATGCGGGTCCAGGTCCTTTAGCATCAAAGGAATGGTCTTCTCCTCGATTTCAAGGACATCCACCG
>DXFT01000080.1 GCA_019114285.1 Candidatus Odoribacter faecigallinarum
TCATAAATCTGGTCCTCATAATAACTGAAGGTTGCCAAAGCTTGATAAGGATTAAAATTTTGCGAACCCGTGTATCCGGTAGAAGCTCTCAATTTAAATTGATTCAACCACTTGGCATTTTCCAAAAAACGTTCATGGTGAAGATTCCAACCAATACCAGCAGACCAGAAATGTCCCCATTTATTATCTGCTCCAAACATGGACGAACCATTGGCACGATAAGAAAAATCAGCCAGATAGCGGTCATCGTATGAATAGTTGATGGCAGACAATACACCTATTTCACGGCTGATGCTCTCACTGCCATCCGGACGGGAATCATCCTCAAATTGGTTAGCAAAGCCTATGAAATCCATCTTGTCATTCGGGAAACCCACTGCCGTAAAAGCTACCGATTCTGATTCATCTTCCCGGATACTCCAACCTGCATTGAAAAACAACTGATGGGCACCTTTCAAGAACGAGTAATTCAAATTAATGTCACTGCTAATACTATGGCTCTCTTCATTATTTTTATAATAAGAACCTCGTTTAAAATAATCCTCATCTTCATATTCCAAGAAGCGGGTATGAGAAGCCGGATAGAAATCCTCCCGGGCAGCCTGCCGCTTGGTTAAACCAAGGCGTCCGGTTACTTTCAAATTCTTCAAAACATTCCACTCGATATAGAAATTGTTAGTCAACTCGGTATATTTACTGAAATTTTTAGTATTCAACGTAGCATCATACAACGGGTTACCGACCTGTTGCTCAACAATACCTCCACCTCCAATAGTACCAAGCACTTTTTTCAATTCTCCATTTTCATCGTATGGCGTCCAATAAGGATTTAACTTCGTATAGGACGAAAAAGAACCGTATGGGGAATCATCCGCACGATTCAAAGTAACTGAAAACTGATTCCGGAACAACAAATCTTTATATTGGTAAGAAAGCGTAAATCCTCCTGTAAATGTATTTCTATCTGAACCTTTCATTGCGCCACTTATGTTATTATACATCAAATTCATGCTGTAACGGATACGCTCATCACCTCCCTCCAAATAAAGAGAATGCTTATGTCCAACCCCCACATGTAACGGCTTTGAAAGCCAATAGGTATCAACGCCTTTTTCTATAGCTTCCTTTATTTCATTCAAGTGATTTTCCCGATGGATAAGATATTCAGGCGTAACACCTATATAATCTTTCCAAATATCATGCTGTGATTCAATTTCATATTTCTCATTGATATCACAAAGGTTATAACCTGTCAAATCAGGCACCGTGATGTTCAAATCTCCTTTATAAGTAATGCGCATGGTTCCTGGCAAAGGGCGGACAGTTTCTATTACAACTACTCCATTCGCTGCCCGTGAGCCATAAATAGCTTTAGCAGCGGCATCTTTCAATAAAACAACCGTTTGCACCCGATTCATATCCAAGTCAAACACAGTCTCCATATCGGCTTCAAAACCATCCAAAATGAAAAGAGGCTGATTAGGATTACCGCTATAAGTGCCTTCTATATCCGGAATGCTCTGTTCTCCACGCATTTGAATTTCAGGCATACGGTTCGGGTCAGAACCAAATTCCAAGTTTTCCACAATCTTAAAACTAGGGTCTATATTACGAAGATTCTGCAATAGATTGCGGTTACCGCCACTCAACAACTTCTCTCGGTTAATAACAGTCGCTGAACCGGTAAAACTTTCAGCCTTACGCTCAAAAATACCGTTCACAACCACCTCATCCATTTCAGTTACCGAAGAACGCATGGTTACATTCAGCTCTTTTTGCCCCAGATAAGCCACTTCCTGTGTCTCCATCCCTACAAACGAAAATACCAATACAATATCCTTACCAGAAGGCAAAGTCAATTCAAATTTACCATCAGCATCAGTCGCCGTCCCTAAAGTAGTACCCTTTATCATAACAGCAACACCAGGCAACAATTCATTATTTTCATCCACCACCTTACCCGTAAGCTTTATTTCTTCCACCTGTTGGGATACTTGTGCTTGAAGCTGGGAAGCAGGACGGACAATAATCAAATTTCCGTCAAACTCGTAAGTCAGGTCAGAATCAGACAACACCTGCCTCAACACATTATCAACGGTTTCAGAACGTACATCAATGCTGATAGGCTTCAACGCACCAGCCTGTTCCGTATTAAATACAAAATTCAGGTCCGTCTGTTTCTGGATTTCCTGAAATAAGGTTTTTACCGAGACATTACGTAATCTTAAAGTAACTCTCTCTTGTTGTGCATTCACATTTGCAATAGCAGAAAAAGTTAAAACCATTGCAAAAAAGAGACACAACTTCGTCTTCAATAAGAACTTCTGAAATTTTTGCCCGGGAAAATGCGGGCTCGGTCTTTTTTCATCCATGAGTTTAAATTTATTTAATGAATACTTGCAACAATCCATTTGTTGCCTAACTTTTACAACGAACTGACGACAATAGTCCTCCCCGTAATAGTAAAGTTTACTTTCACCATACGGCTGATGGCATTCAATATTTTATCGATTTGCTGATAACGTGGCATGTGCCCCGTAAAATGGTAGCCTTTTATTTTCTCCGAAGCATAAAACACATCCACATTATACCATAAAGAAAGAGTTTCCATAATATCCTCCAGGCTCCAATCCTCAAACACAAACATGCCCTCCTTCCAAGCAATGTAAGGATAAATGTCCACCTCATGCAAACTTTTGAAGTCTCCAGTTTTAGAAAACTCAGCCAATTGCGATGGCTCCATGTGGTATTCCCGCCCATTGCCTTTTATTCCCACACTGCCTTCCACTAAAGCAGTACGAATAACATTTTTATCCTGCGTATTGACATTAAAAGAAGTACCATACACCCGGAGCGTTACCTCGCCAACCTTAACATAAAAAGGGCGAGAGGCATCTTTTTTCACTTGGAAAAAAGCCTCCCCGGAAAGACTGACCACCCTCTCTTTTTTCCCAAACCGCACGGGGTAAGTCAATTCTGTATTGGAATTAAGTATGACTTCTGTTCCATCCGAAAGGACAAGGGTGTATTCTCCTCCTCGGGGAATGGACAACCGATTATACTGCAACTTCTCCTCTTGCTGCAGCGTATCTGCATAAATTAATCTTCCCTCTACCGAACGAACATAATCCTCTTGCCCAATAGATACATATTGTTCCTCTTTTCCTGCCAATGCGACCTGGTCACCTGAAGCCGTTGTCAGAATTGCCTTAGAATCCCCCGGTAAAATCATGGATGCCTGCACAGGAACCTGAACAGCCCGTTCCTTCCTGTCGGCTGGAAGGCTAATGATGCCGACAACCATACTTATTGCCACAACGGCAGCCACCGCACTCCAGCGGAGCAGGCGATACTGCCTCCGTTGTTGTTTCCGCTTACGGATATACTTCAAAAAACGTCGCTCTTCTTCCTGCAACTCCCTCTCGCTGATTTTAGGACCGGAAAGCAAATTCCACAACTCCTTCATTTGATTGAAGTAAGTCCTGTTCTCTCCCTCTTCCAACCAAAGGGCAAACAATTCTATTTCTTTTTCAGAGGCTTCTCCGTTCAGCACTTTTAGCAAACGGATATCTGCATTATTTTCATTGTACGTCTCCATAATCGGTCATTTTGTACAAGGAAGACGTACAACCTGCCGATTACCCCTATAAGTGCATGAATAAAAATACCAGCAACAGCCACTCTAAATCTTTACGTAAGCGCTTTAAAGCCGTTGTCATCTGATTTTCAACCGTCTTTACCGAAATACCCAACCGCTCGGCAATCTCCTTATTGGAAAGTCCCTCCAACTTGCTCAAACAGAAAACTTCACGGCACCGCTCCGGCAAACGCTCAATGGCTTGTTGAATGGCATCCCCCGTTTCCTGATTAAGCAACCTCAACTCTGCCTCTGGCAACTGGATAATTTCATCCAAATAAACATCCAAGGCTTTTTCCGACTCATAACCTCTCACAGCTTTCCGATGCCGGATTAAGTCCATGCATTGATTGTAAACTGATTTGTATAGATAAGATTTCAATGAAGTTTTTACATCCAATTGCAGACGGTTTTCAAACAAACGGCAAAACACCTCCTGTACCACATCCTTTGCCTGCTCCTCATCCCGAATAATACGTCCCGCATAATTGAACAAATCCGGATAATATAAGCGGAAAACATCAGAAAATGCTTTCTCATCACCCTTTCTCAAAGAAGCCCACAAGTCTTCTGGTTCTGTGTAAGGAGGTATGCCCATTTACTACGTCTATTTTCTTGATTTTATGTGACAGCAAATATATAAAGATTCCAATTAATTCTTTACACCTGATTTTATTTACACCCAACTTTTCTGGCTATTTTATCCTTATGCAATGAAAAAAGGGAAACCCCAAACGCCTATTTTTCTGGCATTCGGGGTTTTATACAAAAAGACTATTACCATTGGAATTACCCCCGCACGGCCTTTATGCCGGGGAGTTCTTTCCCTTCAATGTATTCCAGCAAGGCGCCACCGCCCGTGGAAACATAGCTGACTTTGTCGGCAAGCCCGAATTGGTTGATGGCAGCAACAGAGTCTCCTCCGCCGATGAGCGAGAACGCCCCCTTCTCCGTAGCGCGGACAATTGCTTCCGCCACGGCACGGGAACCCTCGGCAAACTTCGGAATCTCGAACACGCCCACCGGACCGTTCCAAAGGATAGTCGCCGAATCCTCAATGATTTTGGCGAAAGTCTCCCGGGTAGCCGGACCGATATCCAACCCTTCCCAACCGTCCGGAATATTCATCGGGTCGCAAATCATCGTATTCGCGTCATTGCTGAAAGCATCACCGGCAAGCGTCTCGTGGGAAAGCACCAGATTCACGCCCTTCTCCTTCGCAATGCGCAAAATGTCCAACGCCAGGTCAAACTTGTCCGTCTCGCAAATGGAATTGCCCACATGGCCGCCAAGGGCTGCCTTGAACGTATAAGTCATCCCCCCGCCCAAAATCAGGTTGTCCACCTTGTCCATCAGGTTCATGATGATATCAATCTTCGTCGAAACTTTCGAGCCGCCCATGATAGCGGTAAAAGGACGTTTCGGATGCTGCATCACATTATCCACCGCCTTCAATTCCCCCTCCATGATATAACCGAACATCTTGTCGTTCGGGAAATAAGCCGCAATCAACGCCGTGGAAGCATGTGCCCGGTGCGCCGTCCCGAAAGCATCATTAATCCACACATCCCCCAACGAAGCCAAATCAGCGACAAACTGCTTCTGGGATTCCTTTACTGCCGCCTTGGCAGCCTTCTTCTCCTCCTCCGTGGCATCCTCTGCCAAGCCCCGGGGCTTCCCTTCCTCCTCGGCGTGGAAACGGAGATTCTCCAGCAAAAGCACCTCGCCGGGTTGCAGCCCTGCAGCCTCCTTCTTCGCATCTTCGCCCACACAATCGGCGGCAAATTTCACCGGCTGCCCCAACAATTCCTCCAAATGTTTCAGGATATGTTTCAGAGAATATTTCTCCTCCACACCTTTGGGCCGTCCGAGGTGCGACATCAGAATGACAGCACCCCCACCGGCAAGCACCTTCTTAATGGTCGGAACAGCAGCCCGCATGCGGGTGTCATCCGTAATTTCAAACTTGTCATTCAAAGGCACATTGAAATCCACACGAATCAATGCGCGCTTCCCTTGAAAATTGTAAGTGTCAATTGTTTGCATAACAAGATTATTAATGATTCATATTTTTTCTGCATACCGTCATTTGCGTCGATAAAATTAGACATAAAATTTTTCGTGGCAAAATATTTTCCCGATAAAGCGTTTGCAATCAAACTCGAACGATTGCAACCCAACGAAAATATTGTATCTTTGCATCATGGAACAGCACGAATCATACATGCGCAAAGCCCTGGAAGAAGCCACCCGGGCAGCAGAAGAAGGCGAAATCCCGGTAGGGGCTGTCATCGTCTGCCAGGGAAAAATCATCGCCCGGGCACACAACCAGACCGAAAGGCTGAATGATGTCACCGCCCACGCGGAAATGCTTGCCGTCACCATGGCAGCAAACCATCTGGGCGGGAAATACCTCAACGACTGCACGCTCTATGTCACCTTAGAGCCTTGCACCATGTGCGCCGGAGCCCTTGCCTGGGCGCAATTGGGCAAGCTGATCATCGGCGCTCCCGACCCCCAACGCGGCTATACCC
>DXFT01000011.1 GCA_019114285.1 Candidatus Odoribacter faecigallinarum
CACATTGCCTTCCGCATCATAGGTATTCACATCCCACTCGATGGTTTTGCGCAGGGTTTCCTGATAAGCCGGTTCCGTGTTCCAACGCTTCAGGTTGATGAAATTCTTCAACGTGGCAAAGTTCTCCGTGCGGGATATCCGCTTCAGCCAACCAAACGCCTCCTCTGCCGAAGTCGCCGTGATTGCGGTATAATTAACCAAGCGTTTCTCCCGGATTTGATTCAATAAATCCATCGCCTCGGTCACCTTGCCTTCCCGAATATAGCATTCCGCCTGGGTCAGGTACATGTCCACCGTCGTCAGTCCCAGCGGACTGTAATAAGTATTCATAGCGTAACCGCAAGGTACATTCAACCCACACAAAGAATAAGCTTGCTGCGGCGTGCCGTATATGCGTATATCCGTCAACAGGGAATCCTTCACCAAGTGTCCCTCTTCAAAGGCATCCCACAAATCCTGGGTAAATATCTGTAACATCAAATAATCCGGTGATTCAAACATTTCCTCTTCCAAAGTCAGATACGGACGGATAAATTCAATTTGCCCATCCCCGAAGGTTGTCGCAGGTTGCAAAAGATTGTGGTAGTCATCAATCGTGTTTTTCAGTGCCAGACATTCACCCGCTGCCTCAAACGCCCCGACATAATTACGCATGGACATCAACACTTTGGCTTTTACCGCGTATGCAAACGGCAAACCTATACGCATGTCTCCGGGAGTGACTGGCAGGCTACCCAAATTCAACGCCGAATCTACGTCTGCCAAAATCATTTCATACACCTTGCCGACAGTCAATTTCTCATTCGGGACATCCATTTCATCCGTTTCAAGAGCATAGACAATGCCGGGGTCGGTTGCTGCCGTTACGGGGTCGTACGCCTTAGCATAGATGTTCACCAGTAAATAATGAAACCAGCCTCGCAACACCAAAGCCTCCGCTTTCAAACGATTTGCCATTGTACGGTCTCCGGAGGCAGCATCGACATTCAGCAACACCGGATTAGCTACTTTTCCAATAACGTTATACAATTCTCTATATGTATCGTCATTATCTACCAATGCAGCCCGGTCAGCCTCTTCATCCCAGGAAATATAAATCCCGTTCAAGGTACGGATAGTTTCAGTCAGCAAATTCGGAACGTTCTCCCGTGGAATAATGTCATTGACCAACAAAGCCTGTTTGTTGTCAATACGGAGATAGTATTCATAATTCAGCAATAAATCCAAGTCTTCTACCCGGTTCAGGATATTTTTCCCCTTGGGGTCGATTTCCGTAAAATCCGAACAACTGCCTGCCAACAAAGCCAAGCCTATGATGATTGCATAAATTCTTTTCATCGCATTAAAAATTAAAGTTAAGACCTACAATATATGTCATTTGGTTCCGGATACCCAGTGTTTCAGGGTCCACACCCACTTTGTTTTTCTTCCATAATGCCGGCAGGTCATCAATCTGGAAAGTCACTCTCAAGTTGTCCATTCCAATTTGCTGCAAGAAGGATTTCGGCACGTCATAACCCAACGTGATATTCCGGATTTTAATAAAATCTGCCGGCTGCACAAAAATATCCGTATCTTCATAAGTACCATCAAAACCCCGGACATATGCCCACTCGCCAATACCGGGGACATCCGTATCTGTATTCTCCGGTGTCCAGCTGTCCACATAATAATCATCCAAAGGACCAAAACCCATTCCCCACATCGGAGCATATTGACGTACCCGCATTTTGTGCCCACCATAGTACACCATCATGAAATTCAAAGAAAAGCCCTTATAGCGCAACGTGTTGTCCATGGCAATGTTGCCTTTCGGGTCTGTCTGACCGCTATACACTAGAGATGCAATACTTGCCACACTCACATCAATACCTGTCGTCGTGCCATCCGGAAGCCAATATAAGGGCTGCCCCAAGCCATCTTGTGTCCCAATTGCTCCCACCTGATCCAAGCCGGCATAACGGTATGAGAACAAAGCACTGGTCGGATAACCGATTTGAAAACCACTATTCACCAATTCATAAGCCCGTGTCGCCTGCACTTCCATGTAGGTAATCTCGTTTTTATTATAAGCCGCCGTCCATGAAGTCGTCCAGGCAAAGTCTCCCTCGTTGGCAGCCCTGAACCAATCTGCCGACAGCGTGATTTCCACCCCGTTGTTTTTCATGTCTGCCATGTTCATGTTCATGGAGGTAAAACCTTTGGACACATCCAGGGATCTTTGGGAAAAGATATCTGTCCCTTTCTTGTAGTAATAATCAAAAGAACCCCGCAAACGATGGTCTAATAAAGAAAAATCCACCCCCACATTCGTGGTTGCCGTCTTTTCCCACTTCAGGTTGGGATTGGCAGGAGAGTCAACAGTAGCCACCGGCTGCTGGGTATAATAATTGATATTTCCGGTAGAAGCAGTCATATAGCTTGTCGCTCCCTGATAAATATTACCTGTTTTTCCATAACTTAATCTCAATTTCAAACTATTCAACCACTTCACCTCATTCAAGAAATACTCATTACTCAAATTCCAGCTCGCGCCTACGGACCACAACGGTTTACCCCGAAACTTTGCATTTGCTCCGAACAAATCGGCATAGTCCTTCCGGAAAGAACCGAACAGATTATACCGGTTGTCATACGTATAGGTCAGGTTCATATACCCGGAAGCATAATGATGAAGCTCTTCAGGCACCAATCCCAGATATGGTTCAATGTAGTCGGAATATCCCCATTGCCGGGCAGGATAACCGACTGCCCAAAAACTCGTATAAGAATAATTATACAAATCCGGGAAACTGACACTTGTCGTGGATTGCGACTGCAACTGGTCATCATAACCTAACAAAATACCCTTGGTCCCCTTATACTTTGTTTCCCGAAATTCAAATCCACCCAAAAAATCGACACTATGCTTTCCGAAAGTACGATTAAAATTCAATTGCCCCCGCCAGGTCCAGTATTCCCCGCGCATATCTTCCGTGGTGAGCTTGCCTCCTTGCTCCGGTATCATATACTCATAGGTATAATTGGGAGCTGTTCCTTGCTGGATAGTATAAACATTCCTTAGGAAACGCATGACATAACTGTCCGCCTCTGAATAATTGGAGATATTCTGCCGCTCCGTCTCATAGACAAAAGAGGTATTCACAGACAAGCCATCAATTATCTTGAAAAGCAACTCGCCCTGATAACGCATGTTTCGCCGGTCGGTAATCCGACTGTCATACCCCAGTTCCTCCAAATGATTGAAATCCATTGGCTTCAATGCCGGATTCTCATCATCCAAGGTATCATATTGGTTAAACCCGGGAGCTGCATAATAATTGTAACTGCCATCTTCGTTCAATAAACGATAATAAGCAGGCATATTGAACGGGTCCGTGGCATACGCACTCGCACTCTCCTTGGCTTTCGCTAGGATTCCATTGAAGTTAAAACTTGCCGTCAACCATTTTTTTACATCGTAAGACATCCGGTAGGAAATGTTTACCGCATTGTCATAGGAATTGACTATGCCGTTGTTATCGCGTTTATAGTTAAGTACCAAACTGGAATTAAAACGGTCCGTGCGGGTGCGCAACGCCAAATTGTATTGCTGCAAATATTGGCGGCGCAAAGCATTTTCACCAAACTCCTTTGCAAAATTGTTTTTCCTTAAATCCGTTTTAATGCTTTCCAATTCCGCTTCATCAATCTCATGCTTGGCATACCGGTAATAAGCATATTGCAAAGGGGATATCGCACTATAACCGTTAGTCAGTTCCTGTTCAAAAGAACCGACAGGGTCAGCAACATCCCGGTTACGGAAGAAATAGTAATCGTAATAGGCACTCTCCACATCCACCTGCTCTGCCGGGCTCATGTAGAAATTGTCGTGGTAGTCCATGTTCTTTTTCTCATAAATTGTCAGGTTTCCGGAGAATTGGATTTCCGTCACGCCTTCCTTCGTCGCTTTCTTGGTCGTCACGACAATGACGCCGTTGGAGGCACGGGCACCGTAAATGGCTGCGGCTGCCGCATCTTTCAAAACGGTCACGCTCTCAATGTCATACGGATTCAGGTCTTCAATGCTCCCCTCGATGGGAAGTCCGTCCACCACCAGGAGCGGTTCGGTCTCGGCATACATACTGCTGGAACCACGAATTAAAGTCTTGTCCCCGTATGTCACCAAACCTGCCACACGCCCTTCCAGGTTGTCGAGGAGGTTGGGCGTATAACGTTCTTCCAGTTGCCGGGAAGTCACCGTGGAGGTGGAACCCGTCACTTTCTCCCGCACAATGGTCTGGTAACCGGTCACTACCACATCCTCCAACTCGCTTATTTCCTGTTTCATGACAATATTTAATGTCTGCTGACCGGCATAAACAATCTCCTGCGTTTTCATGCCCACAAAAGAGAAAACCAATACAGCCCCCTCCGGATCGGGAAGCATTAAAGTAAAATTCCCATCCACGTCAGTCACCACGCCCGTAGTTGTGCCTTTCAGCACTACCGACACACCCGGCAGGGGCTGCCCGTCCTCGTCCACCACCTTGCCGCTCACCCGCACGGCTTGCGCCATGGGCGGCAATTCCCTCACCACATAAACGCCATCGATTTCCTGGTAGCCCCAAGACGTGCCCTCCAGCAGGCGGTCCAACGCCTCCCGGAGCTCCACATTCTCCAAACGGCAATCTGCACAAGCCACCTTGTCCGCCTTGTCCGCGTCAAAGAGCATCCGGACACCCGCCTGGTTCTTCAACTGGTTCAGCGCCACTTTCAAAGTCGCGTTCTGAACCTGCAATGCCACTTTCTGCGACGACGCCATCGCCGAGAAACCGCAGATAAACACCATTAATAACGTAAACCTCATTTTGCACAAGATTTTTTCAAAATTGTGCGGCATCTTCCGCACGTAAAATCGAAATTTTGTCATAAATTTGAACGATTTTAATTGGTTTATAAATCAATGAATCTTTCCAAGAATGACCGGTTCTCGGTTTGGTCGCTGGGGAACCGGTCTCTTCTTTTCCAAATCCATCCCTATCTTTTCTTTACTACAATCTGTCGTTGCCGGATATCGAACTTCACGTCCGCGCCCGCTTCAAACAAGCGGAGAAAAGGCTCAATTTCCGAATACTTGTCCAATGTGCCCGACAGGCGCAAATTCCTCAAACCGTCCTCTTCAAACACCACCTGCACATTGTACCAACGGGACAAGACAGCCATAATGTCCTCCAGGCTCCGGTCTTCAAAACAGAACACATCCTCTTTCCACGAAGTATATAACCACGGGTCCACCTCCTGTACCTCTATCTTTCCTGCCTGATTATCGTATTCCAAGCGCTGGTTGGGATGCAATTCGGCAGAAACCCCGTCCTGTGCCCGGAAGGCAATGCTCCCCTCCACCAACGTAGCAGCCAAGTGTTCCTCCGGATAAGCCGTGGCACAGAACTCCGTTCCCAAGACCGTAATCACCCCCTCCGCCATCTTCACCCGGAAAACACTGCCTTCCTCATGCGCCACGTCGAAATAAGCCTCCCCTTCCAACTGCACTTCCCGCACCCCCTCCGCAAAACGGGAAGGGAAACGCAAAACGGTCTCCGAATTCAGCCACACCTGCGTGCCGTCCGGCAAAGCCAGGAAAAATTCCCCGCCACGCGGCACTTCCAGCATATTGTAAGCAAGGGGCGCCGCCGTGTCCGGGGCTACCACCTGCAAGCCCACCGAGTCCACCTGCCAATCCTCATGCTCCCCCACCATCATGGACGAATCCCGCAATGCCCACACAGAACCGTCTGCCAGGGTCAAGACCGCTTTCCGGCTGCCCGGTTCAATCGCATGCTGCTGCACGACAGGGAGCACCTGCTGCGGTTCCACCGCCTCTCCCCGGCTCCAGAACCACCATGCCCCCGTTGCCGCAACACAGACCACCGCGGCTGCTGCCGCCCACCAACCGGCATATCTTCTCCGGCGGTAACGCAACCCCTTGCGGTAAGCCTGCCAGGCATCATATTTTTCCTGCCTCGCTATCCGCTCCGACATTTCCCCGGGGACCTCCCCTCCGCCTTCCTCATCCAGCCCCCGCAACCATTGCAGGAACAGGCGTGCCGACAAATCCTGTATATCTTTCCAAGTTTTCATCATTCGTTTTTTACCGTTCGACATATAACAAACACATGAACTTCAAAAACGGGTAACAAAAAACACGAAAAAATTTCAGATTTTTCTACACCAATGGATAAGTAGCTGAAAATGACGCTAACGTTTTTTGAAAAAGAACACCAAAAGCACGTTCCAGGACTTCCTCAGGCGGTCGCGGAGGGTCGTATAAGCCCTTTTCTTTTGCATCTTGACCGTATTGTCCGACACTCCCAAAGCCTCTGCCACTTCTTTCACCTTCATCCCGTCCAAGGTCAGGCGGATGATTTCCTGCTGCTGCCGCGTCAATTCCCGCAGGGCTTTCCGCAAACGGGCAACCGCCGTCTCCTCCGCTGCAAAATCAACGGCTTCATCCTCAGAATACATTTCCCGGGCATAGCCTTCCAACAGGCGGTGGGAATTTGCCCTGTCCCGCATCGCATTCAACGTCCGGTTATAAACCACCTGGTAAAGCCATGCCGTCAAAGCCTTAACATTCGGGAACTGAAAAGAAGAGTTCCACAACTCCAGCATGCAGTCCTGCACAATGTCCTCCACCCCCCAATTTCCCTTTGCCAACCGTTCGGCATACGCACACAAGGGAGCATAATACTCCATGTACAATTGCTGCCAGGCAGCCTCGTTCTTACCGTTCAGACCGGCTATGAATTTCTCGTCATCCATAAAGGGCAAATATTTCACACACAAAAATAAGATAAATTTTTTATCCTTTGCCCCTGTACCTAAAATAATTATCAGCCCCTCTTTTCCCCATCCCCTTTTGAATTTGTTTTTATACCTTTGCAGCCGTTTTGGATTGAAATAAAAACATGATATGAAAAGCATGATTCACTTCCTTAAAAACTGGACGCTGCCCATTGCCATGCTAAGCGGGGTGGCAGGTTATTTCATCTATGTCAATATCCCCTTTCTGGCGCCCACGCGCCCCTTTGTCAACAGGGCAGTGGATTTCCTGCAACCTGTATTGATTTTCCTGATGCTCTTCCTGAGCTTCTGCAAAATCAGCCTGCATGACCTGCGTCCCTGCCGCTGGCACCTGTGGCTGCTGTTAGTGCAGGCGGGCAGTTTCACCCTCCTGGGAGGCATCCTCCTCCTCTTCCGCGACATGTCGGCACATACCCTCATGGAAGGCGCCATGATTTGCCTCATCTGCCCCACGGCGACCGCGGGGGCGGTCATTACCCAAAGGCTCGGCGGAAACGCCGCCCACCTGGCGACATACACCATTCTCATCAACCTGGTGACAGCCTTCCTCGTCCCCCTCATCGTCCCCTTGGTACATCCGCACCCGGGGCTGGCTTTCGCCAATGCCTTCGCCCTCATCCTAGGCAAAGTGTTCCCTTTGCTGCTCTGCCCGTTCATCGCCGCCATCCTCATCCGCTACCTTTTGCCGCACATCCACCAGATCCTCCTCAAATACGGAGGGATTTCCTTCTACCTGTGGGCAGTGGCGCTCGCCCTTGCCATCGCCGTCACCACCAAGAGCATCGTCCACAGCGAAGTGTCCGTATGGTACCAGTCAGCCCTTGCCCTGATCGCCTTGGCCTGCTGCGGGCTGCAATTCTATATCGGCAAACGGATTGGCAAAAGGTATGACGACACCATCAGCGCAGGGCAGTCTTTAGGGCAAAAGAACACGGTGTTTGCCATTTGGATGGGCTACACATTCTTCACACCCGTGACCGCCGTTGCCGGAGGCTTTTACAGCGTGTGGCACAACATCGTCAATTCCTGGCAATTGTACCGGCAAAGGAAAAGAGAGGAAGCCGAAGAGGCTATGAACCGGGAATAAAAAAGAGCAAAAAGGCGGGAATTTTATCACAATGAAGAGCTGCTACGCCGTTTTGTCCCGCCTTTTCGCTGCTTTATTTTTTCTTGAAGGGCTTGAATGCCGCCTTAAGCTGGTCCACGTAATCGAGTTTTTCCCACGTGAAAAGTTCCACTTCTTTTTCTACCGTCTCGTGGTAGTGGGACGTGAACACCTTCTTCACGACCTCAGGCTGCCGCCCCATGTGCCCGTAAGCCGCCGTCTCGAAATAAATCGGATTGCAGAGCTTCAGCCGCTCCACGATGGCATGCGGACGCATGTCGAAGATTTCATCCACCTTCTGCGCAATCTCCGCATCCGACAGGGTCACGTGCGACGTCCCGTACGTATTGACATACAGGCCCACCGGACGGGCAACGCCAATGGCGTATGACACCTGTATCAGGATTTCATCGGCAATACCGGCAGCCACCATATTCTTGGCAATGTGGCGGGCAGCGTATGCAGCCGAACGGTCCACCTTCGAGGGGTCCTTGCCGGAAAATGCACCACCGCCGTGGGCGCCTTTGCCACCGTATGTATCAACGATGATTTTACGCCCGGTCAATCCGGTATCGCCATGAGGGCCTCCGATAACAAACTTGCCGGTAGGGTTCACCAGCAAAATCAAGTCTTTGTCAAACAGGTTCTGCATCTTGCGGGGCATTTTCGCCTTCACGCGGGGCAAAAGGATATCATTGATGTCTTTCTTTATCCAGTCCACCATGGCTTCATCCGCTTTCAATTGCGCTTCCTGCGTCTCGTTGGCAGGCTTGATGAACTCGTCGTGCTGGGTGGAAATCACAATGGTATGAATCCGCAACGGCTTATTGTTATCACCGTATTCCACCGTCACCTGCGACTTGGAGTCCGGACGGAGGTATTGCATCAACTGCTTCTCCTTGCGTATCTGCGCCAATTCCCGCAACAGGAGGTGCGCCAAATCCAAGGAAAGGGGCATGTAGTTCTCGGTCTCGTTGCAGGCATAGCCGAACATCATTCCCTGGTCGCCTGCACCCTGTTCCATCGGGTCCTCGCGGACAACGCCCCGGTTAATGTCAGGCGACTGCTCGTGGATGGCGGAAAGCACGCCGCAACTGTTCCCGTCGAACATATAGTCACTTTTCGTGTAGCCGATATTATTAATAACTTCACGCGCAATACGCTGTATGTCCACATACGTATCTGTTTTGATTTCTCCGGCGACAATGGTTTGCCCCGTTGTCACCAAAGTCTCGCAAGCCACCTTAGCTTCCGGATCAAAAGCGATGATTTTGTCAAGCACGGCATCCGAAATCTGGTCTGCCACTTTGTCCGGATGTCCCTCGGACACTGATTCTGATGTAAATAAATAACCCATAATTTACTTTTTCGTTGAATGAATTAATAATTATGGGAAAGGCAATGGATGGTTGAATTTCAGAAGTTATGCATTTTAGCAATTTTTTTCTGTGGTTGCAATCAGCCAAATCTTTCCACAATGACGGCGCAAAGATAAGGTTTAATTCATGGATTCAAAAATTAAAACCGAAGGAAATCACCGGAACAGGAAATAATCATTTCCTACGTATGCCTCCGGCATTCCCGGTCTCTTCCGCCCAAATTCCCATTTTTCTGTCACATGTCTGTTACACTTGCTTGACCTTTCCGAGACAGCTAACGCTAATCAAACGCTATTCTAACGCTAATCAAACGCTATTAGAATAGGGTAAGAATAGGTTTGATAAGGTCTATTATAAGTATGATACCATACGAAAAGGTCACTTACCACATTATAAAATCTCTTGAAATTCCCGTTACAGAGCAAGTCTTCACCGGGAATACGCCCCCGCATATTTATTGAGCTGCAATGCCGACAGCCCAAAGTATCATAAAAAGCATCATAATATGCGTCATGCACATATCCACTGGTCCCGAACATAAGGTTACGTTTGGCTGTAAGGCTGACATACCATATTCCCGCCATAAAGGTGTCTTACCGCCAAAAGGCAGATTTCATTTCCATTTTTCCAAATTTATATCGACCTTTGCAGCGGAAAAAATCAAAGAAAGGAAATGGCATTTTTATACAATATCGGTATTCAGATATATAATACGGCAATACGACTTGCCGCACCGTTCAATGAGAAAGCCCAATTATTGTCCCGGGGCAGAGGGGAAGCCTTGCGCCGCATCCGGGCATTCCAGCGCGGGGAGGGCAAACTGGTGTGGTTCCATGCCGCTTCGTTGGGCGAATTTGAACAGGGAAGGCCGGTCATGGAGCAATTGCGGGCAAAAGAACCGGACACCAAGATACTGCTGACTTTCTTTTCTCCCTCCGGTTACGAAATCCGCAAGAATTACGCAGGGGCAGATTATATCCTGTACCTGCCGGGAGACAGCCCCAAGCACGCAGCCTTGCTGGTGAAGCAATTCCGCCCCGATGCTGCCATTTTTGTCAAATATGAATTTTGGTACAATTACCTCCGTGAATTGCACCGGCATCATATCCCCACTTATTTGATTTCTGCCATTTTCCGCCGGGAACAGGTGTTTTTCAAATCCTGGGGTAAGTGGTACCGCCGTATGCTGGGCTTTTTCGACCGCCTGTTCGTGCAGGACGAAGAATCCGCCTCCTTGTTGCAAGGCATCGGGATATCCCGGGTGCAAGTGACCGGAGACACGCGGTTTGACCGGGTAAAGCAAATTGCCAACGCAGCCCAAGACATTCCGGCAGTAGCCTCTTTCTGCAACGGGCTGCCCGCTGTCGTATGCGGCAGCACCTGGCCGCCTGACGAAGACATTCTGTTGGAATACATCAACCACACCCCGAAGGCTTGGAAATGGATTATCGCCCCCCATGAAATCGGTGAAAACCATATTCAATCGCTCTTGGAAAAGTGCAAGAAAAAGACAGTGCGCTATACCCAAGCCCAAGGGGATTTAAGTGAATACGAGGTATTGATTATCGACTGTATCGGCTTGCTGTCTTCTGTTTACCGTTACGGGCAAATCGCATACATCGGCGGAGGCTTCGGGGCTGGCATACATAACACATTGGAAGCTGCCGTTTACGGCATTCCGGTGATTTTCGGACCCCGCCACCAGAAGTTCAACGAGGCTGTCACCCTGCTCCGCGAAGGTGGCGGTTTCTGCATACACCATGCCGGCGAATTGCAAGAATTGTTAGACTGCCTGACAGATAAAAACCCCGCCATCCGGGAGACAGCGGGGAAAAAAGCCTTGGAATATGTCAATAGCCAGCTGGGAGCGACAGATACCATTTGCCAAACGCTGGTATCTGCTTAAATATCACTCCGCCAACCAACCTTTCAAGGTATCTATCAAATCTTCACGGGACACCGGGTCAAAATCCTTGATACGGCAAGAATGGCACATGTCCCCACGGACATAGCGGCGGCATTTCTCATTCTTTTTCAAATCAACCGCCGTGGCATACCAAGGGTCACTCCCCCCGTAAACAAACAGAATCTTGTCTGCATCCGTCTGCAACCAGGCATTGATGGCTTCCATCTGCCTAACATTAAACGGTTTCTGATCCACGCCCTCCGGCAAGGCAAAGGAAAAATCAATATCGCCCTTCTCTTCCGGCAAATACTTCTTGAAAGGGCGGGTATTATAAGCATACATGCCCGTCTCGGTCAACGCCGCATAGAAGAAAGGCGCCATCCGCTCCAAATATTTGTCCTCAAAAAAGGTCGGGTCGGAAATCTGAAGCAGGTAATTGAAAATCTCGTCCCATTCATAAGTCTCCTCGTCCGGAATGTCCGCCGGGTTATGCCCCCACTGCCAGAAGGCAAAGGGATACTCCAGAACAATCAATTGCAAGGCACGCTCTACGCCACCCACTTTCCGGTAAGTATAGCCTTTCTCTTCTGCGTATGCTTGCAGCATTTGCGCCAAAGTATCCTGGTGCTCAAAGCATAAAATCTGGAAATCACGTATCGTCCAATGCGGTGCGTTCAAATCGTCCCAAGAAACGAAGCTCCCAAAACCGCCTTTGGCTGTGCCTAATTTATCCAGGAACTTCTCCAGCCTCGGATCCACATACTCCAAGTTCAAGGGCGCCACATAAGGCACGCTGATATCCACATCCTCCGGATAGAAATAACGGTGGAAAATAGTCGTCTGCCCTCCCTTGCTGATGCCGGTGGACACCCATTTGGAAGTCGCATACAACTTGTCCTTTATTGCCTGGATAATGGCATGATGGTCATCGGCTGCCTGCTTGATGGTCAAATATTCCCATGGGATTTCGCCTTCCGGCACACTTTTGTCAAAAAAGCGGTGTTCAATGGTCACCTGGTTGCCGTCAAAAAGCGTGGACAACTCCCCCGCTTCCGGAGAGAAAATATAATACCCCTCCAATTCGACAATCACCGGAGCATCCATTTCCTTATGCCCCAACAGCACCCGTTGCTTGAAAGTCCCCTTCGAGGGGTCGGCGTGGTCCAACGGCTGTTCAAAATAAAACTGGTAATACTCATTGAAATTGTTTATTTTCAATTCCTGAATATCACTGATTTGCGGAATCTGTTTCAACTTCTCCAATACAGGCGAACCTGCAAACAAGGAACCGCATGTCAAAAATAATGCAACAAATAAGGATACAATATGTTTCATAACATTATACATAAATTTCTGCCCGCAAGTTAGGAAATTATTCCCTTTTCCTTGCAAGGAACTTTCGTTTTTTCAAAAGAAAAAGTATCTTTGCAGATATTAAAATGACATGATTATGAAAAGACTTTTCTTTATTCTCGCTTTTGCCCTGGGCACTTGGGGCATAACTCATGCGCAAACAGCGCAAGTTTCCAATGAATATACGGCTGCTGTACAGAAAATGCTGGAAGTGTCCAACGGCTTAGATGCAGCGCAGCAAATAATGACCCAGTTGTTTGCCGTGTTCAAATCCCAACTTTCGGAAGTCCCGGCAGAGGCTTGGGACCGGTTGCAAAAGGAAATGTCCGCCTCCATGGAAAAAGATTTTGTCGGAATGCTTGCCCCGATTTATCAGAAATACCTGACTTTGGAAGACATGAAGGCTATTATCGCCTTTTATGAATCTCCCGCAGGCAAAAAACTCGCCGCCTCGCAAACAGGCATTGCTACTGAAAGTTTCCAGGTAGGACAAAAATGGGGGGAACAAATTGGGCTGAAAGTACAAGAGCAATTGAAAAAAGAAGGATATTTACAATAAGACAGCACCGTTCCTTGTCTTAAATCCTTTATCTTTGCCCCGCAAAACAAGGATTGAGCCATGAGGACATTTATTGCGACATACCATCCCCATTACAAGGAACTTATCCATATCGGCATCCCCATCGTCATCGGGCAAATCGGCATCGTGCTGGTGGGGCTTGCCGACAACATCATGGTGGGACGGTACGACACCCTCCACCTGGCAGCAGCGTCTTTCGTCAACAGCGCCTTTAACATCCCTATTCTTTTCGGCTTGGGATTCTCTTACGGGCTGACACCGTTGGTGGGGCAATGCTTCGGGCGAAAGGACAAATTCCGCATCGGGCAATTACTGAAACACAGCCTTATCGCCAACGGGCTCACGGGAGTGCTGCTGACCCTCGTCATGACTGTCCTCTACTTTAACATCGACCGCCTGGGGCAACCGCAGGAGCTCCTGCCCCTCATCCGTCCTTACTACCTGCTCCAGCTTGCCTCATTAGTATTCGTCATGCTGTTCAACGCCTTCAAGCAATTTGCCGACGGCATCACGGACACCCGCACTCCCATGTACATTATGATTTCCGCCAATGTCCTGAACATCATCGGAAACTACATCCTAATCTACGGCAAACTGGGCATCCCGCCCCTCGGCGTCACAGGGGCAGGCATCTCCACGCTTGCTTCCCGCATCCTGATGTTAGCCGCCTTTATCGTGATATTTTGCCGCAGCCGCCATTACCGCCGCTATTTTACCGGCTACAAACGGAGCCAAAGCAACCGCAAGGACTTCTTCACCTTGAACAGGATGGGCTGGATGATTGGCGTGCAGATGGGGCTGGAAACCGCCCTCTTCAGCATCACGGGCATCATGATTGGCTGGCTGGGAAGCATAGCCCTGGCAAGCCACCAGGTTATGGTTGCCATCTCCACCTTGGGATTCATGGTCTATTACGGTATCGGCGCCGCCGTATCCGTTCGCGTGAGCAACTACTACGGGCAAGGCGACCTCCTCAATGCCCGGCGGACCACGGCAGCAGGCTTTCACCTCATCCTCTGCCTTGCCGTGGCGGCATCTTGTATTTTCTTCTTTTCCAAGGATATCATCGGTTGGCTGTTCACCGATTCGCCGGAAGTCATTGAGATGGTATCCACCCTCGTACTCATCCTCATCGCCTACCAGTTCGGAGATTCCCTTCAAATCACGTATGCCAATTCCCTCCGCGGCATCGGAGATGTCACATCCATGGCGGTGATTTCTTTCATCGGGTACATCGTGATTGCCTTACCGGTCTGCTACCTCTGTGGTTTCGTGTTCGACTGGGGCATTCAGGGCGTATGGGCAGGTTATCCCGTAGGGCTGACCCTGACCGGCATCCTGTTATGCCTGCGCTATTACCGGGACTTGCGCTGCAAGACACATTCGCTTACAACAACAAACGCCTGAGTTCAGCGATACCCTTCTCCCGGTCAGCGAAATGATAGGCATGCAACCCGCATTCTTGGGCAGCCCGGACATTCGCTTCCAAATCATCAACAAAAAGCGTTTCCCCGGGCACCAAGGCATAACGTTCCGTTATCAAGCGGTAAATCGCAGGGTCCGGCTTAATCAACCCTTCCAAAGCTGAAATGACCCTACCTTCAAAAAAGTGAAATACCTCCCTGTCCTTCAAGTAATCATAATACTCTTCCGACATGTTTGAAAGGCAGAACAAATGGTATCCCTTGCCTGACAACTCCCCTATCAAACGGCAAGTGGCAGGCAAATCGTCCAACGAGTGCTTGATGAACTCCATAAAGTCCCAACACTCCGCATAATGCCTCCCGGCAAAAGCCGCCATCTCCTTCACCAGCTCCGTCTGCTTCACTGTCCCCCGGTCAAACTCCGTCCAATACCGTTCAAAAAATCCACGCTCAAAAAGCATTACCGGCAACTCCCGATCCCCGGGATAAGTATCCAACAGCCGCTGCGGGCTCCAATTGACCACCACCCCTCCCAAATCAAATATGACATTCTTTATCATCTCTATATCTTTAAAAATCAATAATCACTCCCACGGAAGGCAACACCGTGCCCCCGATTTCATTCTTAATCCACCGCATCGCGTAATACCCTTCCCGCTCCGGATCAAGGCGGTAAGAGCCATCCGCATTTTCCTCCGGCACCAGGATATCCGGACCCATCGCCTTGTAATTATAGACATTCTGCACATCCGCATACAAAACCAACGACCACTTGCGGAAGAAAAAACTCTTATCCACCCGGACATCCAACTGGTGAAATGCAGGCAAACGCCCCGTATTAAACCGCGAATAATCAGCGTATGGCTGGTGCTTCGCATCCCACGCCTCCACCCGCGAGGAAGTCTCCACATCCCAAGGCGTATAAGGACCGCCACCCACATAGCGCCACTTCACCCCCAAATCCCAACTCTTCCCCACCTGGCGGGTCGCCGTCAACGAAAAGATATGCCGGTTGTCCCAACTGCTCGGGATATAACGGGAGGTATTCCGCAATTCCCCGTCCAATTCCTTAAACTCCGAATGATACCACGTATAAGCCAAAGAAGCCGTCACTCCGAAAAACTCCTGCGTCCGCAACATCAGTTCCACCCCGTATGCCCTGCCTTCCCCCACCGGCTTTACCGGCTCATCCCCCACTGCGACATAATCCGTCCCCTTGTTTGCCAACGCCACCGTGTCCAGCAGTGAAACCGGATAATGGCCGTATGACTTGTAAAAGCCCTCCAATGTCACCCGCGTCAGCGTGCCCGGCTGGAACGCCAGCCCTGCCACATAATGCGTCGCCCCGATATACCCCGTGCGGCTGTCCTTGTTCAGCAGGCGTCCTTCCGAATCAGCATACCCCAAAGTCGTATAAGCCGGCAATTGGTAATACCTCCCCACATTCCCGCTCACAGCCCAACGGTCACTCAAAGCATACGAAACCGAAAAACGCGGGGAAAACTGTCGCAACAAATTGGCAGTCCGCGAAGTATAATTACACCCGTCCATCCTCATCCCCAAAGACAAGGATAAACGCTCCCCTACAAACGCCTTCGACACTTGCGCAAAAAGCGACCATTTCCACAGATTCAAATCACGAGAATAGTCCTGCGTCAGGGCTTCTCCCCCGGCAAACATCTTCCGGAAAGTCGTATTTTCATACTGTGCATATTCCAGACCTGCCCCAACATCCAACTTATACCCACTTTCCCACCAACGCCTGTGCTCAAAACGGAACTTATTCTCCGTCTCCCCCGAATGATAATCCACAATCTTCGGTCGGCTTTCGTCGTTATCCGGATACTTCTCTATCACATTGTGCAATCCGCTCCGGCTCAGCACCCACAAATGCTGCCACCCCTCCCCGTAATGCCGGTAAACCGCGCCTACGGTATAACTCCACTGCTTGCTCTCCGGAATCCACGCCAGCATATATTTCTGGTCCTCATCCGGATGCTCCAAATCCGTATTCAAATGATTCACATCATACGCCCCAATCCCCAGCACCGTCAACTCATTCTTACCGCCCAAGCGGGTATTCACTTTAAATTGGAAATCATTATACACCGGCAAAAACGGCAAACCGATAATACCGAACAACATCTTCAAGTAGCTCCGCCGGGCAGATGCTAGGAAAGTCGTCCTCCGCCCCAAAGGACCATCCAACGACAAACCGTAATCCGTCGCCCCGAACGTCGCCCGCACCTTCAACCTGTCCGGATTCCCCTCCGTCAAACGAAAAGACAGCATCGAACTCAACATATTTCCATAAACTGCCGGGAAAGCCCCCGCATAAAAATCCACCTCCCGAACAAAATCAATATTCACAATGCTCACCACCCCGCCCGATGCTCCTTGCGTAGCGAAATGATTCAAATTGGGCAACTCCACATCATCCAAATAAAAACGATTTTCAGCAGGTCCTCCACCCCGTACTACAAAATCATTCCGGAAAGCCGGCGAGGACAACACCCCCGGCATAGACTGCACCACCTTCGAAATATCCCGGTTCCCGCCGGGATTCTTCTCAATCTCCCCAATCCCGATACGTTGCAACGAAACCGGACTTTCCGATGCCCTGCGGAAAGGATTCGCCTTCACGGTTACCGTCTCCAATGCCGTAGGAGCCGGCTCCAACCACACATCCTCCGTCCGTTCCGCCGCCGTATTCACCAAAAACTCCCCCGTCACCAATGTCTTATACCCTACACTACTGACCTCCAGACGCACATACCCCGGCTTCACCCCTTCCAACCGGTAATACCCCTCCTCATCGGCAGCAACGCCTTGCGACGTACCCAACACCACCACACTGGCAAAAGGCACCGCCTCCTGCGTTATTCCATCCAAAACGCGTCCTTTCACCACCCCTTTATACTGGGCATCGGCAGACAACCACCCGCCTACACACAACAAAATACTCCAAATAAAATACTTCATATCACATGTATTATCGGGGCAAAATTATACAAAACCAGCCACATCCACAACCTCATAAAAACCGGGAAAGAAAAATATTCAAAAAAAATGCCGGAATATTTTGGTAGTAATCCAAAAACATCTACCTTTGCAGCCGAGTTCTTCGCTCAGGTGGCGGAATTGGTAGACGCGCTGGACTCAAAATCCAGTGTCCCTTAAAGACGTGCGGGTTCGATTCCCGCCCTGAGTACAGGTAAATTGCTAACCGCAAGACATAGTCGGTTAGCAATTTGTATTTTTAAGCAAGTCAAATCCTAAAAACATTCCGACAATGGGCAACGATATCATTACTCTGTTGCAAGAATGCGACACGTTAAAAGCCCGGCTTTCAGAAATGCGCCCTTTGCCAGCCAAAGCCTTGGAAAAAATCCAAAACGCATTGAACATTGAATACACCTATGAAAGCAACCGCATAGAAGGAAATACGCTCACCCTTTCAGAAACAGCGCTTGTGGTCAATGAAGGAATAACCATCTCCGGAAAATCCATGCGGGAACATCTGGAGGCGGTCAATCATGCAGAAGCCGTGGACTACATCCGAGAACTTGCCCAAAAAGAAGTGGAGATTAGCGAACGTGTCATTAAAGATATTCACGCCCTCATCCTACACGGCATCAACCGGGAAAATGCAGGGCGTTACCGTTCCGTCCCCGTCATGATGGCAGGAAGCACTGACACTCCGCCACAACCCTATCTGATAGAGAAACAAATGGAAGATTTCATTATCCAGTTTCGGGAAATGGAAGTCAAAGGCACGCACCCCATTTTGATAGCCACTTACCTGCATGACGAGTTGGCACGCATCCACCCGTTCATTGACGGCAACGGACGCACCTCCCGGCTATTGATGAACCTATACCTTTTACAACACGGATTTATAATCGTCAACCTCAAAGGTTCAAATGAAGCCAGGCGCATGTATTATAATGCATTGGAAACATCGCACACACAAAAACGCCCGGAATCTTTTCAGAAACTTGTAGCAGAATCCGAAAAGGCATCACTAAAGCGTTATTTGTCCATCCTTGGCGCACCGGGTTTTGAAAAATAACGACAAAATTTGAGACACAGGGACATCCGCCCCAAAGCCCCCATTTACTCCCCGTTCCTTCTGGGGTTGGTCAATACCTCCGCCGACCCTCCGTCGGTGATTCTTCGGTGCTCGTCCGACTGGCACCGCACGAGCAGTGGAGGAGATGCGGAGGAAGGTCGAAGCATCCATAGACCAACCCTATGGGGACTTGCAAATAACTATACACTACCCTATCGCCAGGTATAAAAATCCCGCCTGCCCTATCATGCGCAGACGGGATATAGAATATAAACTCCTATCCGGAACAGGGAAAAAATGTAATCCGGGTAGCGATGTCCGTAATGCAGGTAGCCGCCATGTCCGCAATATTCCATAACTTTGCCTTTGAAATAACACATAAAACGCATTTGACAATGAAACGCACAGGGATTATCATGATTGCAGTATTAATGGTCGCAGGCGCAACAGCCATTGCAGGAAGCCTGCAAAAGACAGAGAAAAAGGCTGTGCCCGTCCCCGGCAAGGACGGCAACAAGTATGTGCCCTACGGGGAACGCACGGGCAATGAGTCCATCGTTTATTTTACCCGAAAGCTCAATCCCGAGGGGCTTATCCAAGCCTATGAGCAAGTCAGCGCGGGTATCGAAGGGAAGGTGGGCGTGAAATTGCACACCGGAGAGCCCAAGGGACCGAACATCATTCCCCGCGAATGGGTAAAGGAATTGATGCAAAAAGACCTGCCCGATGCCCGGATTGTAGAGACAAACACGTATTATACGGGAGACCGTTATACTACAGAGCAACACCGCAAGACGTTGGAAGTGAACGGCTGGACATTCTGCCCGGTGGATATCCTCGACGAGCAGGATACAGTGACATTGCCCGTGCATGGGGGCAAATGGTTTGACCGGATGTCCGTGGGAAGCCACCTGACGGACTACAATTCGTTGGTGGTATTGACCCATTTCAAAGGGCATACGCAAGGAGGCTTCGGCGGCAGCAATAAGAACATCGGCATCGGCTGTGCTGACGGGCGCATCGGCAAAGCCTGGATTCACACCACGCCGGGGCAGGACAACCAGTGGGATATCGCCGAAGAAGAGTTTATGGAACGGATGACAGAATCCACGAAATCAGTGATAGACCATTTCGGCAAGCACATCACTTACGTGAACGTCATGCGCAACATGTCTGTTTCGTGTGATTGTGAAGGCGTAAATGCAGAACCGGTGGTGACACCCAACGTGGGCATCCTTTCCTCAACAGACATCCTCGCATTAGACCAGGCGTGCATCGATTTGGTATATGCCATGACGGAGGAGGAACACCACGACCTGGTGGAACGCATCGAGAGCCGCCACGGATTAAGGCAATTATCGTACATGAAAGAACTGGGGATGGGAAACGACCGGTATGTCCTCATCGACTTGGACAACGGCGGTAAACGCATCACTGCGGCTGAGGCAGTGAAAGGACTGAAGCCTTTCACGGCAGGGCAGGAGTAAAGCCCAGACATAACAAGATAGAAAAAGGGAATGGAGGCTGTATCAAAATAGCCCCATTTTTCTTTTACCTTCACTTCTTTTTTATCGTTAGCCGCTCATCTTTAATTGTTTTCACGGTCTGTTCCCGTTCTGTTCCCGTATCAACTCCGGTTCACCTCCGGTTTATCTCCGGTCTTCCTTTGGTTGGGACTGGTGGAGGAACGGGGATGAAATGCAAGTGAAACCCGGTTGATGTTTGATTTGATGCTGCCTTTCCCAAGTAATGGCAGACACAAAAGCGGGCATGCCTATTTCGACACGCCCGCTTTTCTTTTTGCCTTTTGGCGGAAAGTGGGGGATTCGAACCCCCGGTACAGTTAATCCCGTACGACAGTTTAGCAAACTGTTGGTTTCAGCCACTCACCCAACTTTCCTTTAGGAGGAAATTGCGGTGGCAAAAATAGGGTATTTTTTGCAACTTGCAAAGTTTTGGGGCATTTTTTCGCCAATTATTTACGCGGCATGGATTCGCGACGGAGTTTGTCGAAGAGTTCACGGTGAAATTTACGCTCGGCATCCCCTAATTTCCAGATTTTAGCAGCAGGCAACTGGTCTAACATCTTGCGATAATACTCTTTCTTGATATCGCATTTTTGTTGCTCAGCGTCCAGAATCTTGTTAAGAGAGGTAACATAGTCTTCGTTCTTCGGGTGCTCGGCATCGCGTATTTTATGAAATTCCTGCTTGATGGCGCCTTCGCGCTCACGGACTTTCTTTTGCATTTCATTGTACAAAGGCCAGAATACTGCCGCTTCTTCCGGCGACAATTCAAGTTCCTGGGTGAAGAAAGCCACTTTTTGGGCATCGAATTCCTTGCGCTTCTCATCCGACAATTTCCCGGGCTGCGCATATCCTGCAGCCACCGCCACCCACAAGAGGCATATCGTCCATAGTATCTTTTTCATCCGTTAATGCGTTTTAATAAAGGCTTGCAAATGCCGTGTCAAAATTATCCATTTCGGAAGCCAGGTATTCGATGATTTCTTCCGTCGTGGGATTAAATTCACTGTCAAAAATATCTTCCTCCTGCCCGTCTGCCGCCACATCCGCCACGACAGCAACATCCTGAGGCACCGCC
>DXFT01000081.1 GCA_019114285.1 Candidatus Odoribacter faecigallinarum
GTTGCTTTGGTTACTCCTTTTGATGAAAATCTGGCGGTTGACAGGGAGTCGTTGCGCCGCTTGGTAAACCACGTGATAGAAGGAGGGGTGGATTTTTTGGTCGTATTGGGAACCACGGCGGAAAGCGCTACTTTGACAAAGGACGAGAAAGCAGAGATTGCCTGCCTTGTGGTTGAAGAGAACCGGGGACGTTTGCCTTTGATGGTGGGGGTAGGCGGAAATAATACACAGGAAATTCTCCGGGAATTAAAAGAATTTACCTGGTTGAAGGACTTTGACGCCATTCTGAGTATAACCCCTTTTTACAATAAGCCGGGCCAAGAAGGGCTTTTGGCACATTTCAAGGAAATTGCTGCTGTCTCTCCTCTTCCGCTTTGCCTTTATAATGTGCCGGGGCGTACAGGAGTGAACATGCGGGCGGAGACGGTAGCCCGTTTGCAGGAGGAATGTCCTAATATCATGGCTTTGAAGGAGGCGTCCGGCAATTTTGAACAGGCGACCCGGCTTTTGGAAACCAAACGGGAGGATTTTACCCTTCTTTCCGGTGATGATGCCATTACTTTGCCTTTGATGGCTTTGGGTTTTGAAGGGGTTATTTCGGTTGTTGCAAATGCTTTGCCTTCGTCTTGTGCGCGTTTGGTCAATGCGGTGCGACGGGGGGATTTTGTCGAGGCTCGCAAAATGCATCTTGCGCTTTCAGAAGTATGCCGGGCGTTTTTTGAGGAAGGAAATCCGGCAGGGGTAAAAGCTGCTTTGCATGTCGCAGGCATTATCCGGCACAATGCTTTGCGGTTGCCTCTCTTGCCGGCGAGCGATGCTCTCTATGCAAAGATTCAAGGCTTGCAAAAGCGGTGGGAATTTTGACACCTATTGCATGCTTCCCGGTTGCATGCGTTTGAGGCGTATGCGTTTTTTGTGTCTGTAGTGCAGGAGGGCTGCAATGATAATGGCAGTAATAGGCAGGGAGAAGTTCAAATACTTCAAAAAATTCCGGAGTTGTTCGTTAATAGGCTCTAATGTGGAGAAGGTGGTAAATTTGTTTCTTAATTGGATTAAGCCGGAATTGTCTGCCAGCCATTCAATGCTGTTAATTGCAAAATTGATATTGTCTGTGGGACCTGAGGTGACAATGTCATCTTTGATGAAATCGGCATCCGTGATAGTAATAATGGCGCTATTGTCTTTTTTATTGGTCAGCAGTGCAGCGACGATGTTATTGGGGTGGTTGAAGTCCCGTTGTGTCCACTGCCTTTGGAGGTCGAAAAATATGGGTGCTTGCTGGATACCGGAAATGGCGGATGTCCGGGCAAGGGCAGAAAAAGAATAGTCCTCGGAAGTCCTGATTTGCTCAATGCTGCTCGCGAATGGCAGTAAAAGGGAATTTAAGCCATAGGTGATGGTGTGTCTGCTGAAATTTGTAATAATGGGGATATAAGGGAAACTGATGTTGCTCTGGAAATTCAACAAACCATATTGTTGGTGGATGGCAATCGTGCCGCAATTATTATCAATGATAAAGTCGTACCTGATTTTCAGCCCTTTCTTTTCTAACATGTCCTCAATGCCTGTGCGGTTGATGAATCCGCTGTTGCGGGCTCCCAATTGTCCGACGGCATGATTCAGGGCGATGAACAAGCGTCCTCCTTGTTTTAAATACCGTTCCAATACTGCGAGTTCATCTGCCGTAAAGGAATCTTGCGGGTCGATAATGCAGATGACATTATTGGAGTTCAGATTAGACGAGGTGTCTAGACGCACGTGCTGGATTTGGGATAAATGTGCCAACTCTCCCATAAACTGGGGCATCGCACTGAACCGGCTTTCCCCATGTCCTTGTACGAAACCTACGGTGGGCTTTCTGGCATCATTGGCTTGCTTGATTAACCTGGTAATTTCATATTCCATCGGCGTGTCGAAATTAATATTGGGTATAACGGCTTCTTGATTGCCGATGTGGAAAATTGCGCCGATAAATATGCGTTGTATTTTTTCAAATTCTTTATTCCGGATTTCTTTGTAAATAGGTTCGATACCTGCTTTTGTCGCCTTGAATTCCTTGGCTTTGGTATTGGGGACGATGGTGTTGACGGTAAAATCGGCACGGCTTAGAGATTTATACTCTTTGAGCAGGGAAAGAAATTCGTTGGCAAGTTTCTGGATGTCTTGTGGGAGGTTTTCCGTTACATAAAAGTCAATGACAATTGGTTTCTGGTTGGATTGCACGATATCCTTGCTGACTTTGCTGAGCGAATAACGTTTGGTAGAGGTAAAATCCCACCGGAAAAAGATAAAATAAGAAACAATATTGAGTAAAAGCACGATCAAAAGGGTGGTGCATATATCTTTCTTTATTTTATTCATAGTCTTCAGGCTTTTTAATTCGGTGCGTTAAACTCTGTTCTTTGAAATGCAAAATTTTGATAGCGCAAGGAATATGGCACAAATGGAACAGAAATATACAATGTCCCGGGAGTCGAATATGCCCCGTGCAAGCGCGTCAAAATGTTCTTCCAGGGATAGATATTGAAACAGTCCTGCCATAAAACTGTTTTGGAGTTGGAGGGCAAGCAGCCCGAACAATAGTTGGAAACAGATACCAATGCCAAAATGGACAAAAAAGGCTGTCACCGGCGTGCGTGACAAGGAAGAGGCGAAGATGCCTATGCTGATATGGCAGGCTGCCATACATAACAAGCCGAAATAGCCCAATAATACTGTTCCATGATCCACGTTGCCCAGGAAAGCAAGCGTTATGTAATACGGTACGGTAAGCAACAGGGCGATGAGGGATACAATGAGCGACGAGAAAAACTTTCCGTCAATCAACTCCCATGTCTTTATGGGTTTGGTAAGCATCAGTTCCAATGTCCCGTTCCTTTTTTCATCTGCAAAACTCCTCATGGTCAGCGCGGGAATCAACAAGAACTGCAACCAGTTGATAGTCATAAAGACCGGCAACATAGTGGCTTGCCCGATATAGAATAGATTATCGCGTGACAGCCATGTGTAAAATCCACATACGCAGAAAAATACAAGGTAGCCGATATAAATGCCCCAAGAATTGAAATAAGTGCTTAATTCCTTATGGACGAGAACGCTTACCGTATTCATGTTTTTAATTTTGAGTGACCTGCCGGAAAATGTCTTCCAAACGTTTTTCGACAGGAGTAAGTTCATTAATATACCAGTTATTTTGTACGCATACCTCGAAGATGGATTGCTCAATGTTGCAATCAGGCTTGCACCGTATGTTGAAAGCATGGTTTCCCGCTTGACGGACGTTTTCAACTTCCGGGATACCCTCCAGCGCCTGAAAGGTTTCCTTGTCAGTGGAACCGGCAATGCAGACTTTCAATAGTCTGGAGCTATCAGCCTTGTTTTCTAACTCTTCGGAAGTCCCGTTGGCAACAATCCTGCCTTTGTTGATAATCAATACCCGGTCACAAGTATGCTCTATCTCTGTTAAGATATGGGAACTCAGGATGACAGTCTTCTCCCTGCCCATCTGTTTAATCAGTTCCCGGATTTCCACTGTCTGGTTGGGGTCAAGCCCCGTCGTGGGCTCATCCAGGATGAGCACATCGGGATTATGGATGAGGGCTTGCGCCAGCCCCACGCGCTGGCGGTAGCCTTTCGACAATTCCCGGATATTCTTATGCTTTTCATGTTCCAAACCGCATAATTGAATGATTTCCATTACGCGGGGAGCGATTTTGTAACGGGGTATCGCGTGCAAACGTGCAACGAATGCCAGGAAATCAATAACATTCATATCCTCATAAAGTGGATTGTGTTCCGGCAGATAACCGATAGACTGCCTGATTTTCCCTGGATGTTTGTGGATGGAATATTTGTCGAAATAAACGTGCCCGTAATCGGGAAATAAAAAGCATGCCATCACTTTCATCGTCGTTGTTTTTCCCGCTCCGTTTGGACCGAGAAACCCAAGGACTTCACCCTTCCGGGCAGTGAAACTGACACTGTCAATTGCCTTTTGTACTCCGAAAGACTTGGTCAGGTTTTCTACAACTACATCCATAATGCCATCTTCGATTAAGTTTTGCATCGTTTCTTACCCTACAAATATACTCATGAAGGTATTAATCCATGCCTATTTAACCAAGTTTAACCGCATCCTTTGCCAGAGGCTTTAAGTGTAAAAAAGATTGGGCGAAAGGTTAAATAAAAAGATATGACAACTTTCCTTTTCATTTTATGGCTTCCCCTTCAAGAACCCTTGTCCTATTAAAGTCTGCAATAACAATTCTGAATACCGTTCGTTGTTTGCCTTGGGATAGCGCAGGTCGGTATATACTTGTGCCAATGTATCTTTTTGGTTCAACTGCACGAAATATCGGTTTATCTCCAGATTCTCTTTCTCCTTGTAATATTCCCGGATGTCAGCGGGGCTGTAATCCTTATAATGCTCCTTGTGTATGATGGCGGCAAGCGGCAGGCGGTCGGATAGCTCGGGCAACGGTTCTGCCGGATATCCCACTGTCGCGGTGAGGATGGGCATGACCAGCCGGGGCAGTCTTAGCACCCGTACGATTTCCCCGGCATTATATGCCGTCGTGCCCAGGAAACACAGTCCTAACCCGCGTTCTTCAGCTGCCTCTGCGAATGCTTCCGCGAACAGCATCGCGTCAATCGTGGCGGCAATGAACATCTGTAGATTGTCGAATCCCGCTTCCGCCTTTCCTGCTTCCGCCCATTTGGTAAAACGGTTTGCGTCCGCACAGAATGTCAGTGCCACTGGTGCTTCAGTCACCATCGGTTGGTGGAAATGCGCCTCGTCCAACTGTTTCTTCATTCCTGCATCCCGCGTTACGACTACGCTGTATAGTTGCATGTTTCCTGTGTTTGAAGCCCGGCTGGCAACTTCCAACAATTCTTCCACCAGGCTTTCCGGCACATCTTCCTGCCGGTATTTGCGGATAGTCCTCCGCTCTTTCATTTTTTCTATCATGATGCTGGTATTAATAATCTTTTCAAATAACCGGTGGGAAATGTCATCCCCTGAAGCATGGGGTCTTTTTTTGCACCTTTGGGGGGGTATTCCCGCATACCGTGGCAAGATAGCGCATATTTTCCACCCGTGCAAGGTTTTCCACGCTTTTCTTCCCTTGTGCTTTGCCTGCGGGTTGGTGGGCGGTGCCGGGGCGCGGCAAGGCGGTTTTTTGAGGATTTTTGTTCCGATTGTGGGGGGAAATGTCTATTTTTGACCGGTAAATTTTAAAAAGGATAGTATGATGAAAAGAGGATTATTGTTGCTTGTTGCCGTGGGACTGATGGCGGTGAGCGGGCAGGCGCAGAGCCTGAAGGATTTGTTGAACTCGCAGGTGGTGAAGGACGTGGTTTCTTCTGTGACGGGAGGCAGGACGTTGAGTGCAGGAAATTTGGCGGGTACCTGGAAGTATGTGAATCCTGCCTTGCAGCTGAAGAGCGGGAAGGTGCTGACGAATGTGGCGGGGACGGCGGCAACGTCGGAGGTGGAGGAAAAGTTGAAAGATTTTCTGGCAAAGGTGGGGATTGAGGAAGGATTGTTCGGTTATACGTTCCAAGCGGACAGCACGTTTACGAGTGACTTGAAGCGGGTAAAGCTCAAGGGAACGTATGAGGTGCATGAGGCGGAGGGGACGGTGACGCTGAAGTATAAGGTGGCGAAGTGGAATGTGCTCTCGCTGACGGGGGATGTGGTGCTGACGGGGAGCCGGCTGACGTTGCTTTTCCAGGCGGACAAGTTGTTGGATTTCCTGACGAAGGTGAGTTCCATTTCGAACGGGAAGGCGATGTCGGCGGTGAATAAGTTGGCGACGACGTATGACGGTTTGATGCTGGGGTTTGATTTGGATAAGGAATAACAGGCGAAGGAGTATGGAGCAGGTCAGGTTGTATCTTTCCCGGCATGGGGAGACGTTGGAGAACCAGCGGCATGTGTTGCAGGGGCAGTTGCCGGGCACGTTGTCGGAGCGTGGATTGGAGCAGGCGCGTGGGTTGGCGGAGCGGATGGAGGGGGTGGAATTGGATGCGGTGGTGGCGAGTGATTTGGAGCGTAGCCGGAGGACTGCGGAGATTGTCGCGGAGCGGAAGGGGCTGGCGGTGGACGTGACGCCCTTGCTTCGGGAGATGGATTGGGGGGAATATACGGGTCAGGCGTTGGTGGACGTGGATTGGTTCCACCTGCCGCCAAGCGTGGAGCAGGTGGAGGCGTTGTACCGGCGGGCGGGAGACTTTCTGGCGTATGTGAAGGAGAAGTATGCGGGGCGGCGGGTGCTTGCCGTAGGGCATGGGGCATTCGACCGGGCGGTGCTTTGCCGTTATGAGGGGCGTCCGCCTTTTGACATGGTGGAAATGCCGATTATGGGGAATACGGAGGTGGTGGAGTTGGTGTATTAATAAGGTATGGCGCAGGGGAAAGTTATGGTTTTCAAGGAGAAGTCTGGCAGGAAGTGCCCGTGGCGGTGGCTGTGGGTATGGGTGGCGGTGTGTGGCGTTTGGTGCGGGGAAGCGTGGGGGGCTGTGGCGGGGGAGCCCCTTCGGCGGGTGGATACGTTGGCAGTGGAGGGGGTGAAGGTGAGCGGGACGGTGTGGGGGGATGATACGGGGGACCGGTTGCCGGGAGCGTATGTGTATCTCGGGGAGGAGCGGTTGTTGGTTGGAAGTACGGATACGGCAGGGATATTCCGGTTGGAGGGAGTGCCGAAGGGTGAGGTGGTATTGTCTGTGTCGTATGTGGGGTATGAGATGTTCTCGGGGCTGTTCCGGGTGGACAGGGATTTGGATTTGGGGGATATCCGTTTGCGTTCGATGACATTGGATGAGGTGGTGGTACGGGAAAAGCCCCCGTTGATGATAGCCCGGGGGGACACGGTGAAGTTCAATGCAGCGGCGGTGAAGGTGGCACCCGATGCAGACTTGGAGGCGCTGATAAAGAAGTTCCCGGGCTTGGAAGTGGTGGATGGGAAGATTATGGCGAATGGCAAGGAAGTGGTGAAAATTTATATCGACGGTCAGGAATATGCCTTGGGAAATCCGGGGGAGGTATTGCGTAATTTGCCGGCGAAACTGGTGGAACGGATTGCGATGTATGATGAACGGAGCCGGATGGCGGAGTTTGGAGGCTATGACGATGGAAGCCGCTACCGGGTGCTGAATCTGGAGACGCATGACCCGGAGCGTACGAAGGTGTTCGGGGAAGCGGAGGCGGGTTATGGGATGACGTTGCCTCCGGAGCGTACGTTTGATGAGAATAATTATATGTTGTCCGGGCGGGGGAATGTGTTTACCCCGAAACATAAGTGGACGCTGAGCGCGGATTGGCGCAACAGCGGGAGCAGCGGGGAGTTGCCGGGAGCACGGTTGGAGCCGGAGCGGGGACGGATGCGGAATGGTTCGGCATTCGCGAATGTGTCGTCTAAACTGGGAGAGGAGAAGAACCTGACGGGAAGTTATAATTTTTCAAATAATGACGGGTATTCGGCTTCCCTGTCGCGGGTGGAGTATTTCCCCACGGAACGTTATGAGATGCGGGTATATGACAGTGAGCGGCATTCCTGGGATAAGGGGTCGAATCATCGGGCGGCGGTGGAATTGAATTTGGGCAGGGGATGGAAAGATTTGCTGATGGTCTCGGTGTCTGTGAACAGGTCGGAGACGGAAGGAAGGGGTGTTTCGTTGACGGAGAATGTGGAGGACGGGGATACGGTGAATGTGTCCTCTATGGCATCCCGTAATCGTAACCATTCCACTGATGTATCCGGTAATGTGATGTGGATGAAAAATATCGGAGAGGGTAAGCGGACGTTTGCTTTGGAAATGCGCGGAAATTATTCCCGCCGGGTGGCGGAGTCTTGGACAAACAGTGAGGAGCATGCGGTGGACGAGGCGGGAGTGCGCTCGGATACCGTGCGCAATTTGTTGAATAGTAATGATAATGACGGGTATAGTTTTGATATTGGGGGCAAGTGGTCGGAGCATTTGTCTGAAAAGTGGAGCATGGATGTGGATTACAGTTACCGGCAGGATGTGGACCGGACGGGGCAGCGGAGCCGGGTGTTCCGGGATGCCGGATTTGTGGAAGAGACGGGGGTGGATACGGCGCAGACGAACGACTTGCGGAATGCCTATCGGGTGCATGCTTACGGGTTGAGCCTTAGTTTCAATCCCGGCGAGTGGTCGCTCAACGGGGGTGTGGAGCTTAGCCATACGCGAATGCGAAACCGCTACCGCTATCTCGGGCGGGGAGATTCGGTGCTGGTGAGCCGTTATGTGGACGTGTCTCCGTCATTGGTGTTCAACTGTTCGCTGGGGGAAGGGGGAAACTTGGGCATTAGCTACAGGGGACAGTCTTCATCGCCGAATGCAGCCCAGTTGCAGGATGTGCTGACGGTGAATAGCCCTTTGAGTGTGTCGCGTGGCAATCCGGGTTTGCAGAAGTCTTATTCACATTCGTTGAATGCTTCTATTTTTGGCTTCCGGCCGGAGACGTTCAACTCGTACCATGCCATGATGTCGGCGTCCCAGACGTTCAATGCGATGGCGACGGATACGTGGGTCATGGAGCGCGATACGGTGGTGGAGGGGTATGCCTTGTCGCGTGGGGCGCAGTTGAGCATGCCGGTGAACCTGGACGGGGAGTGGCGCTTTTCGGTAAACGGGAATTATTCATTCCGTTGGGAGAAAGCGAAGTTGCGTTTCAGTACGGGCGGGGGATACAGTTTCTCGCGCACGCCGTCGGTGTATGACCATGTGTTGAACAGGAGCAGTTCGCACACGGCAAATCTTCATGTGCAGGTATCGACGGACGTTTCGGAGTATTGGGATGTGTCGCTGTCATCCTCTTCGGGAGGAACCTTCGCGCGTAATACGGAGACGGAGAAGACCCGGTCGTTCAATGAGAACCTCAGTGCGGATGCCCGCTGGGAATGTGCGGAGGGGGCTTTGCGGGGAATATTTGTGCAGGCGTCTTACAACGGGCAGTTTTACCTGACCTGGCGGGGCAGGGAGAGGACGTCACAACCCGAACACGTGCTGGGGGCATCGGTAGGCAAGAAGTTCGGACGGGAGAACCGTTGGCGGGTTTCCTTGTCTTGTGATGATATCCTGCAAAACCGTCGGACAATGAATTATTCCTTGGGGGACTTGTCCTCGACGACAAATTACTCCATGCTGCCCTCAGCCACTATCATGTTGGGGATTACTTACCGTTTTGACAATATCCGTCCCGGCAAGGAGGAATAAGTGACAGGTCAAAGGTCAGGGTGCTGCCATAAGGGATGTCTGAAGCGAAGGCGTCCCCAGGTTGTACTGTGCCGGCATAGATTTGGGCGCAGGCTATCGTGCCCCGATGGGTAAACACTCCGATGTGCCGGGCGGGCAGGCAGCGCACCTCGTCGAGGAAGGCGGCGACGCGGCGGCATTGGTCCTCGAAGCTCTCGCCTCCTGTAGCAGGGAGGTGAAGCCAGTCTTCAAACCAGTCTTGCAGGTGCGGGTCGCGGATGGTTTCCCAGGCTTGCATTTCCCACTCACCGAAGTTCATCTCTTTGAGGCGGCTGTCGGGGATGGCGTGGGGGTAGCCGCAATAGGCGGCAAGCCGCCGGCAGCGGGTGAGGGGACTGGTATAGACCCGGTCGAAGTTCATGCCCGTGAGGTTCTTCTGCACATGGCGGGCTTCTTCGGTGAACGTCGGAGCGAGGGGTACGTCGCTCCAGCCGTAACAGGTGCCGGGGGGCACGTCCACGCTCGTATGGCGGATAAAGGTGATTTTCATAGTTGGCAAGCAATAAGGGTTCCGATATAGAATGCTGTTTCGGTGAATAATACGGCAGCTCCGCAACAGTCACCGGTGTAGCCGTTGAGTTTGCGCTTGAAATAGAAGCGCAGCCCGATGGACATTGCCAAGGCGGGAATCAACCCCCAGAAGGATGCGCCGATGAAAAACAAAATGGCGGCGCAACCGGCGGTGATGAGGTTGAAACGGATGTAATTCAGACGGCTGTAGAGTACTTTTGTCTTGCTCGTCTCTTCTGTCCGGGCGTAGGGGAGAGTGTCAATCATGGCGGCGGTGATGAGCTTGGAAAGCACGTCAGCGGCAATGATGCTGGCTGCCAGGCAACCGGACGGGAGCGAATAGAGCAGAGAGACATAAAGCATGAAATAAACGATAAGCCCGATGACGCCGTAACTGCCGATATGGGAATCCTTCATGATGCGTAACCGGCTCTCCCGGTCGTGCCCGCCGCCGAAGCCGTCGAAGAAGTCGGCAAGCCCGTCTTCGTGCAGGGCGCCTGTCAGCAGGAGGCGTGCTGCCACGGCTAAGATACAGGAAGGCAGGAGCGGCAGGACTTGCGATGCGAGCCAGAGCACGCCCCACGTCACCGTTCCGGTGAGAAACCCCACGATACACCAATAATGCAGGATACCTTTGTAATAGGACTTGTCCACCTCTACCCACCGCCACAGGGGCAGGCGGGTGAACATCATGAATGCTGCCAGGAGGGTGCGCATGGTTCCTTAAAAATATTTGGTGACTTCTGCGTCCTGGAAGCTATTCATGTCATTCATCATCCGGACGGCGGAGTCGATAATCGGATAGGCACATATTGCCCCGGTTCCTTCTCCTAAGCGCAAACCCAAATTCAAGAGCGGGCGGGCTTTTAGGTAGTCAAGCACCAGTTTGTGCCCTGCCTCGTCCCCTTGGTGTCCGAAAATGCAATATTCCAATACCTCCGGATAAAGGCGGCTGGCAGCAAGCACGCAATTGGTCATGATGAAGCCGTCGATGATGATGACCATTTTCAATTCCGCAGCCCGGAGCATCCCCCCTACGGCTGCCACCATTTCATAGCCTCCGAACCAGCGCATGATGTCGGCGGGGGAATGGTCGCCCGTGTATTTGGACATGGCTTCGTTGAGCACTTGGTATTTGTGTTCAATGCCTGCATGGCTCAACCCGCTGCCGGCACCTACGCATGCTTTGAGAGGTATGCCGGTGAAGAAAGTCATCCACAGGGAGGAGGCGGAGGTGTTTGCCATGCCCAGTTCTCCGAAGCTGACGATGTTAGTACCTTCGCTGTGAACGAGGTCCACGGTTTCCGCCCCGATGCGGAGGGCTGTCTCCATTTCATCCGGAGTCATGGCGGGTTCATAACGGTAATTGCGTGTACCTTTCCTGATTTTGCGTTGGATAAGTCCGGGCAGGTCGCCGAAGTCGGCATTCACTCCTACATCCACGATTTTCAGCCCGAAATGGTGTTGGCGGGCAAACATGTTTACCCCTCCCCCGCCCCGGGTGAAGTTATAGGTCTGCTGTGCCGTGACCTCCGGTGCGGAAAAACTCACGCCTTCCACCACGACTCCGTGGTCTGCGGCGAATACAATATTCTGCGGGTGGTTCAGCGTGGGCGAAAGCGTTTGCTGGATGGTGCCAATCTGCACGGCAAGTTCTTCTAACCTTCCCAATGAGCCTTTGGGTTTGGCGAGGTTGTCAATTTTGTCCTGCAAGGCAGGAACGATGGATTTATCGGGTACGTTAATGTGAAAAATCATGATTGCAAATGTATTTATAAAAATTGGTTTATCCTTGATTGATATTATCTTTGACAATAAGCGGGCAACCGGAGACCAAGAAGACCACCCGGTCTGCCTTTTCGGCGATATACCGGTTGATGCCCCCTTGCAAGTCGGTGAACCGGCGTTGGGCAGGATGCTCCGAGGTGCCCCCCATGCCGATTTCGTTGGTCACGAAAATGAAGGTGGCGGCTTGCCGGGTGAATTTGTCAAACTCTTCTTTCAACTGTCGGAGGGACAATTCAACGTCAGACCCGTTGTCAAAGAAAAAGTTGGTTGCCCAGAGTGTCACGCAGTCGATGACTACCACACGCCCTTCCACATCGTGGTGGCTGATTTCCTTTTCCTCTTCGATGTTGGTCCACTGGCTGCCGCGTTGGGCTTTGTGCCTTTCTATCCGCTGGCGGTATTCCTCGTCCCATACCCTGGAGGTGGCGAGGTAAACCGGTTGCTCTGCCCATTGCAACGCAAGTCCTTGGGCATAATCGCTTTTCCCGGAACGTTGTCCGCCGGTGACCAAGATGATTTTTTTCTCCATAGCCTAAAAATTTGACCGCGTAAAGATAGCGAATTTTGTATCGCATTGCGCATGTGCTTTCGGATAAAATGTCAACTTATTTAGGACAAGACACGTTTTGTACACGTTCTGTTCCCGTATCATCTCCGGTTCACTTCTGGTGATACTTTGTTCTTCCTTTGGTTGGCATGGGCGGAGGAAGGGGGAATTTTTGGGTGTGCTACCGGATTGATATTTGATTAGCTCCTGTCCTTGCCCTTAGAAAATAAAGATGAAGTTATGGTCGTTCTCTGAACAGAACGGATATTGACCCGATGAATGGAGAATCATGTTTTCTCTGAAGGCAGCGTGAAAATAGGGGTGGTGGGTTGCCGGCATCGGCGGATTTTTGTAATTTTGTGGGTCATAAAAATAAATGTTAGAATTAAAAAACAGGTGATTATGAATATATCAGCTGACGGAAGGAGGACAGGAAGATGAGAATTTATACGCGAAGCGGTGATCATGGCACGACCGGCATTCACGGCGGGGAGCGGGTGGAGAAGGATGATGTGCGGATAGAGGCGAATGGTGCGTTGGATGAGTTGAATGCGGTGGTTGGGTTGTTGCGTGTGAAGTTGGGAGAGGGACATGAATGGCAGGGGATGCTGAAACGGGTGCAGGAGGTGCTGATGGTAGTGATGTCGCATGTGGCAACGCCTTCGGCATTGCGGGAAAAGAACCCGAACACGCTGCCGGAGGATTTGGACCGTTGGTGTGAGGGGGAGATTGACCGGCTAAACGGAGGAATGCGCCACCCTTCGACGTATTTCGTGCTGCCGGGCGGAACGGAGGTGGCGGCGTTGTGCCATCTGGCGCGGACGGTGGCACGGCGGGCGGAACGGAGGTTGTGGACGCTGAACCGGGAGGACGAGGTGCCGGGGGTGATACTCCGCTTTGTGAACCGGTTGTCGGATTTGCTGTTTACGATGGCGCGTGGCGAGATGGACAAACAAGGAACTGAGGAGGAGCGGTGGCAGGAGTTTTTATATAAAAAGCGAAAGTAATGGAAAAGTTGAAACCAATGATGTTTGTGGGTACGGGTTCGGACGTGGGGAAGAGTGTGCTGTGTACGGCGTTGTGCCGGATATTCCGGCAGGATGGTTACTGCCCGGCACCCTTCAAGTCGCAGAATATGGCACTTAATTCGTATTCCACGCTGACGGGGGGAGAAATTGGCAGGGCACAGGCGGTGCAGGCGGAAGCGTGCGGGATAGTGCCGGAGACGGATATGAATCCCGTGTTGTTGAAGCCGACGGAGGAATCCGTGTCACAGGTGGTGGTGGACGGGCAACCGGTGGGGAATATGTCGGCGCGGGAGTATTTCCGCCGGGGCAACAAGCAGGATTTGTGGGGAAAGGCACTGGCGGCATATCAGCGGTTGTCAGGGCGTTATAATCCGATTGTGCTGGAGGGGGCGGGAAGCATTTCGGAGTTGAATTTGCGGGACCGGGACATTACGAATATGCGGATGGCAGAAGCCGTGGGGGCAAGCACCTATTTGGTGGCGGATATTGAACGGGGCGGGGTGTTTGCCTCGGTGTATGGTTCGGTGATGTTGTTGCCTGAGACGCAACGGAAGTTGTTGAAAGGGATTATTATCAATAAGTTTCGAGGAGATGTGTCGCTTTTTGACGAGGGACGGCGGATGTTGGAAGACTTGACCGGAGTGCCGGTGGTGGGGGTGGTGCCTGTCTTGCGGGACGTGCATATCCCGGCGGAGGATTCGATGGCGTTGGAGCATGTGGATACCCGCCCGGAAGTGGGGAAGGTGAATGTGGCGGTGATACGCTTGCCGCATGTGTCGAATTTCACGGATTTTGATGCCTTGGTTTTTGATGGGCGTTTCCATGTTTATTATACGGATGAGCCGGCAGGCCTGTCCGGTGCGGATGTGATTATTCTGCCGGGTACGAAGAATACGATTGCCGATTTGGAGCATATCCGGAGGAACGGGGTGGTGGATGCGGTAGTGGAGGCTTATGGCAAGGGCAAACAGGTGGTGGGGATTTGCGGAGGATACCAGATGTTGGGGTTGCGGGTGGAAGACCCGTTGCATGTGGAGGGACGGCAGGAGGTGGCGGAAGGCATCGGTCTGTTGCCGCTTGTGACGGTGTTGGGCACAAAGAAAATGGTGTGCCAAAGTGAATTTCGCTTTCGGGACGTGGAGGGGGAAGCCTGCCAGGGGTATCAGATTCACATGGGAGAGACTTCCGTGGCGGCAGGGGATGCCCGGGCTACCGGTTTGCAGCCGCTCAATACGTTGTCGGACGGCAGCCGGGAAGGGTATTGGCTGGATGAAAGGTGCTGGGGCAGTTACATGCACGGCATATTGGACAATCCGGTGGTTTTGGATGCGTTGGCAGGAGGGATAAGACGTCCGGAGGGACAGCCGGGGTATGTGGCATTCAAGGAACAGCAATATGATTTGTTGGCGGAACGTGTGCGGCAGGTGTTGGATATGGATTATATTTACAGGACATTAAAAGGATAGCAGGAGGATATTATGATACATGGGCATGGGGATGACCTTTATCGGTCTAATTATGAGGTGCGTGCTAATTTTTCCACGAATGTGTGGTATGGGGCGGATTTGGAGGGATTGTTTGATTATTTGAAGGGGCATTTGAAGGGGATTGGACATTACCCGGAACCGGATGCGGGTTCCTTCCGGAAAGTGGCGGCGTTTTATCATGGCTTGCGGGAAGAGAATGTGTTGGCAGGCAACGGGGCGACGGAGTTGTTTTACTTGATTGCCCATGCTTTTGCAGGAGGGAAGACGTTGCTTCCGGTGCCTTCTTTCATGGAGTATGAGGACGCCTGCCGGATGTATGGGCATGAGTTGGTATTCTTGTCTTTGAAGAAGGGGGAAGAAATACCGGATGAGGGAGATTTGGTTTTTATTTGCAACCCGAATAATCCGGACGGACGGATTTGGTCCTGGCAGGAAATCCGGGCTTTATTGGTGGGAAAGTCGGAACGGGTTGTTGTTGTCGATGAGTCATTTATTCATTTTGCACCCGGGGCGGATTCGGTGATTCCGCTGTTGGGGGAATATCCTAATTTGTTAGTGGTTTGCTCGATGACCAAATGTTATGCCATTCCCGGTTTGCGTTTGGGCTATATATTGGGCAGTGAGGCTCTGATAGAACGGTTGAAGCGTTTCAGCCTGCCTTGGTCGGTCAATGTATTGGCTATTGAGGCAGGGAAGTATCTGTTGCGCCACGGGGATGAGGGATTGCCGGATGCCCGCCTGTTGTTGGAGCGGCAGCGGCGTTTTTCAGAGCAGGTGGGAAGGATTCCGGGCTTCCGTCCCCTGCCGTCGGGTACTTCTTTCTTTTTGACAGAAACGGATTATGATTCGGGGAAACTGAAGCAGTACCTGTTGAAAGAGCATGGCCTGTTGATACGGGATGCCTCGAATTTCCGCGGGCTTAACAATCATTACTTTCGGGTGAATACGCTGGAGGACGAAAAAAACGAATTGTTAATAGAGGGGTTACAAGCTGCCCGGGCATGCCCTGCTTTGTTGTGATATATGGAACTGATGCTGGTATTGATACCTTTGGTGGCAGGTTATGTGCTTGACTTGCTATTGGGAGACCCCCGGCGGTTGCCCCATCCGGTGGTGTTGTTCGGGAATCTGATAGGATGGATTGAGCGAAAGTGGAACAAGGGGAGGTGCCGTTTCCTGAAAGGGGGAGTCGTAGCTGTGGTTTATCCTTTGGGGGTGTTGGCAGCAGGTTGGGGTGTGGCATGGTGTGCGCAGGCGGTGGGGGTGTGGTGTTCGGTGCTGGTGGCTACCGTATTTGTATTTTATGGATTGGCGAACCGGAGCCTGATTCAGGAGGGCGGGGAGGTTATCCGGGCTTTGCGGGAGCAGGGATTGGAGGCAGGCAGGAAGCGGTTGTCGTGGATTGTGGGGCGCGATACGTCGGAATTGACTCCCAAGGAGATTTATACTGCCGTATTGGAGACCATGGCGGAGAACCTGAGCGACGGGGTGGTGGCGCCGTTGTTTTATTATGCTATCGGGGGCTTTCCAGCCATGATGGCTTACAAGATGGTGAATACCTTGGATTCGATGATAGGTTACCGGGATGAACGTTTCCGCCAGTTCGGCTGTTGCGCAGCGCGGTTGGACGATGCGTTGAATTACTTTCCTGCCCGTCTGACGGCTTTGTTGATGGTGGTGGTGGCTTACCGGCGGGGATTGTTCCGCTTTATCCTCCGGAATTGTTACATGCACGCCAGTCCCAATTCGGGCTTTCCGGAGTCTGCCATGGCAGGCATTCTGGATTGCCGCTTCGGAGGTGCGCATGTCTATCACGGCTTGTTGGTGGAAAAGCCTTACATCGGTGACAACGACCGTGAAGTCGGGTATGCCGATTACCTCAAGGCGGTGCAGGTGAACCAACGCGTTACTTTATTGGCAGTCGTCCTGATTGTTGCCATATACTGCCTCTGCTATATCTAAGAGGGACCCTTGCCCTGCGCGGTAGAAATGGATGTAACTGGCAACGACCTGTTGCTTCCGGTAAATGAGGGTGTCTGCCTTTGTGCCGCGGGCATTAGTGATTTCCCCTACGGTAGCAAGTTCTGGTCCTTCTGGCAACAGGCGGGAATAATGAAATTCATGTCCCCGGAATTCATGTCCGTTTAACTTGATGTTGCGGTAGCCCAAATGTAGTTTCATGTTTTCCATGGTCGCCTGGCAGGGCAGGAAGCCGCATACAGGATAAGGCGTGCCGTCTTTGTCCCGGATGGTTTCGCACAGGTACATCATGCCTCCGCATTCGGCAAGGAGTTTGCCGTTGTTTTCGCAGTACCGGCGAATGGATTGCCGCATGCTTTCGTTGGCGCTCAGTTCAGGCAGGTGGAGTTCCGGATAACCGCCCGGCAGATAGACAAAGTCGGCAGGAGGCAGCGCCTTGTCGTGCAAGGGACTGAAAAATACTAAATTACCGTGACGTGCCAGGGCATGCAGGTTCTCGGCGTAGGTGAAGTTAAAGGCTTCATCGCGGGCGATGGCAATGCGGAGGGAATGGACAGGTGTCGGTGATACTTCCGCTTGCGGTCCGGTGAACGGGCAAGAGGCGATTTGCAACAACCGTTCAATGCGGACAGTCTTTTCCACTTGCCGGGCAACCCTTTCGGCAAAGTCTTCAAAGCAGAAATCCGAATCAATGTTCAGCCCCAGGTGGCGGGAGGGTATTTCCAGTTCGGGACAGGGAGGCAGATAGCCCAGGGCTTCTATGCCTACGTCCCGGCATGCCTGTTCCAAGGAGGCATAATGGGTGGGGGAATTGACCCAATTGAAGATGACGCCTCCGATTTTCACTTCCGGGCGGAAGTGCTTGAAGCCATAGAGGGTGGCTGCCACGGTATATGCCGTGGAACGGGCAGGTACGACCAACAGGACAGGAAGGTCTAACAGGGATGCCAAGGCGGCGCTGCTGCCTTGCAGGTTATGGTAGCCGTCAAACAGTCCCATCACGCCTTCGATAACACAGATGTCCGCGTTTTCCCCCTCACGGGAATAGATGCGTTGCACTTCTTCCGGCGGTGCCATGAACAAATCCAGGTTGTAGGATTCCCGTCCGGCTGCCGCCGCATGGTGTTTGGGGTCGAGGTAATCAGGACCACATTTGAAGGGTTGCACCCGGAAACCCCGGTTGCGCAGGGCACGCAACAAGCCCAGGGTGAGCGTAGTTTTGCCGCTGCCCGAGGCTGTTGCGCCAATGAGGAATTGTGGTTTGGCTGTCATGTGTGTCGTACTTGCGGGTTTGTTGTTTAATCGGTGATGTAATTGATGCGGGTGAAGATGTAGCCTTCCTGGATGCTGATGCCCGGGGTTACTGTCTTTGCATCCATGTCATATACATAGACCATCGGATTGGAGGTCTCCGGGTTTACCCCGATGAACGCCTTGTTGCCCAGTACGAAGGAGCGTTGGGAGAAGGTGCCGCTGCAGAAAGGCAGGGGCTTGCCGTCGTATTGGAACTCCGTGAGCTCGTCTGTGGTAAGGTCTAACATGGCATAATAGCAATTGTAGCCGTTGCCCCAACCTTCGTATTTTGAGTTGTCTGTGCCGGTGCCGGTGTGTTCCGGGTCTTGGAGGTAAAGCAATGCCTTGTTGTCGCCCATGTAGTCCACGGTGACGATTTTGCCCTGCTTGTTCCGGAAACCTTGGTAGCTGTCGAAATCGGTCTTGCCTGCTGGGATGCGCAGGAGGGAGCCGTATTGGCAGGTATTGTCTTCTGCCCCTTCGATTTTGGTGTTGCAGGCGATATAAAGGTTCTCGTCCTCATCGAAGAACATCTTGTGCTGGCGCAGCTCCCCGTATGCCGAGCCTGCCATCTCCTCTGCCCGTGCTTCCTTGACAATGCTTTCCACGGTCATGTCGGTGGCATTAATGAAAGCGACATAGAAATAGGGAGGGGCGGTCTGCTTCCTGCCGGGGTTGTGCTTGAAGGCATAGATGATTTTGTTGTCGGATGCCCGGTAGGCTGCCAGCCCTGAGGTGGTGAATTTGGTCACGTCATGCCCTTCGTGTCCTGCCAGACCCAGATTGCCTTCCGCTAAGACGTTCATGGTCGTGGCGTCCAGCTTGGTCCATAGTACTTCATTGGCTTCTCCGTTGGCAGCCAGAATAACCAAGGTGTTGTCATCCAACCACACATGGGTGTATTTCCCCGCTTCGTAGGTGTTCTCGCCAAACGGGTGTTCAGCGACACGTTCCAGTTGGTTGTTCATGATGCGGTATTTGACATAGCGGTCTTCATTGACGGCATCCACGGCATAATAGTATTGCCCCCGGATGATGCTGGACTCTGTCTTGCCGAAAGTGGCGGTCACGTCGCAGCCTTCCCCTCTAAAGGTAATGCTGTCGCGGCTTTCCAAGGAATTGACGTTCTTGACCAGCAGCGTCCCGAACCGCCCCATGGCGTTCTGGTCCAAACCTACCCAGATGTCATAGTGTACCTGCTCGATGGGCTCCTGTCCGCCGCCATTGTTGTTGCCGCCGTTGCCGCTGTTGTTGTTACCGCCATTGTCGTCGGAACAACTTCCGAGCGACAATGCCATGCCGATAAACGGCATGATAAGGAATGAATAAATCTTCTTCATGCTTCTGATGTTTTATTTGTGAATATATACTCTTAGTTTGCAATGGAATGAACGCCCTGGCTTCTGCATCATGAAGTTGTCGTACAGCTTGCTGTCGAACAGGTTGTCACATCCTAAGGCGATGTGGTACCTGTCCTTGCCCCAGGTGTAGGTGACTGCCACGCTGTGCAGGTGCTGGGTTGGGATGCGTGCTTTGCTGTCCAGGCTCCCGTAGCCTTCCCATGTGAGGAAGAACCAGTGTACATACTGATAGAAATAGCTGATGCCCAATTGGCTTCCCCGGCAGGGCAGGTCGGGCAAAGCCAGGGAGGCTTCCGCATTTGCGAACAGCCAGGGCTTGTTGGGTATCTTGTTTTTGTACGTGATGCTCGGTTTGCCTTCCTCGTTGAGGGGGTCCATGTTCCGGGCATTTTCGTAGGTGGCGTTGGCGGAAAGGGAGAGCAGGTCTCCGTACCGGTAGCCGATGCGTCCTTCCGCGCCGCGGGTCGTGACGTCCGACTCGTTCCGGTATTGTATCGTCCCGTCGCTTTCGGACAGCACTGCCCGGATGTAGTCTTCCGTCTTCCGGAAGAAGGCGTTGGCTTCATACGAGACGCTGTGCCTGCCGTTCCATTCCGCTTCCCCGTATATGCCGGCATTTGCGTTGTGGCTCTTTTCCGGTTGCAGTGCCAGGTTGGCATATATTGTAACCCCGTTGCCCAACAGCTCCTTTGCCAGGGGCAGGCGCACCGCCCGCTCGTAGGAGGCTTTCACGGCAAGCCATTCCCCGAAGGCATAGCGGATGCCTGCCCCGTAGCCGGCGTAATGCTTGGTGGTTTTTTCCGGCACCTCGTCCGAGTTGGTAATCCACGACAGGTCCTTTTGCCCTGCCTTGACGTGGTTCAAGTAGTCTTTGGCGAACAGGTTGCCTGCCAGCCGCCCGTCCAGCCACGTCCGGTTGTAGGAAAGCCCGAAGATGTGCTTCGCCAGTACGTCGTCGGAAGGCACGAATTCCTCATCCAGGTCATCATTCCGCCGGTTGCCGCTCCGGTGCAGGAGGTAGTTGAAATTGAGATGGTGTTTCTCCTTGATGCGGTAGTCCGCATTGAGGCGGGCGATGGTGAGGGGGCGGTCGTAATGCCGCCGCTGCCTTGCCCCGCCGGTTATCTCGTTGCGGGAGGTGCGGATGTACGTGCCGTCCCAGCTGTATTTGCGGTAGGCGGTGTCGATGGTCACGGATTTGTCCCACGTGTGGGAAAGCAGGATGTTCACTCCTAAGCCCGGGGTGAGGAAGTCCCGCTTGCTGTAGCGCACGGCAATGTTCCCTGCTTTTTCCTGCCGTTCCGCCATGCCATAGACGATGGTCTGGATGGAGCCGCTCTGCAGGTCTTTGTCAGTCTGGTGGTATCCCCCGGAGAGGTAGAAGGCGTCCGCCCAGCTGCGGTGCTCGATGCCGACTTCCGCCTCGGCGGAGAGGGAGAAGTAATCATCGTGGAAGCGCTTTACGTCCCGGGGCAGGTATGCCCCCGCAGCGTCGTCCCACAGTTCCATAGCCCGCATGGTGTAGTCGTTCCGGCTGTATTTGATGCCGATGGAAGGCTTGACGATGATGCCTGTCCGGGGGAAGATGTACAGCCCGTTTACGTCTGCCACGTGGGTGTGGAAGGAACCGATGCTGTAGGATGCGTCCAGGTAATTCTGTTTCTCTTTGCGGGTCACGATGTGGATGGCACCCCCCATGGCGTCGCTCCCCAAGTGCGGGGGCACGACTCCCTTATAGACCTCGATGCGCTCGATGGCACCTACCGGCAGGTGGGTGAGGGTGGTGCCCTCGCCCTGGATGTCCAAGGGTATTTCGTCGATGAAATAGCGGATGGCGTTTCCCGACATGCCGTTCAGCGAGAGGTCGGCGTCTGAACCCAAGCCGCCCTCCAGGCGAAGGCGCACGCCTGCCGTGCGGTTGACCAGCGTGCCCAGGTCGGTGGTGCGGCTGGCGGCGGAGCGGACGTCAAGGGTGCTGACCTGGTACGTGCCTTCCCTCAATTGTCGCGCCTGGCTTTTGCCGCGCACGGTCGCTTCCTGGAGGCGGATGGTGTCTGCCCGCAGCACAAAGTCCAACCGCTGCTCCCCGCTGCCTTCCACGGTGCGCGTGGCTGGCAGGTAGCCCACCAGCGTGGCGGTGAGGACGTGCCGGCCGGCAGGGAGGCGCAGCTTGTAATTCCCCTCCGCGTCGGAGCTTGCCCCCAGTGCGGTCTCGCCCACCCGGATGGTGGTGAAGGGTAACGGTTCCCCGTGGATGTCCAGCGTCCTGCCGGAAATCAAAAACTCTTGCGCCCTGCCTTTCCCCGGCATGAGCAAGCAACCAACTGCCAATAATAATAAAGTAACCTGTTTCATTTTTATCCAGTTCTTGGCTCCAATCCTCGAAAGCCGTGAAACAATACCGCAACGGCAGGTCTTCTGACTCGCTCTGCCTTCCGGATGCCTTCCCGTCCCGCGGAGGGGACAGTGGCGAAAGTCTTTCCGGCGGCTTCATAGAGCATACAGCAACGGGCTTGTTCCGGATTCTCACCGGATTCCCTTTTCATCGCGTGCGGCGGTGCGCCCCATGCGAAACCGTTACGGCGGCAAAGGTAATAATATTTCCCGTAATCTCGCCCCTTGCCCGGTGTTTTGCTTTAGGGAAGCGGAATGTTTATGCTATATAGAATATAAAATTATTCTACGTAGAATATTTGAATATGCTACATAGAATAATTTCGTATGCTATATAGAATATCGGCTTCGCATGCGGCGGACGGGCATCCCTGCCAGGCAGCAGGGGGCGGGCGCACTAAAATGCGGGGAGGGGGAGTTTATTTGCAGGCGGTTTATTATCTTTGCACCCTGAAAAATTAATCAGCTATGGAAAGAGGAAAAATCATTGTTGCCGGCATCGGGCCCGGAAGCGAAGCGGATATGACACAGGCGGTGAGGGAAGCATTGGCGGAGGCGGATGTGGTGGTCGGTTATAAGTATTATTTCGGTTTTGTCCGTCCTTTCGTGAAGGAAGGCGCGGAGTGTGTGGATACGGGCATGCGGAGGGAACGGGAACGGGCAGAAGTGGCGCTGGAGCGTGCGGAGGCAGGGCAGGTGGTGTGTGTCGTGAGTTCCGGGGATGCCGGGATTTATGGCATGGCGTCCTTGGTGTGGGAGGTGAAGCGTGAGCGGCATTCGCCGGTGGAGGTCATCGTCTTGCCGGGCATCAGTGCGTTCCAGAAAGCGGCGGCGTTGCTGGGTGCGCCTGTGGGGCATGACTTTTGTGTCCTGTCCTTGTCTGACCTGCTGACGCCTTGGGAGGTTATCGAGCGGCGCATCCGGGCGGCGGCGGAGGCGGATTTTGTGACGGCGGTATATAACCCCCGGAGCGAGGGGAGGTATTGGCAGCTGCACCGCTTGCGGGAGATTTTTCTGGAGGCGAGGGACGGGGCTACTCCTGTGGGGTATGTCAAGCAGGCTGGACGCTCGGGGGAAGAGGTGGCGGTGACCACCTTGGCTGCGTTTGACCCGGAACAGGTGGACATGTTTACTGTGGTGCTCATTGGCAACAGCGAGTCATACACTTGGGAGGGAAAGATAATCACTCCGCGCGGGTATTTTACGGAGCGGGAGGAAGGACGGAAAGTGGGGCAGGACATCATGGCGCGGAGCTTCCGGCGCATCATGAGCGAGTTGCGCTATCCGGTGGAGGACCGCGCACGGCTGTGGGTGCTGCTGCATACCATTCATACGACGGCAGATTTCACGATGGAGGAGGTGCTCTCCGTAGAGCCGGGGAGTGTGGAGAAGATGTACGGCGCTTTGAGCGGGGGAAAGGTCCGGACGATTGTGACGGACGTGACGATGGCGGCTTCCGGCATCCGGAAAGGTGCGCTGGAGCGGCTGGGGATAGAGGTGAAGTGTTACCTGAACGACCCGCGTGCCGTGGAATTGGCACAAAAGGAAGGTATGACCCGTGCGGCGGCAGGCTTCCGCATCGCGGTGGCGGAGCATCCCGATGCCTTGTATGTGGTGGGGAATGCTCCGACGGCATTGATGGAACTGTGCTCGCTGGTGCGGCGTGGGAAGGCGGCACCGTTGGGCGTGGTGGGTGCGCCTGTCGGCTTCGTGCATGTGCGGGAATCGAAATATATGTTACAGTCTTTCACCGGGCTGCCGAAGGTGGTCGTAGAAGGCAGGAAGGGGGGCAGCAATGTGGCGGCGACCATCGTGAATGCCATTTTGTGTTATGACGATGCTGCCCGCCTGTTGCCGGGACGGGATGTGTGATGATAATAATAAGTAGTAGAGTGTTTTCATAAGTGATATAGGAAATGAAGTTTTACATTGTAGGAATAGACGATGACGGGCAGGTGGCTTTCCCTATGGAAGTGGGGAGGCTGGTGTTGGGGCATCAGGTGTTCTCCGGGGGACGGCGGCATTATGAGTTGATGAAAGACCGCTTGCTGCCTGATAGCCGGTGGATTTTTATAGAGCCGCCATTGGAGCGGGTATTTGCAGAGTATGAGAAAGAGATGGAAGTGGTGGTGTTTGCTTCGGGCGACCCCTTGTTTTTCGGTTTTGCAGGGACAGTAAAGAGGCGGATGCCGGAGGCGGACGTGGAGGTGTACCCCTATTTCAGTTCTTTGCAGATGCTGGCTGCCCGGGTACAGATGCCATACGAGGACATGCGGATGGTGTCCTTGACCGGACGGGATTGGCATGAATTGGACCGTGCCTTGATTGAGCGGTGCGGGAAAATCGGCGTGCTGACCGACGGTGTGCATACGCCGCAGGCAGTGGCGGAGCGGATGCTTGCCTATGGTTATTCGAATTACAGGATGTATGTGGGCGAACATTTGGGCGGGGAACAGGAGCGGGTGCTGATAGGACGGATGGAAGAGGCGGTGGGGAAGGAATGTCGGATGCCGAATTGCCTGATATTGGAACAACGGGAAGAACGTAAACGCCCTTTCGGTATTCCGGATGATGCGCTGGAGCATATCGAGGGACGGGAGAATATGATGACCAAGATGCCGGTGCGTTTGCTGGCGTTGAGTTTGTTGGATTTGCGGGAGCGGCGTTGTTTGTGGGATATCGGTTTTTGCACGGGAGCGGTGTCGGTAGAGGCGAAGTTGCAGTTCCCTCATTTGCGGGTGGTAGGCTTTGAACGTTGCGAGGAGCGCCGTGAACTCTTGGAAGCGAATTGCCGTACCTATGGCGTGCCGGGCATTGAGGTGCGGATGGGAGATTTCACGGAGGTGAATCTGGAAGGATTGGAATCACCGGATGCGGTCTTTATCGGCGGGCATGGCGGGAAGTTGCCCCGGATGATGGAACTGTTGGCAGGAAGGATGCAGCGCGGCGGGGTGGTCGTGTTTAATTCTGTATCGGCAGAGAGCCTGGAACTCTTCCGCGCCTCGGCTCAGGCGTGCGGCTTTGTGGAGGGGAAGGCATGTCGCCTGACAGTGGATGCCCACAACCCGATAACGGTGGTGTCAGTCTATTTGCCTTGAATAATAGAGATGTTATGTTGAAGTTTATACGGGAGTCTTTGAATACGGTGAAACACCACCCGCGGCTGGGAGGCTTGGAAATCCTGAAATACATTGGACCGGGCTTGCTGGTGACGGTGGGATTTATTGACCCCGGCAATTGGGCTTCCAATCTGGCAGCGGGGGCGGATTACGGGTATGTGCTGTTATGGATGGTATCGCTTTCAACGGTGATGCTGATTGTTTTGCAGCATAACGTGGCGCACTTGGGGATTGTGACGGGTTTATGCCTTTCTGAGGCGGCGATGCTATATGTGAAGCCCCGTTATGCCCGGTTGTGGCTGCTGACGGCGATGGGGGCTTCGGTCTCTACTTCGCTGGCGGAAATCCTGGGCGGAGCAATAGCCTTGGAAATGCTCTTCGGGGTGCCGGTGCGCATTGGGGCGGTTTTGGTGACCGTATTTGTCGCCATTATGCTTTTCACCAACTCCTACCGGGTCATTGAGCGTTGGATTATTGCTTTCGTTTCCATCATCGGTTTGTCGTTTATCTATGAACTTTCCTTGGTGGACATCGCCTGGGGGGAGGCGGCGAAGGCTTGGGTGACCCCTTCTTTTCCGGAGGGGGCGATGGTGGTGGTGATGAGTGTATTGGGGGCTGTCGTCATGCCGCATAATTTGTTTTTGCATTCTGAGATTGTGCAGAGCCGCCAGTGGCATTTGCAGGAGGACAAGGTGATACGCAAGCAATTGCGTTATGAGTTCTGGGATACCTTTTTGTCGATGATGGTAGGCTGGGCGATTAACAGTGCGATGATTCTGTTGGCAGCTTCCACGTTTTTCAAGAATGGGGAGGGAGTTACTGAATTGCAGGATGCGGGGGCGATGCTGGAGCCTTTGTTAGGAGGAAATGCTGCAGTGGTGTTTGCTGTGGCGTTGTTGTTGGCAGGGATAGCCTCTTCGCTGACTTCGGGCATGGCTGCCGGTTCCATATTTGCCGGTATGTTCCGGGAACCGTATGATATCAAGGATTCTCATTCGCGTTGGGGGGTGTTGTTGTCTTTGGTGGTGGCGTTGGTGATTATCATGGTGGTGTCCAATCCGTTCATGGGCTTGGTGTATTCGCAGATGGTGCTGAGCATCCAGTTGCCGGTGACCATTTTCCTGCAAGTTTATTTGACTTCTTCGGAACGGGTGATGGGGATTTATAAAAATAAGGTTTCGACCAAATATATGCTATATATGTTGGGGGGAATTGTGTCAGCATTGAATGTGGCGTTGCTGGCAAGTTTGATTTGGAATTTTTAAAACAGATGGTATGATGAAAATGGCAATCATGGTGGCTTCGGATGCCGGGGTACGGGTAGCGGAGCGCATCCGTCAGGAATGGGGGCAGGGAGAGGTGGAGGTCTTTTCCGTAGAGGAACGGGAGGGTTGTGTACGGGTGGATTCCCTTCTGCGTTTTACGCAAGCACACTTTAATGAGTATGAGGTTTTTGTGTTTGTTGGAGCGATGGGGATTTGCGTGCGGGCGATAGCTCCTTGTCTGAAATCCAAGTATGTTGACCCTGCCGTGGTAAATGTGGATGCAGAGGGACGGCATGTCATCTCCGTGCTCTCGGGGCATGTCGGCGGGGCAAACCGGCTGACGCAGCGGATTGCAGGTATTTTGGGGGCAGAGGCGGTGCTGACCACCCAGAGCGATACCTCCGGCTTGTGGGCGTTGGATTTGCTGGGCGGGGAATATGGCTGGCAGGTGGAACGGGCTTTGCCGATGAATGATTTGATTGCTAAGTTTGTCAACGCTCGCCCGACAGCCTTGCTGTTGGAGATTCGTGATGGCGGGACGGATTACCTGGAGCGTACCCGTCCTGCGCATGTGGATGTTTTTTACCATTTTGAGGACATTCCGCAGGAAAGATATGAATTGCTGATAGCCGTGACACCCTTTGTGCATGAATCAGAGGTGCCGGCTTTGTATTACCGTCCGGCAGTGTTGCATTTGGGTGTGGGCTGCCGGAAGCAATGCCAGCCTGAGGGGATAGGAGAGGTAATTTGCTCAACCTTAAAGGAGAAGGGCTTGTCTCCCTTGTCGGTGGGAACGGTGGCTACAATTGATTTGAAAAAGGACGAGCCGTTAGTGGCGGG
>DXFT01000082.1 GCA_019114285.1 Candidatus Odoribacter faecigallinarum
GGCGGGCAGACATACCCGCCATTTTTTATAATTTGTACAACAAGACCGTCGCATACGCCGACACCCCTTCTTCCCTTCCCTCGAACCCCAAATGCTCAGTTGTTGTCGCCTTGACAGAAACATCCTCCACATCCAACTCCAACACTTCTGCAATACAATGGCGCATACTGTCGATGAAAGGACGGATTTTAGGTTTCTGCAGGCAGACCACTGCATCCACATTACTGATAGCATAACCTTTAGCTTCTATCAAATCCTTGGTTTTTGACAAAAGGACTTTGCTGTCTATCCCCTTGTAAGCGGGACAAGTGTCCGGAAAATGCTGCCCGATATCCCCCATGGCGGCAGCCCCAAAAAGCGCGTCACAAATCGCATGCAACAACACATCCCCATCGGAATGCGCCACGCACCCCTGCTCATGCTCTATCTTAATTCCCCCCAGCCAGAACTCCCTTCCGGCTTCCAGGCGGTGTACATCAATTCCTATACCTGTTTTTATCTTCATAACAAAAAGATTAAATATGATGGAGCAAATTTACAAAAGCCGTTGAAATATACAAATGCAATCCATCCAGATATGACCGAAGCAGGCTAAATTACCCGCGCCAGGCACGCCAAAGAAAAACGCACCTCCCCCGCAGCGGCAAGCACCTGCATGCAACTACCCACCGTTGCCCCGGTCGTAATCACATCATCAACCAAAAGGACATGCCTCCCGGCAACCTGCCAAGGCTGGTGAAGGGCAAAAATGCCATGCACATTCTCATGCCGCCCGGCCGTTGTCTTGCCGGTTTGTGAATCGTTATTACGGATACGGATGATGGCACGGTCGCATATCTCTATCCCAAGAACACTATTTATCCCACGGGCAATCTCCAATGCCTGATTAAATCCCCGTTCCCTTTCCCGGCGGGGATGCAAAGGCACAGGGACCAGGCAATCCGCTGTACATTTCCCAAGCAAGCGTTCGCCCAACATACGCCCCAAATAAAAACCAAGCCGACGGTTGGCATAATATTTTACACTATATATCAGATTCTTGTAATCACCATAACGGTTGTAATAAAACAAAGTGTACAGATTCTCCGGAGGGCGCTCCGCTCCTTCAAAACGCTCCGCCAAGGCACGATTCCCATCAAAAGCATCATCAGCAAAAGGGAAATCGGCAAGGCATGCCGTACACAAATAACGCTCCCCGCGCACCAATGCCCTTCCACACACCTCACACACACCGGGAAAGAAAAGGGCAAGCACAGCCTCCGTGCCTTCTCGAAGCCACCGGACTGCCGGAAAGGAAACTGCGGAAAAAGATTTCATTGGGGCACAAAATGATAAGTGATTGTTCCCTTTTGCCGGGAAGGCGCATCCGGTTTCTCATTAAAGCGAGAACGGTTGGCAGCATCCTTGGCCACACGCCATAAAATCTCATTATCCTCAGAAAGTGATGGCACAACCTCCGCCTGCATCACAACACCCTGCGGATTGACAACCACCGTCACCACCACCTTTCCCCCCGACTCACACTTAAATACGGGAATAGGCAAAATGCGTGCATAACGCCCGTCCAAATCATAAGACACACTGCTCTCTCCTACGTAAAAAACAGACTTCAAAGAGTCAAGCGCCTGCTCTTCCTTGCCATGCGCCCATTGCAAACTGTCTTTCTGGTAATGCTCATCCCGCCGGGCAACGTAACGCCCGTCATTCCCGGCAGCCGTCTCCAATTCTTTCCTGATTTCATCAATATAATCCTCAACCCGTTCCATGGGATGCTCGGCACGCTCCACATTTTCATTGACAGCAATGGAACGCAACATCCGCTCTACCTCCTCCCCCGAAGCCTGCCGGCGAATATCCTCCTGCCGTTGCTCTTCCTCCCGCTGCTGCCGCACTTCCTCCTCATCGGGCACCTCCATGACAATCTCTATTTCATAATGTACATCCGCCTGGGATATGCTCACCCCCAAGAAACAAATGGCAAGCAAGAGATGGAATATCACGGTCCCCATCACTCCCCGACGATGTAAAATAAGCCATTGGCACACTTGCTCTTTCATACTTTTCCTATTCTATATTGCATTCTATTCAAACCTAAGCACTTTTATCGGACGGATTCCTGAAATCAACATGGCGGGAACAAGCAGCATCACCACCGAAAGCAGCAACACGCCCACATTCAGCAAAAGTATCACACCTATATTAAAAACAATCGGCACAGTCTCCATATAATACATCTCCGGATCCAAAGATACAATATGAAAAGCATGCTGTAATCCTGCCAGCCCCAATGCCAGCACATTGCCGATAAGCATTCCCCTGACCACCAATCCCCCCGCCATATACAAAAACAAACGGCGCAAAGAAACATTCCTTGCGCCCAAGGTTTTCAAAATACCTATTAACGCAGTCTTATCCAATATCAGTATCAACAAGCCGGACACCATATTAAAACCTGCGACCACAATGATAAGCGTCAATATCACCACAACATTCATGTTCAACAGGCTCAGCCAGTCAAATACCTGCGGAGCCATACTGTACAATGTCCCCACACAATAAGCCTCCCCCTCCATTCCTTCAGACAGACGCTCTTCGATACCCACACTGGCAACAGGAATATCCTTCAAGTCAAACAACTCGAGGGCAATGCCCGAGACTTCCTTATTCTGCCAGCCATTCAAACGCTGCAAATGGCGGATATCACAAAGCACCATCATATCATCATACTCCTTGAATCCCGTATCATAAATACCCGCAATGACAAATACCCGTGCCCGGACCGGTTCCTGCACAAAATAAGCCGTCACCTTATCCCCAAGCCCCACCTTTAAGAGATTTGCCACCGAAGCTGAAAGCAACACCTCTCCCGATGCCCTGCTCCCGGAAAAATCAGGGAAACGCCCCTCCTTTAAATGACGGGCATAAAAAGGGGAACGGTAAAGAGAATCCACCCCCCGCAACACAATGCCATGAATCTCCGACGGACTTTTCAAAATGGCAGGCTTGACAACATAAGGCGTTGCTGACTTCACCAGCTTGTCATTCTTTAGCAAGGAAAGCAAAGTATCCGATGCCCGCAAGGGCTGGTTGCCATAAACTGAAACATCCACATGGGCAACAAAACCGGACAACTTATCCGTAATCTCTTGCTTAAAACCCATAATGACAAATACCGAAAGCAACATGACACAGATTCCCAAAGCAATCCCCCCCACTGCAATTTTAACGATAGGGGTAGAAACCGTGTTCTTCCCTTTTCCATATAAGAGGCGGCGTGCTATGAAAAGTTCCAGATTCAAAATTCTTGCATTTAATATTCTTCCCGCAAAGGTAATACAAAAAAGTGAAATTCCGGCGATAGCCGGGCAGAGCGACAACCGGGCATGCCCTTCCTGTGAGATTGTTAGCTGCAAACGATACAAATTACCCTATTTATAAGTTAAATAACCTCAAACACTTCTTTTTTTCAATCCAATTCCGTAATATTGTTTCAAAATGTAAGTTATAAACCAAACAAGAGTCATGCAACATAATTTGATTGATAAACAATTGGTTGATTCAACCATGGCACAATGCGGAGCGAACAATTTAGACAATGCTTCCATCCGTGACATCGTAAAAATCGCCAATTTGCTGGAAAAAGCGACAGGCGAAAAGTTCATACGAATGGAAATGGGCGTTCCGGGGCTACCCCCTTCCCAGATTGGAACAAAGGCTGAAATCGAGGCATTAAAACAAGGAGTTGCCCAATTCTATCCCATGCTGGAAGGTTTGCCCGCCCTGTCACAGGAAGCCTCCCGCTTCGTCAAGAACTTCATGGACATCGACATCAACCCGGGAAGCATCATTCCCACAGTAGGTTCCATGCAGGCATCCTATACAGCATTCATGGCTGTGACAGAATGCAAAAAAGGCCAAGACACCATGTTATTCATAGATCCGGGCTTTCCTGTACAGAAAACACAAATGGAGGTCATTGGCAAACCCTACATCACTTTCGATATTTACGAATACCGGGGCAAAAAACTGGAGACGAAATTGCGCGAATACCTGGACAAAGGAAACATTGCAGGCATCGTTTACAGCAACCCGAACAACCCTTCCTGGGTTTGCCTGACAGAGGAAGAGCTGCAAATCATCGGCAAACTGGCAACGGAATATGACGTTATCGTACTGGAAGACCTTGCCTATTTTGCCATGGATTTCCGCAAGGACCTTTCCCATCCCGGGGAAGCGCCATTTCAGCCGACTGTGGCCAAATACACGGACAACTACATTTTTATGATTTCCAGCTCCAAGCTATTCAGCTATGCAGGACAACGCTTGGGCTTGCTATGTGTATCGGACAGCCTGTTCAAACGGGAATACCCGCATTTGCAGGAACGCTTCCACTCCGCACAATTAGGCTACACGCTGACCTACAAATTGATTTACACCTTCACTTCCGGCACAGCCCATTCCCCGCAATACGCAGTTGCAGCCATCTTGAAAGCTGCCAACGAGGGCACCCTCAACATCCTTGCGGACGTCAGGGAATACGGGTTGCGCGCCAAAACCATGAAGAAACTGTACACGGATGCCGGCTTCAAGGTGGTATATGACAAGGACGGCGACGAACCGGTGGCAGACGGATTCTACTTCACCATCATGTATCCCGGCATGACAGGGGCGGAACTGGCACATGAACTGCTTTACTATGGCATTTCTTCCATCACCCTCAAAGGATGCGGAAGCAGCCGGGAAGGATTGCGGGCATGCGTTTCCCAAATCAGCATGGACCAGATGGAACCGCTCAAAGAGCGCATTGAACGCTTCCGGAAAGACCATGAAAAATGAGTTTAAGCACAGGAAATGAGAGGGAAAACGGAATAAAATGAAATTAAAAGGAAGATTCTTTGCAGAATAAATTTTAAAAAGTAATTTTATAGCCAGAAACGATTACAACGTATCGCGAAAACAATAAAAATATTCGACAATTTATAAATTAAAGATTATGGCAAAATTCAGAGGAGCAATCGTCGTTGACACGGAGCATTGCAAAGGATGCAACCTTTGTGTCGTTGCATGTCCCGCACACGTATTGGAACTGCATCATGACGTAAACGGAAAAGGATACCACTATTCCTACATGAAAAATCCGGAAGCGTGCATCGGCTGCGCAAGTTGCGGGCTCGTATGTCCCGATTCTGTGATTACAGTTTACAAAACAGAAATTAAATAGTATCAGTTAATCAGTAAATGAGTAATTTTAGAAAAATATGGCAGAAGTAAAATTAATGAAGGGGAATGAGGTTATTGCAGAAACCGCCATCCGTTGCGGATGCGACGGATATTTCGGTTATCCGATTACCCCGCAGTCTGAAGTCATGGAAACGCTCATGTTGCGCAAACCATGGGAAGAGACAGGAATGGTCGTATTGCAGGCAGAAAGTGAATTGGCTGCAATCAATATGGTATATGGAGGTGCTTCTTGCGGCAAGAAGGTAATGACTTCTTCTTCCAGTCCGGGCGTCAGCCTGAAACAAGAAGGCATCACTTACATCGCAGGCGCGGAATTGCCTTGCCTCGTGGTGGACGTTATGCGCGGAGGTCCCGGCTTGGGCACGATACAGCCCTCACAAAGTGACTACTTCCAGGCAACCAAAGGCGGTGGGCACGGAGACTACCACCTGATTGTGCTGGCTCCGGCGTCTGTACAGGAAATGAGTGACTTCGTTGTCTTGGGCTTTGATTTGGCATTCAAATACCGCAACCCGGCAATGGTTTTGGCAGACGGCGTTATCGGCCAGATGATGGAAAAAGTGGTCCTGCCCGACTACACACCACGCCGCACGGAGGAAGAAATCGAAAAACAATGCGGCGACTGGGCGCTGACAGGCAAAAAGAACCGCGAACGCCACATCATCACCTCACTTGAACTGGAAGCCCACAGGCAAGAAGTATTCAATGAAAAACTGCAACGGAAATACCGTGAAATCGAAGCCAACGAAGTGCGCTACGAAATGCTGAACTGTGAAGACGCGGACTATATCTTTGTCGCTTACGGTTCTACATCCCGTATCTGCCAGAAATCCATACAACTGGCACGTGAACAAGGCATCAAAGTCGGTCTGTTGCGTCCCATCACCCTCTACCCGTTCCCGACCAAGCCTATCAGTGAACTGTGCAACACAGCCAAAGGCTTCCTGGCAGTGGAAATGAGTGCCGGTCAAATGGTGGAAGATGTCCGCCTTGCTGTGGAAGGACGCAAACCGGTGGAATTCTACGGCCGCATGGGTGGTGTGGTTCCGACCCCGGAGGAAATTGTAGAAGCCTTGAAAAATAAGTTCTCGATTTAAGCAAAACGGTAAAGAAGAATAACATGGAATTATCAGATATCATTAAAGAGGAAAACATTGTTTTACAAAAGAGCAAACTCCTCACCGACAATGTGATGCACTACTGCCCGGGCTGTACGCACGGCGTAGTCCACAAACTGATTGCAGAAGTCATTGAAGAATTGGACATCCAAGACCAGACGATTGGCATCTCGCCGGTAGGCTGTAGCGTTTTCGCTTACAACTACATCGACATCGACTGGGCAGAAGCTGCCCACGGGCGTGCCCCGGCACTGGCAACTGCCATCAGCCGCCTGCACCCCGAGAAATACGTATTCACTTACCAAGGCGACGGCGACCTTGCCTCCATCGGCTGTGCGGAAATCATGCACGCCTGCAACCGGGGCGAGAACATTGTGGTCGTATTCATCAACAACGCCATCTACGGTATGACCGGAGGACAAATGGCGCCCACCACCCTGTTGGGACAGGTGACCTCCACCACTCCATACGGACGTGATGCCAAATTGAACGGCTTCCCGATGAAAATCACCGAACTGCTGGCACAATTGGACGGCACCTGCTATGTGACCCGCCAGAGCGCCGACACACCGGCTGCCGTAAGGAAAACCAAGAACGCCCTCAAAAAGGCATTCCAGAACACCCGCCTGAAAAAAGGCCTCTCCTTCGTCGAAGTGGTTGGAACCTGCAACTCAGGATGGAAAATGTCGCCCGTTGATGCCAACAAATGGATGCGCGACAACATGTTCAAGAAATATCCGTTAGGAGACATTAAAGATGTATAAACCAGAAAATAATTCTCAAGCAATATGACAGAAGAAATTATTATAGCAGGATTCGGCGGTCAGGGAGTGCTTTCCATGGGAAAAATCCTTGCCTACTCTGGAATCATGCAAGACCAGGAGGTATCATGGATGCCTTCTTACGGTCCGGAAATGCGTGGCGGTACGGCAAATGTGACCGTCATCATCAGTGACGAACGTATCAGCTCGCCGGTGCTCAACACCTTTGACACCGCCATTGTGCTCAACCAGCAGTCCATGGACAAATTCGAGCCGCTGGTAAAACCGGGAGGAACCCTCATTTATGACCCGAACGGCATCACCCACCACCCCACCCGCACCGACATCAACATCTACCAGATTGAAGGGGCACGGTTGGCGGCTGAAGGCGGCAACCCGAAGATTTTCAACATGATTATCCTCGGCGGCTTCTTGAAAGTGAAACCCATCATCCACATGGAAAACCTGGAAAAGGGCTTGCAGAAATCCCTGCCGGCACGCCACCACAAACTCATTCCGATGAACCTGGAAGCGGTGCAGACCGGTATGGACAACTTGAAAGTCATACATAAACTCTAATTCACAATCCGCCCCGCACTTCTCAGCGGGCACATAACACGCGAGACTGCCTGCCGGACAACCGGAGGCAGTCTTTTTTTGGTACGATAGAAAATCATCTCCACATTTCAAACGTTTCCCCCCTTAATTTATCTAAAAAATAAAAATGCCTTCGGGAATCATGGTTTCCAAAGGCACGACATGGAACATGGCACTTGTAGAACAACAACAAACAAGTGGGGAGAAATTCCCCACTTGCCTTTTTATTCCCGTCAACGGCGGCAATTAGCCCACAGTCAGGTAAATGCTGTCGGAAGCCACACGGCCGTTGGCAGTGGTGGCGAAGGCATAGAGATGCACGTTGGCAGCGTCCCAGTCCTCCGGCAACTGGTAAGACAACTCATTAGGCGCACCCCGTGTCCCCAAATCCACCAAGCGCGTACGCTTCAGCACCGACTCGTAAAGCACGGCATACACCTTGTCGTCCGTCAGCGCGAAGCCTTCCTCCTCCTCCTGCGACTCGACGGTGAAAGCATACTGGCTGTCCGGCTCGCTGTAGGTGGCTGCCACCTTCGGCGTAATCTGGATGCCCGAAGCCACGCGCAACTGCGGGTAATTGATGGTGGCATTGTAGTCGCCGTCCACCTCCACGGCATCCATGTTCAGCTGCACAAAGGCATTGGAAGGCGAACCTTTCCCCACGCCCACGAAGCCCTTGCGGACCACCGGCAGCATCCGCCTGCCCTCCTGCGAGAGGATGCCCAGCTTGGCGCGCTGCGTGAGTATCTCCGGCGTCACCGTGTCCTTGCGCTTGAATATTTTCGCCCGCGCGATGTTCTTCTTCTTCACGTAGAAGAGCGTGACGTTACCTACTGATTTCGATGCTTTTCCCAATAAATACGAATTAAATTCTGCCATAACTGATAAATAATTAAAGATGAATGATTAACGATTAAAGATGATTCCTTTTTCAAGATGCTGGCGCAGGAGCGCCCGGATTTCCGGGCCGGGGTCCTGCTTGCGGTCGGTGATGTCCGAATGCCCCACGATGTGGCGCACCGGATAGGCGGCGCAAAGCAGGCGGCACACTTCCCGCAGGCGGTCGAGCTGCACCGGCGTGTAGCGGTGCCAGAACGTGGGCACTGCCACGGATTCGTCCACATAGACCTCCTCCGGCTCCACCACGCGCCCGCACCCGGCGAGGAACTCCCCGTCCTGCACCTGCAGCCGTCCCAGGTTGTCCAGCTCGATGCCGATGGAATAACGGTTCAGCCCCTTCCGTCCCGCATAGGCGCTAATGCCGGCGTGCCACGCCTCCGTGTCGAACGCCACCAGCTGGATGACTTCCCCTCCCCGCCCGATGACCAGGTGGGCGGAAGCCTTCACGTCCTCGCGGGCGAGCCAGCGGGCGGACGACAGGGCGCTTGCCCCGGCGGTGTAGTGGAGCACAATCATCTCCGCAGCCAGGAGCTTGCGGCGGTTCTTCGGGCAGGGGAGGTGCTGCACCTCCGCGCCTGCCAGGCGATGGTCCACAAGCCTCATTTCCGCAACTTGAAACGTCCGACAATATAGCCGCCCAGCCCGATTTCCAACAGGTCCCAGAGCCTGGAGGCGTCCTCCAGCCCGGGCAGGTCCACGAACATGCCTGCCAGCACCACCGCCGCAAACGCGAGCATCACCACGGGTCGCCACGAACGCTGCAACCAGTTGCCCTCCGTCTCGCGGCTTACCACCGCGCTCTGCTGCTCCACGCGCAGGCGTTCGTATTCCACGACGGCTTCCGTCAGCTCCTTTTCCAGCCGCTTTTTCTCGGCAGACGACAGGGAAAGGCGTTCCACCACCCCTGCCACAGTCTCGACAATGCCCTTCATAAGCCGCCCTCCTCTGCCACGTGCGCATAGCAACTCGTTGAATACGCGTTGCCGTCCGGCGCCATGAAAAACGCATACAGGTGGGCTTCCCCGCCTTCCGTGCCGGCGAGGCTGACCCGGGCACGGCGGTCGCGCCTCCGCGCCCCGTCCGTCTCCAACAACCGCGGCGTATAAAGCCGTCCCTCGAACAGGGCGGCGACGCACAGGCGGTCGTCCAGCGCCGTATGCTCCTCGCACAGGCTATTGTCCCACGTGAGCAGCACGCCGCCGTCCTCCAGCCTTTCGGCTTCCAGGCAGTTCAGCCTCGGCAGCGTCCCCTGCACCAGTTGCAGCGCGGCAGGGTCGGCGAGCGTCTGCTCGTTGAACACGTCAATGTTCGACTTGATAAACAGCGTATAGCGGTTCGCCGTCGTTCCCTCCGCCGCCACGCGCCACGCTTCCAGGAGCGGCGTCTCCTTCAGCCGCTGGTAAAACCGCAGGGCAGACTGCAGGCGTTTCCGTACCGCTTGCTGCGCAGGCGTGTCCGGAAAATTACTCTTCAAGGGGACACTCCGAAACCTTGTCCCGGTCTTCGTGCGGTAAAAAACCAAATTACCGCACCGTCCCCGAAGGTCAATACTTGTTTTTCCCATAATTCATCAAATTAAAAAGTTAATACTCGCGATATCGATATCGGGAGCAAAAGTAGTTTCATCCTCACAGACAGGCAATTAATTTTCCCAAACGGCAAAATAACTTCCCCAACGGCACAAACCGGCACCTAAACGACAAAAACAGTTTCCCCCTCCGAAAAACAACCGCCTTCCCTTGCACTCCCCTCCACATAAAAGCCAAGACAAACAACAATACAGCCCCCCCTCCCTCTTATCCGTCTTTTTCCGCCAATGCCAATGAGAGGAAGAAGGGGGATAAATCGGAGTTGAAACGGCTTTGATACGGGAACAGAACGGGAACAGACCGAGAAAAAAGCATAAATTTACCCGGGGAAGGCAGCGGCAGGCTGTTCATTAAAAAAAGAATTATTCCGCCAGTG
>DXFT01000083.1 GCA_019114285.1 Candidatus Odoribacter faecigallinarum
GACGTGCGCTACATCCAGCCCGTGGTGGCAGCCCCCTGCGCGATGTGCATCAACCCCGTGAACTGGCGCACCGATGCCACGCCCGCCACGCTGCACGACACCATCACCGTCAGCGGCTCGCCCGAGCACCATGTACTGGTCGTGAAGGGTTACAGCGGCTCGGAATACCAGCCCATCCTGGGCTTCCTCAATGTGGGCGATTTCCACAGTGCCGAGCCGTGGCTCTACGAGGAATGCCTGCGCGAGAACATCCGGGCACGGGTGGAAGCTTATTATAATTGAGAATTGAGAATTAAGAATGATGAATGATGAATGATGAATGAAGAATTAAGAATGAAGGATTAAGGATAAGATGTACTGTCATACCGCAGGGAAATTCTTCATTATTAGTTCTTCATTAATCAAGCGTTCTTTGACAGACTGGGAAACAAAAGAGATGAAATGATGCGGAACAATTCAATTAATTCCTTATTTTTGCAATGTGTTACATTCAATAATAGGAGGAATACGTATGAAAGCAACGATTTCGTTAGAAGGACTGTTGGCACTTATCCATGGACTTTCACTCAGTGCAAGCAATAAGCGGTGGCTGGGCGAAAAGCTGATAGAGGAAGCACGGAAGGAAACCCAATCCGCCCATATAACAGCAAGCAGCTTTTATGGCGTATGGAAAGACGAGGATTTTCCGGGGATAAGCGCAGACGAGATGGCTAAGGAAATAATAGAAAGCCGAAAGTTTAAAAAGGAATCGATAACATTGTGAGTATGAAGCAATATTTACTTGATACGAATATATGTATCTTTCTTTTGCGCGGAGAATATGACATAGACAAAAAGTTGGATAAGGTAGGTCTTGAGCATTGTCATATTTCGGAAATCACAGAAGCTGAATTGAAATATGGCGCGGAACTTGGGCGCAGGAAAGGCTTGAAGCAACGGATAGAACAATTGGATGAGTTTTTGTCCGCTTTGAAAATACTTCCCATAAGCAATGCCATTGACTTATATGCTTCTGAAAAAGCCCGGTTGCGCGTGACCGGTACTCCTGCCGATGATGATTTTGATTTGCTGATAGGATGCACAGCTGTTGTAAATGATATGGTCATGGTGACGGAGAACCTGAAACACTTTAAGAATCTAACCGGCATTCAGCTTGAAAATTGGATTGAAAGATAAGCCTATCGATATCTGAAATCCGTTGGCTTAAGTAAGGAGTCTCCAGTGATGGGAGCTCAATCCGCCCATATAACAGCAGGCAGCTTTTATGGCGTATGGAAAGACGAGGATTTTCCGGGGGGCTGCCGGCACGCGAGCCGTGGATGCGTGCCGGTGAGAGCGGAGGGGCATGGGTGGATGATGAGGGGAGGTCAGTTTACGACATTGGTCGGCGTGCCCTGGAAGAAGTTGCGGATGTTGGCGAGGGCTTCTTCTGCCATGGCGATGCGGGTGTCGATGGTGCCTGTGCCGACGTGCGGCGTAAGCACGACGTTGTCCAACCGGTATAGCACGTCCGTGACGTGCGGTTCGTTTTCAAATACATCGAGGGCTGCACCTGCAATGCGTTTTTGCCTGAGGGCGTCCGCCAGGGCGGTTTCGTCGATGACCGCGCCTCGTGCTGTGTTGATGAGCATGGCGGTGGGTTTCATGAGGGAGAGTTCGCGTGCGCCGATGAGGTGGCGTGTTTCGGTGGTGAGGGGGGTATGTAGGGAGACGAAATCCGCTTCCTGCAGGAGGGTATCCAAGGGTACGCGCCGGTAACCGGAGACTTCCGTGCGGCGGTTGTAATAGATGACGCGCATGCCGAAGGCTTCTGCCTTGCGTGCCACGTTCTTGCCGATGTTTCCCATGCCGACGATGCCGAGTGTTTTATTTTCGAGGCTGGCGCCCAGGTTTTTCATGGTTCCCCACAGGCTTTCTTTTTCTGTGCGTATGCGCCTGTCGCATTCCGCCACGCGCCGTGCCAGCGCCAGCATGAGCGCCATAGCCAGTTCTGCCGTGGGATTGCAGACGGAGCGGGGGGTATTGGTGACGGCAATGCCTTTTTCCCTGGCGTATGCGGTGTCGATGTTATTGTATCCCACGCCGTAATTGCTGATGAGGCGGAGGCGTTTTCCCGCATCGATGATTTCGCGGTCCATGGGGGAATGGCTGTGGAATATGGTCAAGAGCACATCGTATTCCGGAAGCAGGCGGATGATTTCCTCCCGTGGCATTTCTTCGTTTTGCGGGAAGGTGAGTTCCCAGTCGGCGGGGAGGTTGTTGAAGGGGGTGCGGGGCAAATTGTAGGTAACGAGTATTTTCATGTCGGTATTGTTTTAATTGATGGTTGTTCTTGCAAAAGGGGCGGCGTCCAGTCCGATGAATTGCCCGGCAAGGTATTTGTAGTAGCCGGTGACAGCCACCATGCCGGCGTTGTCCAGTGAAAAGCCGAGGCGGGGGATGAACACTTCCCAGCCGGAGCGTGCCGCTTCGTCGTGGACGGCTTTTTGCAGGGCGGAGTTGGCGGAAACCCCGCCTCCGATGGCAATTTGCCTGATGCCGGTCTGTTTTGCCGCTTTTTTGAGTTTGGACATCAGGATATCGATGACTGTTTTTTGCAGGGAGGCGCAGAGGTCGTTGAGGTTTTCGCGGATGAATCCGGGATTCTTTTTCAGCTCGTCCCTCAGGAAGTAGAGGAAAGAAGTCTTTAGCCCGCTGAAGCTGTAGTCCAAGCCGGGTATCTGCGGTTTGTTGAAAGCGAACCTTTCGGGATTGCCTTCCTTTGCCAGGCGGTCGATGACAGGCCCTCCGGGATAGGGCAGCCCCATGACCTTGGCGCATTTGTCGAAGGCTTCGCCGGCGGCGTCGTCGATGGTCTGTCCAATCATTTCCATGTCAAGGTAGTCCCGCACGACAATGAGTTGGGAGTTGCCCCCGGAGACCAGCAGGGTCAGGAAGGGGAAGGCGGGGTGGCGGCTCTCGACTCCCGGTTCGCGGATGAAATTGGCGAGGATGTGTGCCTGGAGGTGGTTGACCTCAATCATCGGAATCCGGTTGGCAATGGCAAAGCCCTTGGCGAAGGAGACTCCGACCAGCAGCGAGCCGAGCAGCCCCGGTCCGCGGGTGAAGGCGACGGCATTGATGTCCGATGCCTGGACACCAGCCCTTTTCATGGCTTCGGACACGACGGGAATGATGTTCTGCTGGTGGGCGCGTGATGCCAGTTCCGGCACGACACCGCCGTATGCCTCGTGAACTTTCTGGCTGGCAATGACATTGGAGAGGACGATGCCGTCCCGGAGAATGGCAGCCGATGTATCGTCGCAAGAGGATTCTATGCCTAAAATCGTAATCATGGTGTTGTAATCTTATGATAAAATTGATGACTTCATTTGGTCGGTGCAATATTACTATTTTTATGTGATATTTTTCGGGGAAAAAATTAGGAAGACGTTTTTTTTTTTAGTTAATTGCAACCTGCAAAGAATAACTAAACTATATATTTTTATGACAGCACAAGAATTTATGGATCGTGAAGCCCGCTACGGGGCGCACAATTACCATCCCCTGCCTGTGGTATTGGAGCGGGGAGAGGGGATTTATGTCTGGGACACGGACGGCAAACGTTATTTTGATTTTCTTTCAGCCTATTCGGCAGTGAACCAAGGGCATTGCCATCCCAAGATTGTCAAGGCGATGACAGACCAGGCGCAGAAGCTGGCGCTGACGTCGCGGGCTTTCTACAACAATGTCCTGGGGGAATGGGAGGAGTTTGTGACGAAGTATTTCGGTTATGACAAGGTGTTGCCGATGAACACCGGCGCGGAGGCGGACGAGACGGCATTGAAACTTTGCCGCAAATGGGCGTACCTGAAGAAAGGCATCCCGGACGGGGAGGCTAAAATCATCGTTTGCAACGGGAATTTCCACGGGCGGACGATAACGATTGTCTCGTTGTCCAACGACCCGGAGGCTTACGGGGGCTATGGACCGTTTACGCCCGGATTCGTCAAGATACCTTATAATGACATTCCTGCCCTGGCGGAAGCGTTGAAAGACCCGAACGTGGCAGGTTTCCTGGTAGAGCCGATTCAAGGCGAGGCAGGCGTTTATGTCCCGGCAGAGGGGTATTTGAAACAGGCTTATGATTTGTGCAAGGCGCACAATGTCCTTTTCATGGCGGACGAGGTGCAGACGGGCATTGCCCGCACGGGGAAGTTGCTGGCTTGTGACCACGAGGGGGTGCGTCCGGATGTCCTGATTTTGGGGAAGGCCATATCGGGTGGCGTGATGCCGGTGTCCTGCGTGCTGGCAGATGACGATATCATGCTGTGCATCAAGCCGGGCGAGCATGGTTCCACCTACGGCGGCAATCCCATTGCGGCGAAGGTGTCCATCGCAGCCCTGGAGGTGGTGCGTGACGAGCATCTGGCAGAGAATGCGGAGGCGTTGGGCAAAGTGTTCCGCGAGAAATTGAAACAGATTCATTCGGACATGGTGGAGGAAGTGAGGGGCAAGGGTTTGCTGAACGCTGTGGTCATCAAGCCCAAGAACGGCAAGACGGCTTGGGATGTTTGCCTGAAACTGAGGGACAAAGGTTTGTTGGCTAAGCCGACGCACCAGCATATTATCCGTTTTGCCCCGCCGTTGATTATAAATAAGATGGAATTGTTGGAAGCTATCGGAATTATCGAGAATACCTTGGCGGAGTTTGAATAGCATGTTGTGATTAGCGATAGAAGCCGGAGCAGAGATGTCTCCGGCTTCTTTTTTACGGACTTGGGTAAACGATTAACGATTAATGATTAATGATTAATGATTAACGATTGGCAAATGCTTTTGCGGTTTTTGCGGAGAGGGATTCATCTTTGGTTTTTTATGAAGAAAAGCCGTATTTTTGTAGCCGAGAGTCAAGATATATGTCGGATTTAAATGGAGGAAGATGTATGAAGCATAATTGGAAGCCGGGGACGATGATTTATCCTTTGCCGGCCGTTTTGGTGAGTTGCGGGAAAAGCCCGGAGGAGTATAATTTGTTGACTGTGGCGTGGACGGGAACGATATGTTCTGACCCGCCCCTGTGTTATATTTCCGTGCGCAAGGAACGGCATTCGTATGACATACTGTGCCGGAACCGGGAGTTTGTGATTAATCTGACCACGGAAGACCTTGCGTTTGCCACGGATTGGTGCGGCGTGCGGTCGGGACGGGATTACAATAAGTTTGAGGAGATGGGGCTGACGCCGGGAAAGGCGGGTGTCGTGGCCGCCCCCATCGTTGAGGAGGCGCCCATTTGCATTGAGTGCCGGGTGAAGGAGATTGTGCCATTAGGCTCGCATGACATGTTTATTGCCGAGGTGGTGAACGTGCAGGCGGATGACCGCTATCTTGACCCGGAGACGGGCAAGTTTGAATTGGAGCAGGCGAAGCCTTTGGTGTATGTGCATGGGGCTTATTTCGGGCTGGGGAAGAGAATCGGTAAATTCGGTTGGTCCGTGCAGAAGAAAGGGAAAAAACGTTAGAAGGAGGCGGAGGTATGAAATTTAATCTTGTGTTGAGTTGTTTTATCGCCCTTCTGGCTTTGGTGAACCCGATTCAGAAGGTGTTTATTGTTTCCTCCTTGCAAACGCGTTTCAGCCAATCGGAGTTGAGGTATATTTCTTTGAAGTCCACCTTTACCGCCATGTTGATTTTGATATTCTTCCTTTATTTAGGGCAGGTGACTTTCAGTTATGTGTTTCACGTCGAGTTGTATTCTTTCCAGATTACCTGTGGCGCTGTGCTGATGTATAACGGTTTGTCCGGTTTGTTGAAAGGTTTTTTCATGAAGGTGGACGAGCATATTAAAATTGCGGATTTGACGACCGTCCCCATTGCGATTCCCATGATTGCCGGACCGGCAACCATTACGGCTGCGGTGACTTTTCCCGTGCAGTACGGGAGGTTTGTGACCATTGTCGCAATCCTGCTGGCTTTGCTGGTCAATCTGGTGTTTATGCTGGAGGCGCGGCGAATCGGGCAATTCCTGACGAAGTATAATGTGATGAATCCCCTTATCCGCATTATCGGGTTGATTGTCGCTACCATCGGGTTGCAGATGGTGTTTGACGGAATAGCTTTATTTATCAGTACGTTGTCTTGATGTTATTCCCTCTCCCCTGTGGGGGGAGGGAATAACAGGCAATATCCGGTGTCATGGTTTTATCGTGATTTCCCCTCCGGGGATGACAGCCTGTATGCTGTTGTCATACATGGAGGAGCATTGAATGGCAGGCAACAGGAAATTGCCCCGGAAGGCTGCATTGCAGCGGAAGCGGAAGGTCTTTTCCTGTCCTTGTGCCAGGCTGAAGTAAACGTAAAAGCGGTCATCCCGGATGTCCGTGTAATCCGCTCCCGGCAGGGTGGCGTCCCCGGTCAGCCGTTCGTTGATGATTTCGAAGCCGGACGGTACCAGGCAATTCAGTGCCAAGTCTTCATAATTTCCGGTTACTCCAATGTTTTTTACAGTGATTTCCAGGAAGATGTCTTCTCCTTGTTTCAGGTGGCGAATGTCCTGTGGCACTCCTTTTGAGTTGAGGTAGCGTACAGCCATCTTCAGCCCCGAATTGATTCTGTCCGTGATGGGCTTTAGCGATGAGGCAACTGTGATTCTTCGGGCGGAAAGGTTCCCTTGCCCGTTGTTTTGTACGGAAACATTGGCTTGCCCGTTGTGGACGTCAAGAGGAAGTTGCCATACGGTTTTTTCCCCGCGTATCTCTTGTTTCCCTTTGTCGGTCGTGACGGTGACTTGTATGCCCTGTTGGGAGCCTAAATAGGTTTGGACATACGCTGCCGCCGCGTGCAGGGCAAAGGCGGTTTCCTGGGTGTTGCACCATTCTTGCGAGCCCATGGATTTGGATATGTTTTCCAGCATCCGGTAGGCTTCCTGGCGTTTGTCCAAGGTCACCATGGATTGAAGAATCAATGCCTGGTCTCTGAGGCTTGACCCGTAATTGCCGCCGGTTTCGCGGTAGGGGAGGACTTCGGAAGAAAGGGATGCTATCATTTTGTTTGCTATTTCTTTTTGGTTGCATAACGCATAGGCTGATGCCAACAGCCATTGGCTTGTCGTGCGTTGCAGCTGTATCTCCCTCAGCCGGTTCATGGCGGCGAAGTCCGCTTGTCCGGCAAATGCCAGAACGTACAGCCGGTAGGCTTGGGCTTGCTGGTTGCTGAAATTGTCATCGGCTTGCCAGGTGTTGGCAGCTTTTTTCAGGAAGTTTAGCGCATTCTGTAGCATCCGGGTCGGTACTGCATATCCTTGGCGTTGCGCGCTGGTCAGGAAGTGGGTTACATAGGAGGTTACCCAATTGGAAGCCTGTTTGCCTCTTTGCCATATAGCAAATCCGCCTTCGGGGGTCTGGTAATTTGCCAGTTGGTTGATGACTTCCCGGATGTTGTTGTCGGCAGCCAACCTTTCTTCCGCACTGAGGTTCATCAGGTAGGGCAGGGACAATTGCGGGAACGCCTTGGATGTGATTTGTTCGGCACAGCCATGCGGGTATTCCAGTAAGTAAGTGAGCCGCTGTTCGATGTTCAGCGGGGGAATCGAGGAGATTTCAAGGACGGAGGCGGGTTCCACTCCCGTGATTGCCTCATCGAATGTGATGCTTTCTCCTGCTTTCAGTTCTTTTTCTTCCATCGTCGTGATGCGCGGATTGGGGATGCGCACGGTAAGGTCTTCTGTCGTTTTTGTCGTTTCCTTCCCTGCCGTCGCTTCTATCCGGATGGTGGCAGTTCCGGTCGTTTCATTTATCCGTGCCTTGAAAAAGACCACTTGTTCTCCTGTTTTTGAGAAGTGTATTTCTTGGGAGTTTTTCCCCTCTATTGTGATTTTGTCATCTGTTTTTATTTTTACCGAGACTTGCCTGATGTTTTCTTGCATGGCAAATACGGAGACCGGCAAATCAATGATGTCTCCCGGCGTCAGCAGCCGCGGCAGGGCAGCGGAAAGCATGAGCGGTTTGCTTACCCGGCTGTTGTAGCTGGCGGAACCGTATTTCCCATTGGTGGCTGCAATGACCATGGTGCGCACCTCCCCGATGTATTCCGGCATTTTGAAGGTGTGGCTGCCTGTTTCCCCTTTTTGCAGGCTAAAGGGACCGGCAAAAAGTACTACCGGTTTGAAGCGGTTGGTTTTTTCGTCTTGTATAGCCTTCAGGCTTTCATCTCCTCCGACGGCAAAGGCTTTGTCCAGGCGGGCGCCGTAAGCCCCGTAAATGTAGTCGTAAAAATCCCAGGTCTTTACCCCTAATGCTTCGCGGGCATAAAATGAGCCGAAGGGGTCGGGGGTGCGGAATGAGGTGAGCGACAACAAGCCTTCGTCCACGATGGCTATGGTGTAGTTCATTTCCTGTTTGTTTTTCTCTTTGATTTGGACTGTAAAGTCCTCGCCGGGACGTAATTCCTTGGGCATTTGAATTTCCGGGGACAGGCGCAGTGCAGGGTCGGACACATTGATGTTGATTACCCCATACAGGCGTATCGGGCGGTCGTTGCCCCGGTTGTTGTGCGGCTGTATCAAGGAAACGGCGATGTATGTGTTGGGGCACATGTCGCTGGTGGCTTTGAATTCCAATGTGGTGGTCCCATTTTCTGCCGGAATGCGACGGATGTCGCTGACCATCTTCCCGTTTTCCAAAGTGGCTATCAGTGTCGAGCCTTTGTCGGACGGCAGGGTTACCCGGATTATCTCTCCCACCTTGTATTCTTTTTTGTCTGTGCTTAATTGCAGCATGGTGGCTGTTTCCTGGTTGGCTTCGTCTGCCCAGTTCCCAAAATAGGCAATGATGCCCGACGTGTGCCCGGAGGGCAGAATCGCCCGGATGAAATAGCGTCCGCTCTCTTTTATGTTCAAGTCTGCATGAAAGCTCCCGTCGGTGGCATTTACAGTCCGGGCAAAGACGCTTTTGCTGTATTCCCGGTTGATGTATGAACCTAAATATTCGTCTCTTGAGTCCCACCACCATCTCCAGTCTAATTTATAGACTTCAATCCGGACTTCCGTGTTGCCTTGCTGTTCTCCTTTGGCATTCACGGTGACACCGCTAAGGCGCACAGGGGCTTGTGTGGAATACCATTCGTCCTGGCTTGCCGGCAAGCGGATACCTACGTATTCTTTGTAAGGCGAATAGGTGATGCTTTGTGTGCTGATGCTGAAGTCTGCCCCGCTTTCGAACACCCGGGTGGTGAATAAAGCGTTTAACAAGCCGGGGGCATTCTCTGTTTTTATTTTGTCCAAGGAAATCGTAAATTTCCCTTGCGCGTCTGTCGTCCCGTCAAAAAGGGCAAGGAGGGAGGGTTCGAAATATTTGGATTTGTCTGAAAAGGTGTAGTCCTGGAAATCCTTAAAGCCTTGGTTGGCGGCATAGAGTTTGACTTCCGCCGTGGCTTTCTGGTTTGAGGTCTGTGCTCCGTTCAGCCAGCGGGTTTCCACTTCAATATTGTTTTGGGCAATGCCTTTGCCAATGATATGCTCATTGGGGAAATGCAGTTGGATGGCAAGCCGGTTGGGTTTGACTGTTTCTATCCGGACTGTTTTGCGGAAGGTCAGCCCGCCAATGCGGAATATGGCATTCCAATAACCTGTCTGTGCCTGTTCGTCGGTGTGGAAAGTGAAGCTGTAAATGTTGTTTTTCCCGATGTGGTCAGTCAGTGATTGGACAATGCGTCCGTTGGGGTCGAGCAGTTGGGCTACGATGGGATGCCCTTCCGGTAATGTATTCATTTTGTCTTCCAGTATGAGCGAAAGATGAAGGTCGTCACCGGGACGCCATACGCCTCTTTCTCCGTAAATGAATCCTTTCACCCCCATTTGCACGTGTTGTCCGCTGACGTCAAAATTGCTTAATGACAAGGCATTCCCGTCTGCCAGTTTCAGCCACGCCCGGTCATTCCCTTTTTGTGCCAAGACAATAAAGGCTTTTGTATCTGTCTCTAAAGTGGCAAAACCTTCTTTGTCTGTGGAGGCAGTGCCTATTTCTTGGTTCTGGTAGTTGTAAAGTGTGATTTTGCAATTGCTTACGGGTTGGGCAGTGGCGAGGTCTGACACGCAGATGTGGTATTGGTTGTTCATGCCTTGCTTTGCCATCAGTCCCAAGGAAGTGTTTATGATGTTGCGCTTGGCAAAGCGTTCGCCGGTGTAATAGGACACGCTTGTGGGGTCGTCTCGTTCGCTCCATTTGTAGCCGGAAGGATAGCTGTATTCGTTGTAATAGGCATAGCCATTTGAGTTGTCCCAGTCTGTTGTCCCGTAATCGGAGTCGGGAAGTTCGTCCGCACAGTCCAATGTGGTATATGATTTTTTGAATTTGAGCACAATGCGGTAGATGTTCCCTTTTTCCAGTTTGACGAGTTTTGCCAAGTCAATGGTGAAGTTATTCCATTTGTCGGTGTCGATATTGGGATTTTTTTCGAGCAAATCTATTTTCTTCATGAAGACGGGACGGGCAGTACGGACGAGGTCGCCATATCCATCATAGGTGTTTTCCTGCAAGAAAAAATTCATGTTCTGGGGAGAAACCTGTATGATTTCCAAATCCACGGCTTTTAATCCGACAGCAGAGAAAGGCACCAATACTTGATTTTTATCCGGCACAATGACCCCTTTGCCAATAAATTCTACTTCCGGTTTGAGGGACTGCAATTGAAGGGAGGTGGTGTAAGTGTTTTGCAAGGTATTCCCTGTGATGCTGCGAATGCCCGGATATAGGTTTAATTCTCCTGTTTTCATGGAGGATGAAGAAGGCAGGTAAGCGCGGATGACGTTTTGGTCTATTTTGAAATTGTCCAATGTGATGCCCGGAATGTTTACCAAGCCTTTTAAATCTTGTTCCGGGTCTATGTTTTCGGACATGTAAATGCTGATGACAGCAGGGGAAGAGTCTGAAATTTCGATGTTTAAGACGTTGAAAATATTTTTTCCCGGAATAGGAATCCGGACTGTTTTTTCATTGCTTACTTCTTTCTTGAAATTTAATTGCAAGACTTCTTCTTTGTCGCTTTTTTCTAAATCCCGGAAGCGGAAGTAATGCCGGTTGCCTGCATGCTCCCAAACGGGGACCAGGGAAGTCCCCTTGAATGTGCCTGAAACCAACTTTTCCACTTCTTTTGCCTCCATGTAATCTGAGCATATCAGACTGCCTTGATATTGCAAGGCATTTGTGTTGTCGGGTTCTATTGTCAGTTTGCCGGGTTCAAACAATATGGAGAGGGGGATGACGTTGAATTTGAAGGTGAAATTTTCAAATCCTTTTTCCACCGTGCATATATTTCCCAATTGAAATGCTACCTGGTAAGTCTCTCCGTTTTTTAACGGCGTTTCCGGAGTAAACATGACCGTATGTTCGTCTTTCAGCATGCATTCTCCTTTGACCGCGGGGGTGAAATTCACGAGTTTTGCCGGAAGGACAGAACCCGCCTGGAAACTTTTATCCGCAGGTTTTGCCAGGTAAATATAAATCGGACTTTCAGCAGTGACCATTCCGCTGGTGTAACCGGAAATATATTCGCTGAAATCTTTTTGTTCTTTGTTCCCGCATCCGTTGATGCCCAAAAGCAACAAGCCAAGGAAGGTGGTAATGAGGAGTAGATGTTTCATGATGATGTATTTTTTAATGTCCGTCTGGCAAATATAGTCATAATTTGAACAAATAACGTAACTTTGCGCCTTATATGAAGATTATAAAATAGAAGATATGAGAATAGCTGTTATTGGTACTGGTTATGTGGGACTTGTCTCAGGGACCTGTTTGGCAGAAACAGGGGTGACGGTGACTTGTGTGGATGTGGATGCTGCAAAGATTGATAAGTTGAATCGGGGACAAGTGCCTATTTATGAGCCGGGATTGGCGGAATTGGTGGAGAAGAACAGGCAAGGCGGGCGCTTGTTTTTTACGACTTCCTTGCAAGCTGCCATGACAGATGTGGATGTGGTTTTTATTGCGGTGGGCACTCCTCCTGATGAAGATGGAAGCGCTGACTTGCATTATGTTTTGGATGTAGCCCGTGAAATCGGGGAATTAATGGATAAATATTTGGTCGTGGTGACAAAATCGACGGTTCCTGTCGGCACGAATTGCCGGGTGAGAGAGACGATTGGTGCAGAGTTGGAGCGTCGTGGTGTTCAAGTCGATTTTGACGTTGCCTCCAATCCTGAATTTTTGAAGGAGGGCGATGCTGTCAATGATTTCATGCATCCGGACCGGGTGGTCATCGGAGTGGATTCCGAACGGGCAAGGAAAGTCATGGAACGTCTATACCATGCATTTATTCTGAATAATACGCCGATTTATTTTATGGATATTCCCTCGGCTGAAATGACCAAGTATGCCGCAAATTCCATGTTGGCAACCCGGATATCGTTTATGAATGACATTGCCAATCTTTGCGAATTGGTCGGGGCTAATGTGGATGCTGTCAAGCAGGGCATAGGAAGTGACACCCGCATCGGGAATAAGTTTCTGAATGCGGGTTGCGGTTATGGCGGTTCTTGTTTTCCTAAGGATGTCAAGGCATTGGTTCGTACGGGGAAAGAATATGGTTATGAAATGAGGGTCCTACAGGCTGTAGAAGAGGTAAATGACCGGCAGAAAACACTTCTTTTTGAGAAAATCCGCAGGCATTACCACGGGGAACTCCAAGGCAAGCATTTTGGACTTTGGGGGCTTTCTTTCAAGCCGGCTACCGATGACATGCGTGAAGCCCCTTCCATTGTGCTGATTATGCAATTGCTGGAAGCAGGGGCAACCGTTACGGCTTATGACCCTGTGGCCATGGATGAATGCCGGCGCAAATTGGGGGATAAAATCTCTTATGCCGCTAATATGTATGATGCGCTGGAAGGAGCTGATGCCATGATTGTCGTCACAGAGTGGCAAGAGTTTAAAGTGCCAAAATTCACTTATATCGAGCGGGCGTTGAAGGCAAAGGTTGTTTTTGACGGGCGTAATATCTACAGCCCGGAGCAAATGCGTGAATTTGGTTATGTCTATTACGGAATAGGGAGATGAAACGACGTCGCATGCTCTTTATTGTCAATCCCATTTCCGGTTTTGGCTTGGGAAAGGAGTTGCCGGAACGTATTCGGAGATTGCCGGAATATGAGGGGGTGGACTATGACATTGTTTTTACAGCATATTCCGGGCATGCGCGCAAATTGGTTGAAGAAGCCCGGACTTCGGGCAAATATACGCATATCGTGGCGGTTGGCGGGGATGGGACGGTCAATGAAGTCGGGAGTGCCCTTTGTGGCAGCGATATCGCTTTTGCCGTCGTATCTCTCGGCAGCGGCAATGGATTTGCCCGTCATTTGGGATATTCTATTTTTATGACAAAAGCCTTGCGGCAGGTGCTTTCCGATCAATGTGCTTCCATTGATGTCATACAGGTCAACGATCAGTTTTCTTTGAATGTCAGCGGGGTGGGATTCGATGCTGAGGTTGCCCGTGTATTTAACCATCAAAAATTGCGGGGTATCTTTTCTTATCTTTATGCAGTCATGAAACTTTGGTTCCGCTATCCGGAACGGAAATATTATATTACCTGTGACGGGGAACGGATGCGGGTGAATTGTTTTATTCTGAGTTTTGCCAACACTTCCCAATATGGCTTTAATGCTTATATTGCTCCGCAGGCGTCTGTCCGGGACGGTTTGCTTGATATCTGCATCTTGAAACGCCCCGCATTTTTTGAAATCATTTGGGCGTTCTTTTTTATGATAAGCGGAAAACTTTATAAGCTTTCTTATTTCAAAGAAATCCAATGCAAGGAAGCAATGATTGAGGGGGATATCAGCCACGTCCAGATAGACGGGGATGTCCATGCCATGCCTTCTCCCATCTATTTGAAAATTATGCCCGGGGTGTTGAAGGTCGTTGTGCCTAAAAAGCTGGATTAGCCTTTTTGCCCGGAAGGTATGCCGGGCATGTTGGAGGCTATCTTGAACATGTAGGCGCGTGCTTCTTCCGGATTGTTGTTGATGGTACCTTCAAGAATGGCTTCCTTGATGGCATTCTTGATTTCACCCACGGCTTTGCAGGGGGGAAGGTGGAAAGTTTCCATGATTTCTTCGCCGGAGACGGGCGGTTGGAAATTGCGGATGGAATCTTTTTCTTCCACTTCTTTCAGTTTCAGCCTTACAATCTGGAAATTTTTCAGGAAGCGTTTGACTTTTTCTTCATTTTTGGACGTGATGTCAGCTTCCGCCAAAGTCATTAAATCGTCTATGTCGTCTCCTGCATCGAACAATAGGCGCCGTACGGCGGAATCCGTGACGATGTCTTCGCTGAGCACAATGGGACGCATGTGCAGGTTTACCAATTTCTGCACATACCGCATTTTCTCGTTCTGGGGTAGCTTGAGCCGGTTGAAAATTTTGGCTACCAGCCGTTCCCCGACATGGTTGTGCCCATAAAAGGTCCAGCCGGAACCTTTGATGTATTTTTTGGTGGCAGGCTTCCCGATGTCATGCAATAAAGCTGCCCAGCGCAACCATAAATCATTGCTGTACAATGCGACTTTGTCAACAACTGCCAAAGTATGGTGGAAATTGTCCTTATGCCGCACGCCTTCCATGCAGTCCACGCCTTTTAAGGCTATCAATTCCGGGAAAAAGTGTTTCAGCAGCCCTGTTTCTTCTAACATGTAAATGCCCCGTGAAGGTTCGGGAGACAACATGATTTTGTTGAATTCATCCATGATGCGTTCTGTAGAGATGATGGGCAGGCGGAAACTGAAGGCTTTGATGGCTTCATAGGTCGCATCTTCAATTTTGAAATTCAATTGGGAAGCGAAGCGGATGGCACGCATCATCCTCAGCGGGTCATCTGAAAAAGTGACACCTGGTTCCAAGGGTGTTTTTATTAATCTTTCTTCCAGATGTTGTAACCCGTTAAACGGGTCAACCAGCTCCCCGTAGTGTGCCGGATGCAGGGAAATGGCCAAGGCATTGATGGTAAAGTCCCGCCGGCGCTGGTCGTCTTCGATGGAACCTTCCTCTACAATGGGCTTGCGGGAATCTGCCCGGTATGATTCTTTTCTGGCTCCTACAAATTCGATTTCTTCGCCTTGGTAACGGAACATGGCAGTGCCAAAGTTTTTGAATACCGAAACATGCAGGTTGCCCAATCGCCTGGCAGCCTCTTCTGCCAAGGCGATGCCACTCCCATGCACGACAATGTCGATGTCTTTTGAAGGACGTTGCAATAGTAAATCACGTACATAACCTCCGATGACATACGCTTCCAGCCCTTCTTCTTTAATGATTTCGGACAAAATTTTGAAAACAGGATGTTCTAAAGTCAATTGCATGTTGGTGTTCTTTCAATTTTTCCGCAAAAGTAATGAATAATCTCTGAAAATTTATTTCCTCTTTTTGAAAACTGTGTAGTCCCCTTGTTTTATTTATGAGGGGCTTTCTCTTACTTTTAGTGTATTTAAGGGGCTTCGCTAAAGATTGGCTTGCTTTTGGG
>DXFT01000084.1 GCA_019114285.1 Candidatus Odoribacter faecigallinarum
GCCGACCGCCATGCCGGGAGATATCCGTTACCGTGATATCAATGGAGACGGTGTAATTGATACGGAAGATGCCGTGCATATCGGTTTCCCGGAGACTCCGCGGATTGTGTATGGTTTTAGCGGATTCATCAATTATAAGAATTGGGAGTTTAATTTTGCCTTCCAAGGTTCCGGACAGCGCGGATTCTTCTTGAATCCGAAAGCACTTTCGCCTTTTACCGGCGATGACGATGTGCCGGACCATGCCATGCTGAAAGAGATTTATGACAGCCATTGGTCTGAAAACAACATGGCTGACCGTCCGTTCTGGCCCCGTCTTTCCGTGGACAATATCATTACCTATAATCCGCAAGAGGACTGGTATAATGAAGATGCTACGGAGGTTCGCAAGTCAACTTATTTCATGCGTTCCTGCAGTTTCTTGCGCTGTACGTCGTTGGAGTTGGCTTACAATTTGCCGCAGAGTATTAAATCGAAAATCCGGATGCAGAATGTCAAAATATTTGCCCGGGCGAATAATCCATTCTTGATTTCTAACTTCAAGTTATGGGATGTGGAATTGGGAGAAGACGGATTTAATTATCCGATTCAAAGAACCTTTGCCGTAGGATTGAATTTTAGTTTTTAACGATATAAACAGAGAATATGAAGCGTTTATTATTAATCGTATTAGTGCCTTTGCTCTTGTGGCGGTGCGAGAACTTCCTGGATATTGTGCCGGAAGAAGATATGACCACGCTAAACAGTATTTTTGAGACGCGGGACGGTGCTTATGACTGGTTGAAGAGTTGTTATGCCTTCTTGCAGGGACGTATTCCCAACGCCTTGACCAATGAGGCGTTTTTGGGAGCTGACGAGTTTGTTGTGGGTGACCATGTGCGCAATAGCCTTACATTGGATGGATTACAGATTGGTTCCGGCATGCAACATTCTTTGGATCCGTATGGGGACTATTGGTCCAAGACGAGTGAAAGTGGAGGTCGAAGTGATTTTTATACGGCAATCAATATGTGTAACCATTTCATTGCCCATATTGATGACGTGTATAATATGGATGACCAGGAAAAGCGTGAATGGAAAGCAGAAGTGCAAGCTCTGAAAGCCTACTATTATTTTGAGCTGGTTCGCCGTTACGGACCGATTATCTTAGTGCCGGAGAATATTGACCCGAACGTGGATATACAGGATATGCAAATTCCCCGCAGCCATGTGGACACTTGTTTTGCCCATATCGTGCGTTTGTGCGATGAAGCAGCGAAGGTCTTGTTGCCTTTTAATATGAAAGAAAGTACCCATGCTGCTTATTTTTGCCGGGAAGCTGCTTTGGCACTTAAAGCACGGGCATTGCTTTACCAGGCATCGGATTTGTTTAATGGGAATCCGGACTATGCCACTTTTAAGAATAAAAACGGAGACCCGCTTTTCAGTTCTGTGAAAGACAAGGAAAAATGGCGGATAGCCGCAGAGGCTGCAGAAGAAGCCATTGAAGTGTGTTGGGAAAATGGCAAGAGGTTGATTACTAATCAAGTCTCAACAACAGAGCTGTTGACGGATATGAAAAATATCGAGTATTCTACATGGACATTCAATTTTGGAAGCGAGGAAGCCTTGTTCATGGTGAAGAAAGATGGTACGCGTTCAGGGTATGCTGATTTCTATCCTTGGACTTTGCCAAATCTGACTACGGACCCGAACCATTATCTTAGCGGTGCCTGTATGAGTCCAAGTCTGAAGATGGTGGAAATGTTCTATACCATCAATGGCTTGCCGATAGATCAGGATCCGACTTGGGGCGGAGGAAATCCTTATGGGATAACCCGGGAGACGGATGTCTATTATACGGACGTAGTTGCCCTGAACGAGGATGTGTTAGTGCTCCATACCAAACGTGAACCCCGTTTTTACGCTACGATTGCGGCTGACCGTTGCTACTGGCAGTTGGGAACCACAACGGCGAACAAGTACAAGGTGGAAGCCTATCAAGGGGAGAATTTTGGATTGACAGGTACCCGAATTGATGCGACTACCCCGCAGAATTTGAGCGGTTATTGGTTGAAAAAGTGGACCTATTCGGTCATTCCATTGTACAATTATGCGAATAATTTTAGCTCAATAGGTGATTGTCCTTTCCCTCTGATTCGTGTGGCGGAGTTGTATCTGGCTGCTGCAGAGGCGTGGAATGAGTATTTGGATGCTCCCAATGCGGATGTTTGGGATAACCTGGATGTTATCCGTACCCGTGCCGGTATTCCGGATGTACGCACTTCATGGGCAATGGCTCGTGACAGGAATAAGGTGAATACGAAAGAGGGTATGCGTGAAATTATCCGTCAGGAGTGGAATATCGAATATGCTTTCGAAGGTGTGCGCTATTGGAATTTGCGTCGCTGGAAGACGGCAGCCGTGGAGTTGAATGAGAATTTGTATGGATGGAACGTGTTGGGTGACACGAAAGAAAAGTTTTATAACAATTTCCAAGGTCCTATTATCGTTAGCTCCGAGAACAAGTTTGTAGCACCGCGGGATTATTTGTACCCCATTCGAAGCGAGGAGACGACAATTGCGGGATGCGTGCAAAATCCGGGGTGGTAAGAATGTAAAATGTGATATTTAGAACAAAAGATTATGATGCGAAAATTGTTGTTTTTAACGATAGCGTTTGTTGGTCTTTGGGCTTGCCAGGACGATGACGAAAGCGGGTTTGATGTGCCCGTGGAATTCCGGAAAGCATTGGAATTCCAACCGATAGCAGGAGGTGCTACGATGAAATATTATCTCCCCAGCAACAAGGATATTTATGGGGTCAAAGTACGTTATGCAGATGAATATGGCTATGCCATGGAAAAGACAGGCACTTACCTGGATGATACGCTTTTGTTGACAGGGTTCAATGCTCCACAGACAAGCGTGCCGGCACAGGTATGTTTCTTCAATGAACGAATGGAGGAAACAGATGCGATAGACGTTGCTTTTGATACGGAAGCTTCTGCTCCATGGGCATTTTTCGACCGTGTTTCAGTAATGCCTTTCTGGAATGGATTCTCAGTGCGTTATACTTCGCCCGATGTGGTGAGTGGATTAGTCCATGTCTTCTATCTTGGAACCAATCCGAGGACTGGAGAGCCGGATTCGATTTTAATGTTGACTTCTCCCATCATGGAAGGTGGCGATACGTTGAATATCCAGATGCAGCAAAGGCAAGAGGCGACCACTGTGATTGTGCGAACGGAAGATTTTCGGGGTAATCGCGTGAAGCAGGAAATCTTTCCCGATTTGGCAGCTCTTTATATAGATACATTGAAGTCTTCTGATTTTGACTACCATTTCACAGGTACTGAGGTTGAGAGTGATGAATATCTGATAGGAGAGCAATATCTTTACGATGGGGATAAAAATGGTCAGCAGCTGAAAGCAAATGCTTTAAACGGGAATCGCTTTGGATTGTGTACTTATGTGACCGGTCCGAATTCTTTTGGCGAACGTTATATTATTGATTTAAGGGAACCGCGGGTACCGGCTACTGTACGGATTTATGCTAATGTTAAATTAGAGACAAGTTATCCGGATGCCGGTAGCGGCTATTCCCTCATGGAGACTTTATTTGGTGGTTGGTATTGCAGCCGCCTTCCGAGCAAGTTAAGACTCTATGGGACGAACGAGGATCCCGAAACTGTAGAGTTGGAAGATTGCGCTGTACTGTTCACCTTAAATGATGAGCCTGAGTTATCGTATTGGAAACAGTCGTGGGCAGCGCGTTGTGATGCAATCTATTCTTCGACTTCATTTATATCCTATAAAGAAGCTTCTCCTGAAGTCGTTGCTGAGGCGGAGCCGGTTTATCTGGATATGTTGTGTAACTACGAGGAGGTGGATGACGGGCAAGGGGGTGTGACGGGACAGAGTTACCGTTACTTGTTCTTTGTCATTGAGGACACGTACTATGGTTCCACAGGGAATTATGGTTATGAGGTGAACGAGGGAGAATATATTACTTTTAGCGAGCTGGAAGTTTGCGTGCAAGCAAAATAAAAGAATTTGGTTATGAAAAGAAAATTGTTATACATGACTTGGCTATTTGCGGTGCTTTTTATGGCAAGCTGCGAGAGTCTGGAGGAAACTTATGATGAATTTGCCGGAAATGGGAAAATTCGTTATACGGGAAAATGTTCCGATTTGGAGGTTTTGCCGGGTTGGGGACGTTTGAAAGTGAAATGGCGGGGAAATATCGATGCCATGATAGACAGTGTGAAGATTACTTGGCAAGCGGAAGACGAGGAGGTGCCGAACGTAATGTATCGTCCTCCCGTGGATGCTGCCGAGCAGGCGGACCTGATGGATTCTGTCATGCTGGAAGGTTTGGGTAATTCAGTTTATACGGTGACGGTGAGCAATGTTGCGAAGGATGGCACGGAGTCATTGGTGGAGACGCAATATGCCCGTCCTTACACCCAAGATCATGAGGATTTGCGTTCTTTTACGCGAGGAATTGTTAATTTCTATCCCGTGAAGAACAATTTGGTGATGGTCTTGGATGAGGATAACGCCAATATCTTCCGCATGGTGCTTACTTACACAGGTACGGATGGCGAGCAACATGAGTGGAACATTAAGGAGCACATGAGCGATATGTTGGAATACTATAATGAATGGTTTATGGAGACCGAATATTACCGTGATTATTTCGTGATGCTTCCGGATGTGGATTTCAGCAAGCCTGTTACGGTGGAACGTGACGGTATGCTTACCGGTTGTATTGATACGATTTATTTTGCTCCGGAGGTATTGGACATCATGAACGAAAGGATTTGGTCTTCCGATTTCTCCCGTTTGATGGCGAAGAAGTATGGTCCTGGTTGGGAAAGTTATGTGAATACATTGGAAGAAATAGAGTTGGATTACAATATCGCTTCTTTCCGGAACTTGTTTTATTTCCCGAACCTGAAAAAAGTAATTCTGGGTAAAAACCGCTATATGCTGGAAGACGAGATAACGGATAATATCAGTACTACGGATCCTTACCAGGCTTTGATGACGCTGCAATTCTTAAAGGAAGTCCAAGGAGTGACAACGGAACGGTATAATTTGCATTATATCAGCCAGGAAGAGTTGGCTTCTTGGGGTTTTGAGGCAGAAGCTAAGAACTATTACCTTCAAATGATGGAAAGTCTTGGGAAAATTGATGCCGGGTTGGTGACAGAAAGAAATTCCGATAACCTGGCGGAAATGCCGGAAATCACGCCATTGGACACGACGGGATGGGTGGTGACTTGTTCCGACACCACGTTTAATGGCAAGAAAGAAGGTGGTGCCGGTTGGTTGCTGGACCAACGGACGGACCGGAATGAATATTGCTTTGAACCGGGTGTTACGACGGGCGTCACAATTATCGAGGTGACGATTGACATGCAGGAAGCTAAGGAACTGCACGGGTTTAAGGTCGTACAGCCGCATCCGGACACGAGGACGAATCTGCGTTATCTGCTGTCTTCCCTGCAAGTGGAAGTGTCACAGAACGGGTATGATTGGCAGCAAGCCACTTACGAGGACGGGAGTTCGAACATTGGAAATGCTTTGGGCGAAACGACTTTTATCTATGTCCCGGAGGAATATCAGTCGCGTCCTGTGCGTTATATCCGTTTGACGATGACCAACCAGCAGACGAACTCTACATCGAGCAGCGTGCCGTTGTTCAGTTTGCGGCTTGGGGCGTTCATCCCATTCTGATGAGTTTATTCCGAGTGTGTTGTTTTTTATGGCGGGCGGGGAGAAGAAAGTTCTCCCTTCTCTCCGCCCATTTTTTAAAATTAGAGGTTGGATGATATGAGAATCGCGTTATTCGTATTTGTTTTTTCCTTGATGTTTGGCTTGGATGTTCAATGTCAGACCTTCAAGACGTTTTATGAAGTGGAGAAGAACAAGTTTTTTTTGTGGATTTTCCCTGAAGATTTCGATGAAACGTTTGTGCTTTTGAAACAAGATTTGCTTGATAAAAAACTTGTGAACGAAAAGGAATGCCGTGACACATTGGACGAGTACCGGCGGTATTTGTCCCAGTCTTGGTTGGAGGAAAAGGGGGAAAAAGCAGATTCGTTGGGCCGGGCGCAGTGGCGGGCAAAGTGGGCAGGAATGGTTCCTTCGGCGTTTCCAGGAAAAACACGGGGTGGCGGACTATGGTATCATCTCCTGTTTACACATGGACTTTGAGATTCCGCGTCTCGACGGGGACGAGGCGATTCGATTCATCGACAAGTTTTGACGAAAAGGGGGAATGGCTATGGGAATGATGGTTGATTATGATATTTGGGGAAGCCGGATGGGCGCAAGTCGCCGGAACCAAGGCGGGGAGAACGAATGAATCACGAAACAACATAGACAATTATGAGAAAGATAGCAATTATGATTTTTGTCGCCTTGTTGCCGTGGGCGGCGGATGCCCAGGAGGGCTTCAAGATTGTCGGCAAGCTGGGAGGGACGCTTGGCGGAGATTTGGTCTTGGCGGGCAACACGCCTGCCGGGTTGGTCAAATTGGCGGAGGCCAAGATGGAGAACGGGAATTTCCTGTTTATCGGTAGGGTGGACAGCCTGATGCCTGCTTATATCCTGACTGCCGAGCAGCAGTCTGTCGCCACGCTGATGTTGGAGAATCAGGAGTACACGGTGGTGGCGGGGGAGAATGGCATCGAGGTGGAAGGAGGAGGGGAGTCCCAACGGATATTGAGCCAGTTCGACTTGATTAACCAGCAGATTTTAAGGGAAAACATGAAGGCGGAGCAGGAGCTGAAGGCTGCCTATGCAGAGCAGAACTCGATGAAGCTGCAAGCCTTGCAGCAGCAATACCAGAAGAAATTGGTGGAGTTGGCTAAGGCGCAGGACGTTTTGATGACGACCTTCAAGGACTCGCCCGTTACCGCCTATGTGATTGCCAATGGCATGGGGCAGATGGATTATCCGTCGCTGAAGGAGGTGTATGACCGGCTGGGCGAACCGGCGAAGAACAGTGTTTACGGGGAGTTGATTGTCCGGCAATTGGACTTTCTGAAGCAGGTAGAGGTCGGTTCTATCGCCCCGGACTTCAAGGCGGCGAATCTGGCGGGCGACACCCTTTCGTTGCATGGCGCAAAGGGAAAGTTGAAGCTCGTGGATTTCTGGGCTTCGTGGTGTGGTCCCTGCCGGGCAGAGATGCCGAACTTGCGCAAGTTGTACAAGAAATACCATGGCAAGGGGTTGGAGATTTTCGCCGTGTCGCTGGACGACAAGCGGGCGAACTGGGAACAGGCAAGCCGGGACGAGCAGATAAAGTGGCTGAATGTGTCCGACCTGTCGGGGTGGCGGTCGCCGATTGCTGCCCGTTACCTTGTGCGGGCGATTCCGGCAACCTTCCTTTTGGACGGGGAGAACCGCATCATAGCCAAGGACCTCCGGGGAAAGGAACTGGAGAAGAAAGTCATGGAGGTTCTGGGAAAGTAAATCAATAGTATTAAATGAAGTAACAATTATGAAAAGGATAGTATTATTTTTTGTCATCATTTTTATATGTACATTGGCTTGTAAAGCCCAGGACAAGTTCCAGATCAGCGGGAAACTGGGCGGCGTGGCAGATGGCACCCTTTTGCTCATCCGTGATGAAGGTGCGGGAGCCGACACGCTGGCGACAATCCCGTTGAAGAATGGCGTTTTTATCTTTACAGGCGAGGTGGACGGTCCTGCGGCAGCTTATTTGACGACTGCCGACGGGGCTGTCATCATCCCTTTTATTCTGGAGGGGACGAACATTATGGTGAACGTCACCGCCAACGGGGCGTTAATTCAGGGCGGGGCACAGCAGCAACTGTTTGCCCGCT
>DXFT01000085.1 GCA_019114285.1 Candidatus Odoribacter faecigallinarum
TAGCAGGATGATGAGCAGGAGTGCGCCGATGCCGAAGATGAAGAGGGGAGCAAAGTACCAAGGGGTGGCATTGTCTTGTTCCGGGGCTTCATAGAGCAGTTGCGCTTTTTCTGCCAGATGTTTGTGGTCAACGGTAGCTGTGTTCAGTCCGTACATCAGGTAGTCCGGGAGGAACATGTATTGGTAGGGGGTGGCGGTGCGGTTGCCCCGCTGTCCGAGAATGGTGTGGATGCCCCACTGCACCCAAGGGGAAACTGCCAAGTATTCGTCCAGCAAGTTCCAGAAGTTTTTATCCAAATCAGGGGTGTTCCATTCGACCTGAGAATTTTGTAGGCTTTTGGCTATGATGTCCCGGGCGCGGGTGGTGCAGTTGTCGAACAAGAAGTTGTATAAGTAAGAGCGGTTTTCGGGACGGTAATTCTCCAAGAGTAAGTCAAAGAGTTGTTGTTTTTGCAGGGAATCAAGCCGCAGGCGTTGGGAATATACGCTTCTTTCTTCCATCTGGTAAGACAGCATGAAGTTACGGAAAGATGTGGCGGACAGTTGGTAGGGCAGTAATCCTTGCGCGAATTTCAGATAAAAATGCGGAGTGTCGAAGTCGAAGGTCCCGTAATTGAATACTTCATCCAGGTTTGCTTTGGGGTCCTGGACGCGGATGGCGGTATGCCCGAACAGGGAGTATAATTCCTTGCCCGGCGAGCAGGTCAGGATGCTGATTTCGGCTTCATTGGAGAGTTGGAATGCTTTGCCCGGCAGCGGGAGCAGGCAGACGACGTTTATTAAAAGTGTGATGAGTGTTTTCATGTTTTATTCGTTTATAGGGGGATAAGTGATGTCACAGAGGAAGAGGGCATATCCCGGGACTGACGAACCGGCTTTGCAGCGGTTTTTGGATTCAATGATTTGACGCATGGCTTCCGGCGTTAATTTCCCTTGCCCGATTTCCACTAACGTACCGACGATAGCCCTTACCATATTGCGCAGGAAACGGTTGGCTTTGATGGTGAATACCAATTGTTTGCCGGTGTCCTCCCAGCAGGCTTCCATGAGGCTACAGTCGTTGGTCCTGGCATCGGAGTGTAATTTGGCAAAGCTCGTGAAGTCCTTGTATTCAAATAATATCCGGCACGCCTCATTCATCCGTCCGATGTCAGGCAGGGGGTGTGCCCGCCAGGCATATTCGCAGGTGAACGGGTCTTTCGTTTTGTCGATATAGTATTTGTAAGTACGCGACAAGGCGGAGAAGCGGGCGTGTATGCCGGGAGGGACCGGGTAAAGCCTGTAAACGGCAATGTCTTTCCCTAAAATCCGGTTCAGTTTGTAGGCGATTTGTTCCGGCGAAAAGAGTGCGCCTTCCCAATCAAAATGCGCTACATAGAAGGAAGCGTGTACTCCCGTGTCTGTGCGGCCGGCTCCCACCACGCTGACAGGGGCACGGAGCAGGGTGCCGAGGGCGTGTTCCAATGTCTCCTGCACGCTGGGGGCATCCGGTTGTATCTGCCATCCGTGGAAGGCTTTGCCGTTATATGCCAGTTCGATAAAATAGCGGGTCATGTTGTTTTATTTTCTGTGTGCGAAGATAGAAATTAATTGATGAAACAGAAAAGTATTATCATTTTTTGTCAGAATAGGCGATTTTAAAGTATATTTGTGGGCAAAGTATTAAAAAACATTTGATGATGAATATACGTGAGAATATCATACATATTGCAAGCACTTTGCCGGCGGGCGTGCGGTTGGTGGCGGTTTCGAAAACGAAGCCGGCAGCCTGCATTGAGGAGGCTTATGCCGGCGGGCAGCGTGTTTTCGGTGAGAACCGTCCGCAGGAAATGGCAGCCAAATATCAAGTGCTGCCCAAAGATATAGAATGGCATTTGATAGGACAGTTGCAGGAGAAAAATGTAAAATACATTGCTTCTTTTGTTTCTTTGATTCATTCGGTGGACAGTTTGAGGTTGCTTGAGAAGATAGACAAGGAAGCAGCCAAGCATGACAGGCGCATCGATTGCCTGTTGGAATTTCATATTGCGGAGGAAGCCACCAAGTCGGGGCTGACGCTGGAGGAGGCGGAAGCGTTGCTCCGGAGCGATATTTACCCTGCCTTGAAGCATGTGCGCCTGGTGGGAGTGATGGGCATTGCCACCTATACGGACGACCGGGAACAAATCCGTCGGGAATTCCGCCATTTGCATGACATTTTTGTTCATCTCCGGGAAACGTATTTTGCCGGGGAGGACAGTTTCAAGGAATTGTCCATGGGCATGTCCGGCGACTATGACCTTGCTATCGAGGAGGGGAGTACGCTGGTGAGAATCGGCACTGCCATTTTTGGAGAGCGGGAATACCATAAGACAAATTAAGAACACTTTAAATAAAAAGCCATGGTTGATTTAAAAACGAAGTTTATCGGATTGGAAATGCCCAGCCCGATTATTGCAGGAAGTTGCGGTTTGACTTCTGATATAAAGAAATTGGAAGAAATGGCAGCTAACGGCGTGGGGGCTGTTATCCTGAAGTCTATTTTCGAGGAACAGATTCATCGCGAGGCGTCAGAACATATCACAGACAACAGCTATCCGGAGGAAACGGATTATATCCGTCATTATATCCGTGCGAATACCATCCAGCAGTACATAGACTTGGTGAAGCAAGCCAAAGAACGCTTGAGTATCCCCGTGATTGGCAGCATCAGTTGCCTGCAGGACGGGGAGTGGATTGATTTTGCCCGTGAATTGGAAAAGGCAGGCGCAGACGCCCTTGAGTTGAATGCTTTTATTCTGCCCACGGATGAATTTAAAGAAAGCAAGGAGGTTGAAGCGATGTATTACGCCATTGTGCGGCATGTAAAGTCTGTGGTGAACATTCCCGTCATCATTAAGATTGGGCGTTATTTTACAAATCTGTCAGCATTTGTCAGCAAGCTGAAGGCTTACGGGGCGGATGCCGTGACCATTTTCAACCGCTTCTACGAGCCGGACATTGACATTGAACGGATGGCGATGGGGGCGGCTCCCGTGTTCAGTTCCGCAATGGAATTGCGCACGACTTTGCGCTGGACGGGCATTCTTTGCGGCAAGGACCCGAAGTTACAGTTGTCCGCTTCGACTGGGGTACACTCCGGTGAAGCAGCTATCAAACTTCTGTTGGCAGGGGCTGCTACCGTGCAGGTCTGCTCCGTGCTCTATGAGGAAGGATTGGGAGCCATCAGCAAGATAAACGACAGCATGGCGGAATGGATGCAGCGTAAAGGATTTGAATCCGTGGACGCTTTCCGGGGCAAGCTCTCTTATGCCGATGCGAACCATGCGGAACGGTATGAACGGGCGCAGTTTATGAAATATTTTAGTGACAAAAAATAAATGTAGAGAAATGAAGTACGTATTATTATTTTTAGCCTTATGTGCATTTGCTTGCACGAGCAACAAATATGCGGGCGTTCCTGAGAAATACCATGCGTTGTTGGACCAAGCGCTTGTCAAAGCCGGTGCCAATGCCCCCGAGTTGGAAAAAGCCTTGGCGGAAGCCCCGGCAAACCAGAAAGAGGGCATGGCGTTCCTTATTGCTTATATGCCGGAGCGGGACTTGTTGGAGTTGAAGGCAGATTTCCTGTTGGAGAATGCCGCATACGCTTATAAGGCACGCGAGCAATATCCTTGGGCAAAGGCGGTGCCTGACAGTATTTTCCTGAACGAGGTCCTGCCATACGTTAGCTTGAACGAGAAGCGGGAAGCCTGGAGAAAAGACTTTTATGAACGTTTCAGCAAATACGTGGCAGGATGCAAGACCGTATTTGAGGCAATAGATTCCATCAACCGGAATGTACGTGATGAGGTGCTGGTGGATTACAATACGGAGCGTGAGAAGCCTGACCAAGCGCCTTTTGAATCCATGCGCCAGCACATGGCTTCCTGCACCGGGCTGTCCATCATCCTGACTGATGCTTTCCGTGCCGTGGGCATTCCCTCCCGCGTGGCAGGAACCCCTAATTGGCATGACGAGCGGGGCAACCACAATTGGACGGAAGTGTGGGCGGATGGTAAATGGTATTTTACGGAATACTATTTCCCCGGTCAATTGGATAATGCCTGGTTCCTTGCCGATGCAGGGCAGGCAGTGAAGGATGACTTGCAGAAAGCCATTTATGCTTCTTCCTTCAAGCCCACAGGTTCCTATTTCCCCCTCGTGTGGGATGAGAACATCCGTTATGTGGCTGCCGAGAATGTGACTGACCGTTATGTCGGCATCTATAAGGAACATCTCAGCGAAATCGAAGCGGACGGCAATCATGTTGCCTTGCGTGTTATGGCGTTCAAGGACCGCAAGCATGCCAAAGAGTCGGGAGACCGGGTCGCTACCAATTTGGATGTGTTCTGTGGCAAGTTGCAGATGGGCGGCGGGCGTACCTCCGGACCTACTCAGGACATGAATGACGTTCTGACTTTTATGCTGGAGAAAAACAAGACTTACACAATCAATTATGTATCCGGCGACGGCAGCATGAAAAGCGTGGAAGTCTCCCTCAAGGACAAGCCGGAAGAATTGAAACTTTATATGGAATAAGACAGCCTGCCTGTCTGTTCCTGAGAAAGATGTGCCCGCCACGGCACATCTTTTTTCCATGTCGTTTTTTCCGGCAGGAACCTGTATTTTTACCAACGACAATAAATGTGTAATATATGGCTAAATTGAAAAATGTATCTGTTTTAATTGTTTCTTTGATTTGTCTTGCAGTTTTAATTGTGATGTTGATGTTTGCCAAATCGGTAAGAAGCAGTGATGCCTCCGTGTCATATACTGAGCTTCTTACCGATACCCTGTCTAAAATCGTTTCCGCCTGCCCTGGTGAAATCGGTGTGGCTGTAATCATAAATGGATCCGACACTGTTGCTGTGAACAACAAGAGCATCTATCCTATGATGAGCGTGTTTAAAGTCCACCAAGCCATAGCCGTCTGCCATGATTTTGACCAACGGGGGCTTTCTCTTGATTCTTTGATGACAGTGAAGAGGGAAGAACTCAATCCAGAGACGTGGAGTCCGATGATGAAAGAGCATCTGGAACCGGTGATAACATTGCCTGTCAGGGATTTATTGCGATATACGCTCGTCCAGAGCGACAACAATGCGAGCAACCTGATGTTCGAGCGATTGGTCAATACGGTGGAAACCGACCGTTTCATTGCGACGCTAATCCCGCGTTCAAGTTTTCAAATCGCTTATACCGAATCTGAAATGCAAGCAGACCATGACAAAGCCTATTCCAATTATACTTCCCCTCTTGGGGCGGCAATGCTAATGAACCGGTTGTTTACCGACAGCCTTGTGAGTCCTGAAAAACAAGGGTTCATCAAGAACACTTTGGGTGAGTGTACCACTGGCAAGGACAGGATAGTGGCTCCTTTGCTTGGGAAAGAAGGGATAACCGTCGCCCATAAAACAGGTTCCGGTTATACCACTGAAGAAGGGCTCCTTGTCGCGCACAATGATGTAGCCTACATTTGTCTTCCCAATGGCGTATGCTATACGTTGGCGGTGTTTGTCAAAGATTTTAAAGGGAATGAGCCGCAAGCCGCAAGGGTCATAGCGCACATTTCAGCCACAGTGTACTCGATATTGGCGCACTATTTCGAACATGCCTGAGCACAGGAGTTTCTTCCGGGTGCCGTTCTGGATGACTGTTTATTGGAAGGGTTGGCACTCAGAGTAATAATGCAGGCGTTGCTGTCATTCTGGTGCATTTGTCTCCTGGCATTTCTTTGTGGCTCGGAGCATTTCGCGCTTGCCGGGGGGACCGGGTAGGCGTTCGAGGGTGAAGCCGACGGAGCGGAGGGCGCGTTTGACGATGCCCTTGACGCAGTAGGTGACCAGGATGCCGCCGGGCAGGAGGGCATCGCTGAAACGGGCAAAGACTTCCGGCGTCCAGAGATGGGGTTGGGCTTCGGGGTTGAAGGCATCGAAAAAGATAATGTCGAAGCGGGGCGGAAAATCGGTTTCCCGGAAGTCGCAAAAGTGTTTGTGCAGGAGGAAACGGGGCGTCACTTCCACTGTCTCTTCCCAAGGCGCATCATGCAGTGCCCGGAAGAGCGGGTCTTGCGGGCGTCCCAGCAACGCCGGGTAGTTCAGGCGGGCGGTTTCTTCCGGGGGGAGGGGATATTTCTCCAGGCTGTGATAACATACCGGCACTTGTATCTCCTCGGCGTGTAGCAGGGTAAGGTAGGCGTTCAGCCCTGTACCGAAGCCTGCTTCCAGAATGTGCAGGGGCAGCGATTCGGCATGAATTTGCCTAAGCCTGTCCCTGTAATGGTCTATGCCTGCCCGGAGGAAGATGTGGCGGGCTTCTTGGATGGCGCCGTGGACGGAGTGGTAATGTTCGTCCAGCTCCGGCACGCGGAGAGTGAGGCTTCCGTCCTCCGTAGTGACAAACTCGTGCATGTCAGCAGAGCTCTTGGCGCAGGATGTTCACAAATTCGATGATGTCGCTTTCCGTCGTGTCGAAGGAGCAGACCCAGCGCACCTCCGAGGCATTCTCATCCCAGACGTAGAAGAAGCATTTCTCCTGTAAGGCCTTGATTTTGTCGCGGGGGATGATGGCGAATATCTCGTTGCCCTGCACCTCCTGGGTGATGCGCACGCCGGGGATGTTTTCCGCTTCGTTGGCGAGCATTTGCGCCATGCGGTTGGCATGGGCGGCGGCTTTCAGCCACAGTCCGTCCTTCAGCACGGTGGAGAACTGGGCGGCGATGAAGCGCGTCTTGGAGTGCAGTTGCATTGCCTGTTTGCGGATAAAAGGCACTTCGGCGATGGTGGAGGTGTTGAAGAAGACCACCGCCTCGCCGAACATCATGCCGTTCTTCGTGCCGCCGAAGCTGAGCACGTCGATGCCCGCGTCGGTAGTGAGCGCCCGTGGGGAGCAGCCCAGGTAAGCCACGGCGTTGGAGAGCCGTGCCCCGTCCATGTGCACCACCATGCCGTGGGCGTGGGCATAATCGCAAATTGCCTTTAATTCCTCGGGCGTATAGACCGTCCCCAGCTCCGTGCATTCCGTCAGCGAGATGACTTTCGGCTGGGCATGGTGCGGGTCGCCGAACCCGTGCATGTGGTTCTCTATCAGTCCGATGGTCAGTTTCCCGTCGAAAGTGGGCACAGTGAGCAGCTTGCTGCCGCTCTGTTTCTCGATGGCGCCGCACTCGTCCACGTTGATGTGTGCCGTCTCCGCGCAGATGACAGCCTGGTAGGGACGGAGGAATGCCGACAGCCCCAATACGTTGGCTCCTGTCCCGTTATAGACGAAAAACACTTCAATGTCCTCGCCGAAGATGTTTTTAAAGTCCTGGATGGCTTTGGCAGAATACTCGTCCTCCCCGTAGGAATGCTGGTGCCCGTAGGACGCTTCCTCCAATGCCTGGAATATTTCCGGCAGCACGCCGGAGAAATTATCGCTTCCGAATCCTCGTATCATAAACGTTCAGTTATAAAGTTACCTTTCCGGCAAAGGTAGGAAAAAATACTTATTATCTTTGTGGCTGTCTAAAAATATAGCTAATGACAAGGATTATTTTCTGCCTGTTTTGTTGCTTTGCCGGATTGGCGGCGTGTACTTCCGGGGAGCGGGAAGTGGTGCTGCTCCACACGAATGACAGCCACGGGGGCATATTCCCCTTTGATTCGCTGGGCGGCATGGCGGAGCGTGCCGCTCTCATCCGCCGGGTGAGGGATTCATTCCCCGGCGAGGTGCTCTTGCTCGATGCAGGGGACTTCAATACGGGGCAGGCGGTCTCCAACTTCTTCAAAGCCCGTCCCGATTTGCTGGCGTATAATTACATGGGTTACGATGCGGCGACTTTCGGCAACCACGAGTTCGACCAGCCCACGGATACCCTCCTCATGCAGATGCGCCTGGCGGACTTCCCCTTCGTGGTATCCAACGTGACTTACCAAGGGCAGCCCTTGGGGAAGCCTGTGCTGGTCAGGGAGGTGAACGGCATCCGCGTGGGGCTTTTCGGGATAGTCACCACGGGGACTGCCCGGAGGAGCATTTTCGGCAGGGAGGTGGCTTTCGCCCCCGAGGAGGAGGCAGCCCGCCGGGCAGTGGAGGACCTAAGGCGCGAAGGGGTGGACCTGGTGGTGGGGCTTGTCCACTTGGGGTTGGCGGAGACCTTCCCCGGCGCGCTGACCTCGCCGCAGCTGGCAGAACGCGTGCCGGGCATAGACGTGCTGGTGGACGGGCATACCCATTCCTACATCGAGGAGCCCCTCCGTGTGGGGCGCACGTGGATAATCACCGCTTCGCACAGCGGGCGTTACGTGGGGAGGGGGAGGCTCTTCTTCTGTGGCACGCGCTTTACGGGCATGGACTGGCACCCGCTGCCTGTACGCAAGGGCGTGGAGTCCGACACCGCCTTGTCCCGCCTTCTGTGCCCCTATGTCGATGCCCTCGACCGGGTGCTCCACTTCGGGATTGGCGTGGCGGAAGGGGATTATCCCGTGGAGGACAGGGGAGTCAACCTCGTCCGCAACGGGGAGAACGCCTTGGGCAATCTTGTCGCGGACGCTTTGAAATGGCAGGCGGACTCCCTTTTCCCGCAGGTGGACTTTGCCCTCATCAACTCCGGCGCCATACGGGCAGGGCTTCGGGCGGGGACGGTGACGGCGGGCGACCTCCTCGCGGTGCTCCCCTTTGACAACAGCCTGGAGGTGGTCGCCATGCGGGGGAAGGACCTCTTGCGGCTTTTCGCCTTCTATGCCGCCCTTGCGCCGGGCAGCGGCGCATTCCCGCAAGTCTCGCGCGAGGTGCAGGCGGTGTTCGACCGCCACGCCGGCACCTTGGAACGCTTGCTCCTCCGGGGGCAGCCCGTGGACACTGCCCGCATCTACCATTTTGCCACTTGCGACTACGTGGCTTCCGGCATGGAGTTCGCCGGCACTGGGCTGGACACCTGCATGGCGCGCCATCCCTCGCCCGTGAAGATAGCGGAGGCATTGGCGGCTTACGTCCGGGCGCAGGGGCGCGTACGTCCCGCCACCTCCGGGCGCTTGCTGTTGCAGGGGGAGGGCGTTCACCAGTAGAGGAACAACCCTGCGGCGCCCGCCAGGCAAATCATGAGGATGGGGTGGATTTTATACCTCCACGTCAGGAAAAAAGCGGCGGCGAATATCACGACGCTCTTCCAGTCAATGAAATTCTCGTGGTTCACCAGCAGCAGCCCGGCTGCCGCGATGAGTCCCACCGTCATGGGGCGCAAGCCTTCAAACGCGGCGGCAACGTACTTGTTCGACTTGAACCGGGCGAAGAAATAGGAAATCAGCAGCACCAGCAGGAAGGAGGGAAAGCACACGGCAAAGGTAGCCACCACCGACCCCCACACGCTCCCCGTGGCGGTGTAGCCGATATACGTCGCGCTGTTGATGCCGATGGGGCCCGGCGTCATTTGCGAAATCGCCACGACCTCCGTAAACTCTTGCAGGGTAAGCCACCCGTGCTTGTTCACCACCTCATGTTGAATCAGGGACAGCATCGCATACCCCCCGCCGAAGCCGAAGATGCCTATTTTCAGATACACGCACAACAATTGCCAGTAAATCATGATTCCTTCTTTTTCAATTTGCCTTTCAACCAGAACGTATAAGCCAGCCCGCCGAGGATGCCTGCCAGGATAATCCACACCGGCGACACCCCGCACAGCCAAATCAACAGCGCCCCGATGGCAGGCGCAATCAACTGCACGCGCTTCAGGTGCAGCGAACGCGCGGCAGAAATGCACGGCACGGCTATCAACGCCACGACTGCCGGGCGGATGCCGTTGAACACCTTCGCTACCCACGGGTTGTCCTCGAAATGGTTGAAGAACATGGCTATCAGCAGGATAATGCAGAACGACGGCAGGATGGTCCCCAGCGCGCATATCACGCTGCCCCATACCCCCTTCAGTTTATAACCCACGAAAATGGAGATATTCACCGCGAAAATGCCCGGCAGCGACTGCGTCACCGCGAAAAGGTCGAGGAACTCCTCCTTGCCGAGCCAGCCGCGGTGCACCACCTCCCGCTCGATGAGGGGAATCATGGCATAGCCCCCGCCGATGGTGAACATGCCGATTTTGACGAATGTGAAGAATAGTGTCCAAAGCATAGCGCTAACCGATTATTCATTTCGGGCGGCAAAGGTAGCGAAAAAAAACGGAACTCGCGCCGCGGCTTCCTCCTGCCGTGCGGGCGCCCGTTGCGTTGCCCTCTTTTTTCGCCTTTGGGATGAAATGAAAATATGCATATTTTAACAACCTACCGCAATCGTCCTAACCCTTTCTTGCCCTGTGTGTTCCACCTGCCTGCCGGGCATTACTTACCTGCAACTTACTTGCAATTCACCTGCTACTTACCTGTTCAGGCAGGTAAATAGTAGGTAGGAAGCTGTTGAGCGTTGATACACATTGCACTACGAGAGTGCTGCCACCAGCCGGACGGACAGGCGG